>CAZCZK010000179.1:0-3977 GCA_964503195.1 uncultured Methanoregula sp.
CCGCTGGCCGCACGAGAAGCAATAGTTCGAGATAGGCGGATTGATCTTCCGGCAGTGCGGGCACTGGACCGGCTCCAGCCGTGTTGTGGCGTTGTCATTTCCAGTGACACTGATACCGTAGGACTGGAGCATCGCAGAATCAATGTCCTGCCCGGTGAGATGGGCGTAGGTCCGGAACATATCAGTGCTGATGTTACCCCACATCATGAGCTTGATCACGCTCTCCGGGACCCTCTCCTTAATGAGGTGCGTAATCCGGCTGTGACGGAAGACATGCGGCGTTATGTGTTTGCGGATGCCGGCAATCGTCGCGATGCACTTGAGCCGCTTGTTGATGGTTGCATGTATGAGGGGCCTGCCGCGCTCGTTCACGAAGACCAGCCGCTCCCCGCTCGGGTCCGGTTTGTAGCAGGCCCGCCACTGTGCCAGGTATTCGTTGGCCATGATGAGCCGCACGTACCGGGGCATGTTGGTCTTGAAGTTCACGTTCGCGATGATGCCGTATTTATCGAACGTGAGATCGCCCCAGGTCATGGTCCCGATCTCGCCAATCCGGAACCCGCCTTCGTAGAGCATCATAATGAGGGCCCGGTCCATGGTGCGGGTGCATGCTTTCACCATCGCAGTGATCTCGTCCGGTGTCAGCAGGTCCGCAGCCACCTTGGTCATGGTGTCCTTGGGGGGTGTCTGGAGTTTGTGGATCTTGCTCTCGCTGAGTGCAGAGTACTTGTTCTCGATCATCCAGAGGTAGAACTGCTTGAGGATGGCGATAAAATCGCTGATGGTATTCTGCTTGAATAGTCTCTGACGATGGCTCTTCGCAGTTCTCAGCTCAGGGATTGCAGCGTACAGATCCCCAATCGTATTGCTGGCATAGGGCCCGATAAACCGGCGCCAGGCAATCAGCGTGAAGGTGAGCTTGTTTGCACGACCAGCACTGATGTTCTTGCAGGACCGGAGTTCTGCGATGAATTCACGGATCTGGGCTGCATCGATTGGCGTGATGGTGAGGTCCTGGAGGGCTGCCTTGATCGCGTTTTCCGCGAGGCCTTGCCTGAGTGGATGAAAAGAGCTGTCTGTAAGTAATTGAGCGACTGGGTAAGTCATAGAAAAGTTTCTGAAATGACCGGCTTAAAAAGGAAACTGAACGCATCGAACTTCGCGTCCAGATGCGAGGGATGGGATTCGAACCCAAGAACTCCTACGAGACTAGGCCCTCAACCTAGCGCCTTTGACCTGGCTTGGCTACCCTCGCCCGATGACTGAGGAAACGCACTGCGATGAGACGACCCCCGGGGGATCAAACCGCTTTCGTGCCATAACAAAAAGGTTGTCTATCTAATAAAAACTTGCGACAGAAAATGGGATTTTTTTGGCATATCCCTCAAATCCTGTGGCTCTTTTTTTTTTAAAGCCGCTTCCCCCATTCTTTCGCTTCTCCTGCCGCCATGACCGGTCCCGGGGCACAGCCGGGACAACGAAGTGAATCTGGTATCGGCAACAACCCCTCCGCATACGTATTCCCGCGAGGCCAGAAGAAACGCTGCCGGAAGAGGCGGGAGGGGGGGAACCAACAAACGAACCGCAGTTTAGGAAAAAAAGGGTCGACCCGGTCGCGGTGATCAGGTCAGCAGGCAGGAACAAAAAAACGCAGGGGTTGTGGCACGCTCCGGAAGGGCTGGGGAGTAAACCAATTTCCCGGTGACCCCTGGTTCAGAGCGGCCGGGGGTTCTCTTTCAGCCGATCTTCATGGGTACCTGGTTTCCGGTATATCCAGACCAGATCACGGAATTCACCGCAGGACCCATCCGGCCCGGTGGAGGGATAGCCCTCCTCCGTTGGCGGGTTTCTATGACAGATCCCCAGTTTGTAATCAAACACGGTTTTCCAGTACCGGCAATTTCCACAACACTCGTATTTTTTTATCATACTGGTGTATTTGCTTCCTCATTTAATGAACCTTTGCTTTATTTTACCAATTTAGTATATAAACATTTGTAACAAATTTTGAACGAGAAATATATTGTTTTATTGATTATTAGTGATATCCAACTCTTTTAGGAGATTTAATACCCTCAAAGCCCGCCCGTCCTCCCCCGCGCCATTGAACGGGGGCAGGGAACCTGGATGAGGGAGGGACCAGAAATCCCGTATGGTGGAGGAAATCCCGGCGTATCCGCTGCATCGTTCATCCTTCCGGGCCGGCTTCCACCCATGCCCGGCACACCCGGCCTCAACCGGATCCACCCACATTGATCATCGATGGATATTTCAGGGCACAAAACCACACACTTATACACGGAACAGGTGGGGTACCATCCTGGAAAAAAAGCCAGACAGGATCCAGTCACTTCTCCCGTTCACCAGGTCCCTGCACGTAAATCCGGAGTTCACCGTGGTGGATATGTGGTCTGATATCATTCACGAGTTTGGGGATTCACCGTCCCAGAGCCGGGTAGTGCGCTTCCTCCTGGAAAACGGCTTCGGGGTGACGAATGACGGCCGTATCAGCTGCAATGGGATCGAGATGCCGGCTACTGCGGTTGCAAAAGCCATCGGGTCCGACCGGCGGGTTGTTGATGCCACCGCGAAACGGATCCTTGAACGCCCGATGCTCCGCGATATCTTCCTGAACATGCGGGCAACGCCGGATATCAGCAAGGTTGCCGAATCCCTGGGCTATACCGTGATCACGGTGCTGCCAAAGAACGCAAACGAGCGCGGTATTGTGGGTGCAGCAGTCCGTATCCTCTCGGACCACCAGCTGTCGATCCGCCAGATCTTCGTCACCGATCCCCAGTTCTCTGAAGAGCCCCGGCTGGTGATCATCCTGGAAGACCCGCTGCCGGCCGGGGTTATAGAAAAAATCCGTGCACTGCCCCAGGTACGGCAGGTCATCATCTGATATTTTTACGCGGTCAGTCGCACAGCAGCTCAACCTCAGCTGCCAGCCGCTCCATCCGCTTCCTCGCTTTCCGCGGGAGGTGAATGGCTGAACTGAGCGACTCCTGGAGGGTTACCTGTTTTTTCCCGGCGATCAGGTTGTCAGCATGGGTAACGATCTTCTCTTCGGTTGTCCGGGGCATGCAGTCACGGGGAGACAATCCCAGGAGCGTGCATTCATCCGCCGTGAGACCGGCACCCGTATGACATTCCACGATGCGGGCAAGCTCTTCGCCAAGCCCCCGTTCACGAACTAGGTCAGCCCCGCACTGGGCGTGCCGGATATCGTGGGTCCGGCTCCTGCCGATATCATGGAGCATCGCTCCCTGTTCCACGAGATGAAAACGAATACCGGGATGACGGGCTGCATACCTGCAGGCACAGTCCCGGACTGCCCCCGCGTGGGCGATAACCCGGGGGCTGCACCCGGCGTCGCGCAGCAGGTCCTCGCACCTTTTTTTCCTGGTTTCAGGCATGGCCCAGCGACTTTTTGATCGCTTCCACACGGAACTTTAAGGAGCGGAGCAGCACGTCGTTGTCAAAGTGCCCGAGCGGTTTTTTGCATTCAGGGCAGGAAAAGTCACAGTTCATCGCATGCGTAAACGTGAAGAGGATCTGGCAGTCCTTGCAGATATAGAAGTCATTCTCCTCCTCGTATTTTTCCCGCCGGGAGAGCTTCTCGAGCACCATGGCCATGTCTTCGCGGATGGCATCGTAGATATGATCCACGCGCAGCTGCCAGAGGTAGGTAAGCCAGCCCGTCTCATTGTTCTTGATCCGGTGGTATTCCGCCAGCCGCTTCTCATACAGGGTATAGAGCGTGTGCCGGACGGTGTTCAGGTTGATCCCGGTCTTGGCCGCAAGGTCTTCATCGCTGTGCTCCCCTTCCAGCGGGAAGCGTTCGAGAAGATTGAGACCCTCGTCCCCGACGAGGCGGTGGAGATAGGCGCGGATTGCCGGCTCATTCAGCGTTTCTCTGGTTGGATCCATCAGCGCATATATTGTCGGACGGTGCTAATATGCTTATCCAGCAG
>CAZCZK010000180.1:0-3972 GCA_964503195.1 uncultured Methanoregula sp.
GATTTCGCATGGATCACAAACCACTACAACAACCGCCACTGCTACCCCACCCTCGCCGCCATTGCGCAGGCGACCACGACCCTGAAGATGGGCCCGGGTATCATGAACTCATTCACTGACACACCCGCCGCAATGGCATCGTTCTTCTGCACGCTGAACGAGATCTCCGATGGACGCGCAGTCCTCGGTATCGGTCCCGGTGACCTCTCAACGCTCCCGAAGCTGGCAATCGCCGCGGAAAAGCCGGTCGGCCGGCTCGAGGAAGCTGTTACGCAGATCCGCAAGCTCTGTGCCGGTGAACAGGTGAACAAGTCAGGTATGCAGTTCTTCGACTATGACGGCGCAAAGCTGACCGGTGTCACCCTCCCCGGAAAGAAGGGAGTCCCGATCTATATCGGCGCACAGGGCCCCAAGGTCCTCGACCTCGCCGGAAGAGTCGGTGACGGTGCACTCATCAACGCATCCAACCCCAAGGACTTCGCCATTGCAATCCCGATCATCAAGGCAGCCTGCGACAAGGTAGGCAAGAAGAACTTTGATGTCGGTGCCTACACCGCAATGTCCATTGACCAGAGTGAGAAGAAGGCCCGCAATGCAGCAAAGATCGTTGCAGCATTCATCGCAGCCGGCTCCCCGCCCGACCTCCTGACCCGCCACGGCCTCGACCTGAACAATGTTGCCAAGATCAAGGCAGCACTCGGGAAGTTCGACTTCAAGACGGTTGGAGAACTTGTCGGAGACAAGGAGATCGATGCCTTCACCATTGCAGGTACCCCTGAAATGGTAAAGGCAAAGTGCGATGCGCTCACCAAGGCTGGTGTGACCCAGATCATCTTCGGTTCACCGCTTGGTCCGGACATGACCAACTCTATCCGCCTTCTCGGCAAATACGTCGTATAAGTGCGGACCCGAGACCTGCCGGAATCCGTGACCGTAAAAACGGTATCGCAAATCCGGCAGATATTCATTTACCTTTTTTATTTTTATTGCTCCAAAGAATATTCAGAAAACACTTGCGGTTCTTTTTGGCATGCAATGGAGTCTCGCCCTCGGGAAATCCTCCCCTCTGATGGTGACGCATTACGGGTAACAAAACCTCATAAACTCCTGCTCACCCGAACCATTGTACCATAATGCGCCCCTTTCCCTACCTGGCAGCAGGTCGTACACGGAGGAGCTTTCTGTCAGGAGAAAAGTTGTCTGCGGCGGTATTTCGCTCTCACTACGGGATACCGTTTGCCGGACGCTTGTGCAAACGACTATGAGCTCGTGCCGGAAATAGTATCGTGAGAGGTATGTTTTCGGTCAGGGAAGTTGTCACCAGAAGGGGCACGCTGGAGTATCGTACAGAGAATCTCACCATGCTCCGGTGCAGGATCAGTCCCGACCGGTTAAACCGGCAGATAGACCAGTCATCCTACATCCCGCCAAACCCCGGTTCGTGCCCGTTCTGCGGAGATGCAGTCATGACCGTGACCCCCACCTTTCCCGATGGTAAACGGATCCTCCGTGGGGAAAGTGTCACTTTTCCCAACCTCTATCCTTTCGGTGAAGACCATGTTGTTACTGTTATTACCCGCGACCATTCTGTCGGTGCGTTCAGCAGGCAACAGGTCGTGGATGCTCTTCTCTCGCAGATCGAAGCGCTCCGTATGGCTGACGGGTATCCCAGCATCAACTGGAACTTTCTGCCATCGGCAGGCGCAAGCATTGTCCATCCTCATATGCAGGGATTATCAGATTCCCGCCCTTCACGCATTGCGGATTTGTATATCAGTATAAGCGATCAGTACCGGAAAAAACAGGGCCGGAACTACTGGGATGCGGTGAGGGAACAGGAACGCGGTTCAGACCGGTACCTGTTCGGTGATGAAATTCTCTGGTCTGCCCATGCGGTTCCGGTTGGCGAGCGCGAGGTGCGGGGGATTCTTCCCGTCTCTACCCTTGATGAGATGGAAAGTTATGCGGATCTCATGGCGCGGGGCATCCTTGAGATCCTCTCGTTATATCGTGAACTGGGAACACACGCGTTCAACATGTCCATCTTTTTTGACAGGAATGGCAGCGATCATGGATTCAGGGCATTCTGCTCCATGATCTCCCGGATCAATCCAAACCCTTCATCCACCAGTGATTCTGCATTCATGGAACGGCTCCATCTTGAACCGGTCATCATGACACTTCCGGAAGACCTCGGGAAATTCTATAAAAAAGAGAAAAATTTGTGATTTACTCGAATTTTGCAACGAGTTTCTTCTTGGCGACGAGCGTGCCGTCTTTCTTGTGGGCCTGGCGCATGATGCTGTCGCCTGCCTTCTCAAGCTCGCGGGCTTCGTCGCAAAGCACTACTGCGCTCCTCATCATTTCGTGAGCACTTGCAACGATCGGGATGTACTTCTCCCATTCCTTGGTCATGAAGCAGCCCTTGACGTTCTGGCCTGCAACAGCCATGGCGATCTCATGGGCAGCGCGTGCCTTTGCAAGCGCGAAGGGGTTGGTGAACTCACCATCGACAGCCTTGTCGGTGGTCATGATGATCTTCGGGAGCTCAATTGCGTCGCCCTTCTTTCCGGCCTTGACCTGGTCGATGACCTTGTCAAGAGCAACCTGGAGCTTGCGGAATGCACCGGTAATTGCCAGTACTTTGACAAGGTTCCCGTTGTAGTCGGCCATCTCGACGGGGTCGAGGAACTCGCGGCGTGCACCGATCATGGAGTCTGCCTTCATGATGATGTACCCGAACTTGCTTGCCTTGACGCCTTCCCATTCCTTCTTGGTGGTTACATCGTCGGTGATGATGACAACCGGGAAACCTGCTGCCGCGAGCTTCTCCCGTGCACCAGTCGGGCCGGGGAGAACGCCGTTGGGGGATACAACGATACAGAAGTCCGGTTTGTATGCAATCAGGTTGGAGACGACACGGTCAACATCTGCCGGCTCGAGTTTCGTGCCGCTGGTTGCCATGAATGTCTGCATATCTTCACGGTCTGCTCTCTCGTCGAGGAGCAGCTCTGCCATAACACCGCTTGCGATGTTTCCGAGTTTTGCAACGCCTACTTTAACTACCATTTGATATCACCTAAAATTTTTTTTGCACGTTAATATGACCCGGAGTTGATATAAACATTTTGAAATGTCTTTCCTCGCCGGAAAAATCTTTAAAATCCTCCTGTTTTACTGGTAGACCCCGGGAAAAACGGTGACCTTATCCGTGTCGTTGTTGGAATGAAGAGTTAACGAAAAGTGTTTAAGTTCGTATATAAAACTGGGTACCATGAAAGATGGGTTGCTTACCGATCGCCAGATGGAAGTCCTCCGGTACCGCAAGCAGGGGCTGACACAACAGCAGATTGCAGATATCATCTCAACATCCAAGGCAAATGTCTGCACCATAGAAAAGAGTGCCATGGAAAATATACGTCGGGCAAAGGAGACCCTGGAGTTCCTTTATACCCTCGATGCAACGCATCTCTGCGTAATACCGAACGGCACCGATCTTTTCGAGGTTCCGACCTTGATTTTTGGAGAGGCCGAGAAGATCAACATCAAGGTCAAGTATGACACGATCTCCCTGATAAACCGTATCCGTGAGTCGCGCCCCCAGTGCTGCAAAGCCCGCTGCATCTGCGAAGACGTCCACGTTTATATCACTGATGCGGGAGAACTGTATTTCAGCTGAACTCCCATCTCCCCGATGCAATTTCCCGGAAATCCCCCACCTGCGCCGGTAACCGTAGCATATATTTATATCCTTTTTTATTCAATACTAGAGGAAGCCGATATGAGGTTAACCTTTGACGGAGTTCGGATGTTGAGTACAACCGGACACCGGCATACGGCGCCACCGAATCTCCAGACACAGGGTTGATGGTGGTGCCGTGGGTAATCCTCGATTGGTGACCCCTCCTGAAGGAGGGCTGAACCGAGAAGGAGTTGTGATCCGTCACAACGGGCTGACAGAGTAGGATCTGA
>CAZCZK010000181.1:0-3959 GCA_964503195.1 uncultured Methanoregula sp.
TGATTAGTGATTTCATATACAAATATTACATCGATCCCATCAAATATGGTCAGGCCTATAATGTCGTGGACACGCTGACCTACGCCATCATTCTCATTCTCGGAGTATACCTCATCTACCGCTGGATGTCATCCTCATCGCTGATGGCCGACAGCGGTTTTACAATCAACGGCAAATTCATCCTGGCGACTATTCCCTACGTCATTCTGGGAGGGCTGGCACGGGTCATCGAGGATACCGGCATGATCACCAGTGACTGGCGGTTTTTACTCATCACTCCCCTTATTTATTTCGTGATCTTCGCATTTACCCTTGGGATGCTGGTCCTTTCGCGCACCCTTACCCTCCGGGGGATCACCGCCAGTTTCCTGACGTTTTACGCATTCGCCGGCACCCTCGCTGTTATCGTCGCGTCCCTCATCCTGCTTGCCTGGGGCCAGACACACGATGGCATTGACCCTTTCATTCTCGCAATAATACCGCTCATGGCCGTCACCGCGACCGCACTCGTCTGGGCTGTCATGCGGTACGTGCTCTCGTGGACGTACGTGACCGACCCGCTCTATCTCACCCTCCTCTTCGGCCAGCTGCTGGACGCGAGCGCAACCAGTTATGGGATCGACTTTCACCCCTCGGTCCAGTATGTGGAACAGCACGTGGTCGGGTCTGCCCTTATCGGATTGACCGGCACGGCGTTCGTCATGTTCCCCCTAAAACTTCTCGTGCTCTTCCCGGCAATCTATGTGATGCAGATATACCGGAAAGAGGCCCATCCCGCGTTCTGGCACCTCGTGATGCTCGCGATGATCGTTGTCGGGTTTGCGCCGGGAGTCCGGGACATGGTCCGGATGGTTCTCTATGTCTGATTCTCCCCTCACAACGGCAGTACTCGTCACGTCCCTCCTCTTCATTTCCATGGTCACCCTCGGCTGGGTCGGGTCAGCACAGAACCCATCCATGGGTGAGGATCTCATAAAAATGTTCGAAAAAGAGTTTGCAGGCCAGATGAACGACACCAACTCTCTGGACATGTGCTTCAAGATCTTTCTCAACAACCTCCAGGCATGCATCCTGCTCTTTCTGGGAGGTGCCTCGTTCGGGGTCCTCACGCTCCTCATCCTGAGCCTGAATGGTATCGTCATCGGCGCCATTATGGAGATTGTCAGCAAGGACCACACGGCCCTTTTCGTTGCCGCTGCCATTCTCCCGCACGGTATCTTTGAGATCCCCGCGTTTATCCTGTCCGGGGCAATAGGGGTCCTCCTTGCCCGGTCGCTGATCACGGAGTTCCATGGTTCCGGGGACACTGCGGTTGATGCACGCCGTTTCGGCTGGTTGTTCATCCGGTATATCCTGCCGCTGGTCTCCCTCGCCGCGGTTGTCGAGGCTTTTATTACGCCGGTTGTCATACAATTAGTAGCATAAGAGGACACTCCATGGACGACGAGACGGGCGCCCTGCCGCCAAAACGGGACTTTTCCGGATGGTATAATGATATTCTCTGGAGGGCAGAGATCATGGATGTCCGCTACCCGGTCAAGGGGCTCTATGTCTGGTATCCCTACGGGTTTGCGATCCGAAAGTTGGTGTACAACCGCCTCCGCAAACTCCTCGACCGCGACCACCAGGAAACCCTTTTCCCGCTCCTGATCCCCGAGCAGGAGTTCATGAAGGAGGCCGAGCATATCAAGGGATTTGAAGACGAGGTTTACTGGGTGACCCACGGCGGCAGGACACCGCTCGATGTCAGGCTCGTCCTCCGCCCGACAAGTGAAACAGCTATCTATCCGATGTACGCGCTCTGGCTCCGCTCGCACGCCGACCTCCCTATGAAATACTACCAGATCGTGAACACCTTCCGGTACGAGACCAAGCAAACCCGGCCGCTGATACGGCTCAGGGAGATCACGTCCTTCATGGAGTCCCATACGGTTCATGCCACGTGGGACGAAGCGGAAGCGCAGATTGAGGAGGAACTGAACCTGACAAAAGAGTTTTACGAGGGACTCTGCATACCGATCACCATCTCGAAGCGCCCGGACTGGGACAAGTTCCCGGGCGCAGACTACACCATCGCGGTGGATGCGATCATGCCGGGCGGCCGTACCCTCCAGATCGGGACCGTACACCATCTCGGCACGCACTTCTCGAAGACGTTCTCGATCCAGTTTGAGGATAAAACCGGTGACCAGCAGCTGGCAAACCAGACCTGCTATGGGATCTCGGAACGGTGTATAGCAGCCCTCATCAGCATGCATGGTGATGACAAGGGCCTGATCCTCCCCCCGGCTGTGGCACCAGTCCAGGTTGTCATCATTCCGATTACGATCGGGAAGCGACACGATGATGTGCTGGGGGCCGCACAGAAACTGGAAGCAGATCTCAAAGCGGCTGGAGTCCGGGTGAAGATGGATATTCGGGACATGCGGCCCGGGGCAAAATACTTCTGGTGGGAACTCCGGGGCGTCCCCCTCCGGCTCGAGCTGGGACCACGGGATCTCGATGCGGGCAAGGTCATGGGTGTGAAGCGGACGGGCCAGAAGAGCCAGATTGAGCTAGCGGCGGTCTGCGAAGGTGTCGTGCAGTTCCTTGCTGATATCACGGATACAATCCGGGAACAGGCCGGGGAACACACGAGATCGCATCTCTGTTCGGTGGGCTCGGTGGATGCCCTGAACTCAGCCCTCAATGAAGGGAAGGTTGCAGTCGCACACTGGTGCCGGGAACGGGAGTGCGGCGATGCGATCGAGGAGAAAGCAAACTCCTCTATCCTCGGGACTGAAGTCCGTTCTCCCTTCGTCACCTCCACAGAAGGTCCCTGTATTATCTGCGGGAAGCCGGGAAAGGCAACGCTTGTAGGAAGGACGTACTGATACGGACTGCTGATTCCCGGATCTTTTTTACGATCCCTTTTTTTGTTCAATAAAAAAAATCCTGCTCTCTTCCGCTTCATGGGCGTGACCATGTACTCAGCTATCCCTACAGAGGTTTTCTTTGACGGGGGAATCCCGCGGGTAAATCCCCACACACTCTCCGTGTTCAGGTCCTGCGAAAATCCCTCATTTTCTTCCCGTGTTCCGGGAGGGGGACTGCCATGGCGGCGGGGGATGATGCATACCCGGCCGAGGCTCAAACGGGATCGCCATAATTCAGTCTGGTTTCGCCCCATTCCTGTAAAAGAGCCTCCAGGGAGGAGAAAGGCCCGTATAAAAAAACCCGGTCATTTTTATTAACACATGAGAGAGATATATACGTAATTTATGAGGCGGCGATTGTGAAAGACGATTCCAGCGAATTTGATGAACCCTATCTTCCGGCACGGTACAAAGAGGTTGTCCGGAAAAAGAAACAGCGCCGTCTCCTGAAAAAGATTGGTATGATCGCAGTCGCGCTCATTGCTGTTATCGTTGTGTATATCATACTGAGCGGTCTCCTTGCCGGATCCCCGCAGCCTGCAGGAGCATCCCTGCCGTCACCGGTACCAACCATGACAACCCGGCAGACAACCGCCGCCGCCCCCATGACGATCCCCCTGCCAACTGCCACCACGGTCGTGACTGCCGTTCCTGCAATCCGCACGACCACAATGACGACACCTGGCACAACGGTTGCCTCAACGGGCACACCGGAACCGGTCCTGACCGCCCGTGCGGGTACCTATGTCACACCGACAGAAAATACCAGCCCGAAGGTCACGGAAGCTCAGGCAAAGATCATCGCCCTTTCAGCATTCCCCAACCTTCCCGCCGGCGACGTTACGGTGGATTTGGCAACCAGCGCTGACTTTGGACAGGTCTGGAAGTATACGCTGCGTGCCGACACCACAACAGAAGCATACGGCCTTCTGGATGCAGAGGACGGCTCGATCATCACCTTCAATCGCACAATCCATCCGGGCGCACGGCCGCAGAACCCAATACTGACATGGGGAAATGCACGCCAGATAGCCGATAGTACGA
>CAZCZK010000182.1:0-3900 GCA_964503195.1 uncultured Methanoregula sp.
TAAAAAACGTTATGGGAGAGGAGATGAACGTATTCTTAAGAAAAGATTTCGAAGTGCTTGAATGAAGTTCCCTACTCAACACAAAAAAAGTACCTGGTTCATGACAGGAATTGCGATCCTCCTGCTCGCCGGCATCATGCCAATATCGGCGGCAGGAAACGGGACTATCATCGGACAGGGTGCTGCTATCTACATAGGCGAAGAGGGACTCAACGTCACCCGTGCTCTGAACGGTGCGTATTTCGGAGCATCCTGTGGCGCTGAGGTGCCCTGTGATACCCTGAATTCCCTCCCGAACCTGACCAGCATCGGCTGGTGGGCATCGGCAGCAGATATCTACAACTCTGCACCGTCAAGGACTATCGACCTCAGTACCCGGTACAGGAGCCTGACGGTTTCACCCTTAGACTTTGTCGGGTATACCGGCAACTGGTACCTGCTCGATCCCAACGGCAGAGCGTATTCATCCAGTATGGAAGGATGCAGCTGTACTGAAGCAGGCTGCATTGCATCACTGGTCTTTTCGGTTACTGACCCGTCCCTTGACATCAGGATCTGGGACTATTCCACCGACAGCGATGTGACCGGCAAGTCAGTCCCGGTTGGTGAGAGACTCGGCTTCCGGATCGACACCAACATGTACGGTGCTGTTGACACCGAGTATCGTAGCAGCTCCTTAGACACGTGCAGCCCGGCAAATCCGGATCCGGCAGTTGACGGTTTCATCAATATCAGGATCAAAAATGAAGCAAACACCCCGATCACTGCACTCTACAATAATGATGCGGTTGAAGCAGATGCCGGCCCGAACCCGGTCCTCAGAAACTTCGTTGACACCCAGCCGTTCTTCTGGGGCGCAGCAAACGGCGGCTTTAACTGGGACACCGGGGCGCTCGACACGTTCGGCCTGTACGCGTATCCGGTGGGAACCTATACCGTATCCGCTGAGTCCACGCTCAACAATATGAAAGCCAATTACCGGCAGGGCAGTGCAGATTATACCGGCAAGACGGTTTCTCAGGCCTACACCATCACTCTGGTCGCAAACACCCTGAAGATCCAGACCAATAAGGCCTCCCTTGTTCGCAATAAGAATTTCGTGGTAACGATTACCGGTATCCCCTCGACAACCTACCATCTCTGGGTCCAGAACACGTCCGATCTGGCAGGCGGACTCCAGGGACAGCCCCCCTTTGTCAATGCCGGTCAGGCGGGCGTGACGTATGTTGCCCTGCAGCCTGATGCAACTACCCAGCGGGCAGATGCCGTTGCTACCATGGGTTCTGCTCTCGGGTATGCCTACCAGAATGCCGGTGCAGGCCGTATCGTGTTTGACGATGTCAGCCATGTTCCGGATAGTGGCTATGGTTCCAGAGTTGCAGTAAATGTCAACACAACGACATCCGGTACCAGAACCGTTGAATTCGTGACCACGAGCTTTACGAAGCCTCAGACCTATACCATCCGTGTTGAGCAGAACTTTGCCGGCACCTACAAGCGGGGCGAGGTTAACGTACGGGTTGACAAAGGTGCAGTCACGATTGCGGCAGCTGGTGACAAGAATTACCTTCTTGGCGAAGAAGTCAAGTTCTCCGGTACGAACACCGAATCGTACAAGACGTACCTGTTTATCACCGGACCGGACCTGAATGACCATGGGGTCAACCTTGATGATCCCGTTGTCAGTGTCATCAACGGAGACGCTTCGACATTCGCGCAAACTGATGTTGCGCCAGACAACACATGGTCCTACTACTGGGGAACGGCAACAGTTCCACTCAAAACAGGCACATACACCGTCTATGCAGTGAGCCAGCCGGTTGACCGGGCTGCCGACCATATTGTTGGAGCAGCATACGGAAATGTTACGTTCAAGATTGAGGCCAGTACCTCGACAGCGGGCAGGATCGGTATCTACAAAGACGGCAGCTGGTATCTGGACATGAACGGTGACGGTCTGTTCAATGCCCTGGACAAGAACTACGGGTTCGGTGCTCCGCTCTGGACCCCCGTAGCTGGTGACTGGAACCATGACAAAAAGACCGAGATAGGTGTATACCGGGACGGCGCCTGGTATCTCGATTACGATGCGAGCGGCTGGTGGAGCGCCGGGGATAAGAATTTCGGTTACGGCGCACCGGGCTGGACACCGGTTGTTGGGGACTGGAACGGTGACGGCTCCGACAAGGCCGGGGCGTTCAAGGATGGTGCCTGGTACCTGGACTATGACGGAAGCGGCACCTGGAATGCCGGTGACAAGAACTTCGCGTTCGGAGAAGCCGGGTGGATACCGGTAGTCGGGAAATGGAATGACGGTAAAACAAAGATCGGTGTGTACAAAGACGGGGTTTACTATATCGATTACACCGGTGACTATGCATTCGGAGCGGGCGACAAGAGTATCAGCTATGGTACCACGGGCTCTGTTGCACTAACCGGCGACTGGAACGCCAACAACCTGACCGAAATCGGGACGCAGACGGGCAATTCCTGGAAGCTTGATTATGACGGCCTTGGTGCGATCAATGCCAGCACCAAGTCCTCCACCTTCGGTGCACCAGGATGGGGGCCGGTCCTTGGCGACTGGAATGATGACGGAACAGACAAGATCGGCATCTATCTGAACGGTGCGTGGTATCTTGATCAGAATGGGAACGGAGTCTGGGATGCCGGCACTGATAAGAACTTCGCGTTCGGCACCAATGGGTGGATTCCGGTAGTCGGGATATGGAGTTAATCCGCAACCCTTTTTTTTTACGAATCTATCCTTCTTGCATCTGCCCGCAGTCCAGGAATTTCAGGCAACATGCCGAACCTGCCATTATCCCGCTTGTGCCATCATCGCATCTTGTGCGATTACCGAAGAATGTGCAGTACCGGTATTGGATGTCCATGAAGATGTATCCAAATCTTTGGTGTGAACCCGGATTATCCAAAAATGACAATGGTCCAGGAGTTTATGTGAACTACAGACAGCAGCAAAAAACTCAAAAGCACCATCAAAAACTCTCCTGTGTTCCGATGGTACCCTAAAAAAACAACCCCAAAAAGAGAGGCCTTATACAAAAATTACATATCAACCCGGCTCACGACCCCGTGGACCTTGTCGGAGGGGAGCTTGTAGAACTGGACCAGCGAGGGGGAGAGACGCTTGATCCCGTAAAAGATACGCCAGATGAGGTGGCTCGTGACGATGTCCTCCATGCCATAGAAGATGGTCTTCTCGTCGATCTCGGCCTCCTTTAAGATGCTCCCGATATCGGCGATCTCCATGTACCCGAGATAGATCTCAAAGATGGACAGGCCCGGGGTGAGCTCCCGGGTCATGCCCCACGTGACCCCGAACGGCTGCTCGGTCCGGATGATCGAGATGATGATATTGTCGTCGTACACGATATTGTTCGTGAACATGATCCGCGGGATGTACTGCGGGACCTGGCGGAAATCCCTTGCAAAGAAGAGGGCTGTTCCGGCAATGCGGTTGACGTCGTGGTACACCTTGTTGAACCGGGGCAGGAACTCATCGAGCGGGACCGGCGTCAGGATGGACGCGAGTTTCCGCTGGCCGCTGATATAGATCACGATGATGCAGAACGGGATGGACGCGAGGAGGAGCGAGATGTAACCCCCGTAGGGGATCTTGTGGAAGGTCGCGATGAGGAAGAGCAGGTTGATGAGCAGGATGCCGGATGCAAGGAACATCTTGATGATATCCCCGCGGTAGAGGAAGATCAGGGTAATCAGGGTGCCCGTGATCGCCATGTCCCCGGCAACGGCGAGACCGTACGCGAGCGTCAGGTTGTTCGAGGTCCGGAAGATGACGATCACAAAGAGCACCGCAACGAGGAGGAGCCAGTTCATCAGGTCGATGTAGATCTGGGAACGGAGCTGGGGGGAGGT
>CAZCZK010000183.1:0-3865 GCA_964503195.1 uncultured Methanoregula sp.
TCCGCGGGCTCGTCAACGGCCTTGACCTCGCCGGCACCTGCTTCGGGATGCAGAAAAAGGACAGGATCATTACCGGTGAGAAAATTAAGCCGGGCGATGTCATCATCGGTGTTGCATCCACCGGTGTCCACAGCAACGGCCTCTCGCTCGCCCGGTCCGTTGTCGAGAAATACGCAGGCTATGATAAGAAGTTCAAAGGGAAGAAGACCTTCGGGCAGGAGCTCCTGACCCCGACGCGGATCTACCACGAGAGCCTGAAGGTTGCAGATCGTTGTACCGTGCACGGGATGTGCCATGTGACCGGCGGCGGCCTGCTCAACTTTACCCGGCTTTCTAAGTTCGGGTTCCTGTTCGATTCTCCTGTCAAGCCTCCGGAAATTTTCTCCTGGATCCAGAAGGCCGGGGATATTGCACCTGCTGAGATGTACCGCACGTTCAACATGGGGATGGGGTATGCGTACGTTGTTCCGAAGACCTCGGTGGCTGCGGTGCTGAAGATGGTGAAGGGCTCGCAGGTTGTCGGGAACGTGGTGAAGGAGCCGGGGGCTTTCTTAGGGAAGATGGAGATAACGTAACGGCTCTTTCCTGGCTAATTTTTTCGACCAGACTTTGATCTCAAAAATTCAATCGCGATCATGGTCGTGATTGAAAATCTGATCCGGATCAATCAGACTTTGATTTTGATTTTTCATTCAAACCTTGATTGAAAAATTTTCAGCAGACCCTGATTAAAATTTTTCATGCAGACCTTGCTTGAAAATGGTGCACCTTTGCAACCTTTCGTCGTGAGCGGTTTTGGTGCACCCGTGCACAGGAGCTTAACTTTTTGCAATCAGACTCTGATTAAAATTTTTTAAGCAGACTTTGATTGAAATATTTTCATCAAACTTTGATTTGAAAATTTTCATCGCGATCACGATCGCGATTGAAAATCTGATCCGGATCGATCGCGATCCGATTCTGGTTTTAAAATCGGTTAGCAATTTATGGATCAAAATCGGATCCCGATTTTAGTTTTGAAATCGGTTTGCGATTTTCATTTACGAATCGCGATCACAATCGCGATTGAAAACGGATCCGGATCGTTCAAGGATCGATTTTCGACTACAAATCGCAGATCAATTAAGATTGGATTTGACGCTCTTTTGGGCTTCGCCCCCGCTGCGTGGGCATCCCCCGCATAGCGAGGATACCGTTTTACCATGAAAGATGAGAGAATCTCCATCGTCCTATTGCAACGGTGCCCCGTCCCCCTAGGGGGACTGGTGGCACAAGAGGGGGGGCAACTGATATCGTTCTTTTTGTCCACATGCATCAGGGTCCGGCCCGCGCCGTGTTCCGCTGCCGGTGATGCAATAAAGGGGAATTCAGGTCTCGCCGGTAAGGTAGCGTCTCTTTAAAAATCCCTCCGTCCGAGAGTGAAAGAGCGGTGGACAATTCAGGGTATTTTTTGAACTCTCCAGCCTGTCCACCGTACCCGGGACTTGCATAGTGTACATCAGGCCACGGCGGATGAAGGGGAAAGGGAGGAACAACGGAATGGATCTCAAGGGAGAGATCCGCCAGAAGATAGGCTATCTGAATCCCGGTGTCACAACCTTGAAAGAGTCCGGGGGGGCAGGAAATAAACAGGCCTGAAAAATATAGCAGGAAATTGCGTCGGACTCACTCACTCTTCCGGCGTATACGTCTCTTTTGTCGCCCGCTCAGACTCGATCCCGCTGTTCCCGTCCGGGTCCTCGAGGATCAGGGTAATCGGGAACGTCCCGGCCTTCACCCGGATAATATCCGCAAGGAGCGCTGCGGCATTCTCCTTCTCCACATCCGTTCCCCAGCTGAGCGCCCCTTTCACCACCTGCTCAATCCGGTCGAGCACACCCTCCACGTTCGAGACGAATCCCTGGCTGACCGGCCCCGGGTCGATCCGGACCCCGAGCTCGGGGATCTCGATGCTGGCGCTCATGCTCCGGACAACCCGGATAGAAAGGTCATCCACGGTTCCTATGGTTACGGTATACCGGGCCGGCGGGTCGTGCTTCAGGAGCTGGGTATCGACAAACTTGTACCCGCATGCCGGGCAGATCGCTGATATGATGAGGATCTCAGAAAAATAGGGGATGTTCTCTGTTTTATACAGGAATTCGATATCAGTATTGCAGCAGGGACACGGGCCCGGGACCTTCGTTTCCACGAACTTATGCACCAATCTTGTCGCGGGAGATCTTCACCGACATCGGCGTCAAGACAACATAGCGCTGGTCTCCAAGGCCGATAATGTCGCCGTTGACGTCCTTTGCCACTTCTTTTAAGTCCTTTAAGACCCGCTCGTAGGAGATCTTGTCCATCTTCAGGCGGGAGATGTCGACGATCACGATGTTGCCACTGTAGACCTCATCCTTGACACGGGGGGTGTCCTTGAGGTCGGAAATTGTTGCAATCTTCACGAGAAGAGCCGGGCCGGCACCGCCATGATCCTCGTACGTCGCAAGATCCAGTTCCATGTAGTCTTCGTCCGAGTGGGAGGTGCTCTTGCCAAGAAGGGTGTCAATGATCTTAACCATAAAAAAACTGTATGACGAAAATTATTTAATAGTATCTATTTTGAGGCCTCCCGGCAGGGTTTTATGCAAAAAAAAAGGGCAAAACTGCCGTTTTTCCGCGCCGGGCGGGATCCCCGGATCGCTCAGATCTCCAGTTCCCAGATCTCGTCACCGACGTGATGGAAGTTTTTCACCATTTTCCCGGTCGCACTGGCACGCATCGCGGGCGCGTCGAAGAGGGCGATACCGATGGCGAGCGGTTTGCCATGCCGCTCATCCACGATCTGAACCGGTGCATCGGCTTTCACGTCGTCCGTTAGGGACACAATACCCGGCCGCATGATGTCAGCACCATTGACCACGAACGGGATTGCCCCTGCATCTACCGCGACCCTGCGCTCCGGAAACGGAAACTGGAGCGCCCCTTTCAGGGTGGGAAAGACCCAGTGGCCGGTGTCCATCAGGAGTGGTTTTTTGGCCACGAGGAAGAGGGAAACCTCTGCATTGGTCTCGATCACCTCTATCATATCCGCGTGGAACAGTTTTTCGGACGGACCGATCTGGTCTTTCAGCCGCGAGAGGAGATCCTGCCCCTGGTTTTTCCGGATGGAGTGACGTTTTTTTACCACAATTTTTTTCATTGTTCTGTTCCTACATTCTGGGCGCTCTCCAGAAAACTTTTTTGCCTTCCTAAATAAAAATGCCCGGACGGTCATGTCGGGAAAACCATGAACCTTCCCGTAGGGTTTCACGGCAGGAAACCTTATTGAGGAATGCAGATCTACGGTATGTTTAAGTAACCTGCTCACACACATATATTACTCCGGAGCGATGGTAAGAGGGTATTTGTATGACCAAACGACCGTTGGATATTTTGGATCTGGTACTGAACCGACAACCCGTGATTGTCTCCCTCAAAGGCGGGAGAGAGATCCGTGGCGTTCTCCAGGGATATGATGTACATATGAACCTCGTTCTTGATAAGGCCGAGGAGACCGAGAACGGGCAGGTCCAGAAGGTAGGTACGCTCATCGTCCGCGGGGATAATGTGATTTATATCTCTCCATCACTCGAACAATAAGGTGAAACAACATGTCAAAAGGCACTCCATCGATGGGAAAGATGAACAAGTTCACCCACATCGCCTGCCGGCGCTGCGGTAAGATCTCGTTCCATGCCCAGAAGAAAGTCTGCTCTGCCTGTGGTTTTGGCAGGAGCACCAAGCTCGTCAGCAACAAGTGGAACACGAAGAGACCAAAAATCCCGACGCATTAGAGTTGTACCATGTGTGGAATCGTTGGCATCGTGGATGCTGGCGGTGTATC
>CAZCZK010000184.1:0-1799 GCA_964503195.1 uncultured Methanoregula sp.
CCACCTGCCTGTGCCCCGGCCGAACCCCCGCTGTAAGAGTGCAGCAGCCCGCCAAATCCGGGCAAGGAAATGGCTGATTCCCATCAATCGGGAACCGAAACAGGCGTTTCCTCCAACAAGGGTGTCATTTTTTCACGAAACAGTGTCATTTGAGCCGGAAAAAGAGGGAATCGGAGGCTGAAATGACCCCAGATGAGTACATCCCCCCCGGAGCCCCCCTGACCTTTCCTCCCAGTATGAGGCCATCAGCCAGACCTTCTACGTATCCCCGTGCAGCAACACCAGCAAAGACCCCGATACCGGCGAACTTAACGTGCATCGTAAAAATTTCTTCGCCACAATTTTACGAGCGTTCCCGGTGCACGAGTCAGAATTATGGATTGGGACGACAGGGAACAATGCCCGCTCCCTGCTGCTTCCTGCAAAACAAATGACCGGTACAGGGAAGATCACAAACATTCTGTGCAATCCTGAACGTGATCAGAGGGCAGGGCTCCGGGCAGGCAACATTCCCAGGAATCATAGGGAAGGCGGGTGCCCGAGGAGTGACTCGTGGGAGTCTCTCACTTCTTTGCAAGCTTCTTCGGGCCTGCATCCGGCAGCATCGTTGCAAAGCTCATTTTGGTTGGGCAGCGGTCCATCATCAACTTGGGATTCTTTGCCTTTTCCCAGTTCTTTTATCTCAAAGGTCCTGATGAATTTACTCATCTCTTTTTTGGCTTCAATGGCTATCGAAGAGTGATATCCGTCAGGAAAAAAGGATTACCCGGGGGGAGCATAGCGGAACAACAGTTCGGTCACATCCCGGATCTCCGCGCCCTGCTGCTTGACCGCTTTCCCATACGTATCGAAGACCTGGTCGGTGGTGACATGGAGGGCCGGCTTGTACATATCGGCATGCAGGGTCAGGTCAAAGCACCGGGCTTCCGCCTCGGTCATCCCGAGCGTCCGGTACTCCCCGGTATGCGGCATGAAAACAGGATTTGCTTCCCGTGCGGTGCGGAGCACGAGCGAAGCGAGAGGGGTTGAGGGGATCGGCTCGGCAATGCTGATGAAGACATCATCGAGTGCCTGCTCCGCGATGAAGTCCTTTGATTGTTCGTAGTCCTCCGAAGTTTCGGTCGGGTACCCGACAATGAAACTTCCCGCAACCTTCAAGCCGTGCTGGCGGCACCGGGCAATGGCATCTTTTACCTGCTGTACCTTCACTCCTTTGCCCATCTGCCGGAGAATTTCATCGCTGGCCGATTCTATCCCAAAGAAAACCCAGCCGATGGTATAGCTCCGGATTGCCCCGAGAATCTCGTCATTGATACAGTCCACCCGGATGTCCGGTGACGATACATTACGACTCCCCATCACCCCGGCAAGTGCTGCAAGCAGTTCCACAAAAGCTTCCGTGTTGAGAGCGCCCCCGCGTGCCTGGTACAGCGACCCGGTGCCGCCGCTGACAGAGATACGCTGTGCGCCGGCCTTTTTGAATGCCTTCACCTCTTCAACAATCGCCGGGATCTCCCGGCTCCGGATAGCATGGCCGAAGAACCGGGGCACCTGGCAGAACGTGCACGCCCCGGAACAACCCCGGTGCGTCTCGATGTAGGCGTTAGCGCCCCGGATATTCTGCATCCCGATATCCTTCGGGATGAACGGCAGCGGGTGCTCGATAGTTTTTGGAAGTGGTGCGGGTCTCACCAGAATGGTATTGCCCGACCTGAACGCGACGCCGGTTGTCTGGTCGGTTATCCCGGTACGGGCAAGGGATACCACGGTCTCTTCTCCCTCCCCCAGGACGACAGCAC
>CAZCZK010000184.1:1899-3834 GCA_964503195.1 uncultured Methanoregula sp.
CCGGTACGGGCAAGGGATACCACGGTCTCTTCTCCCTCCCCCAGGACGACAGCACTGGCATCGAGTTCACCAAGGACAATATCAGGATATGCTGATACCGGGCCCCCTACGTAACAGGTGCCCCCGCCCTTCCGGTGACGGGTGACAAAGGACCGGATGTCGGGGTTGAGAAGGTGGAGGGTGGAGTACAGGCTCAAAAATACCGTGTCCTTTGAACCCGCCTTCAGTTCTTTTTGTAATGAGACCCCGAATCCGTTTGCCCTGAGGATGCCGGCTACGAGCATCGCGCCGTACGTATAGATGCCGGGGGATATGACCGTGAAATGCATGGTTCTTTACAATCAATAATGTGGTATTCATCGTATAGAAAATACCGGTAGTTACCTGCCGTGATGCAGAATAATCTGCTCCGGTGAAACAAGCATGAACCGATCAGGTTCACACCCAACCTATGAAAACCGGCAAATAATTATTTCAACCGTCCTGATCCGCCGCGGGGGTGCCCGGTCGGGGACAGCCGAAGGCTGTGGAGAAGATTTTCTTCAGAAAATCTTGGACTGCTGCAGCGGTTGTCTTTTTCGGGGGCATGGGGCTCAACTCCCGTCAGCAAATCCTGAAGTTGCCAATTTTCATGGGAAAATACTCGAAAATTTCTGACGCTCTCGGGGGCGTTGCCCCCGTCGCGATGGCATCCCCCTGCCAGGATGATGACGTTTTACCGGTAAAGAAAATGACGAAAAATGTCTGTTAACCAAATACCCGTATGTATCCCGATATCCCCAGTCCCACTTGGGGGACTGGTGGCACAAGAGGGGGGCATCCTCCTCTCCAGGAAAAAAATGGTTTCACCAGATCAGAAAATTAAAAAAAAAATCAGGTGTTCGTTCTCTCGCGGTTCCGGAGTTCTTTTGGCGTGCTGTTCCACGCGGCGATATCATCAAGGTGCTGGTCGTCAACCCAGCCGCTCTTCACCTCATCGCGGTGGTCGAACTGCCGGACATAGGGTTTGACATCGATCAGCGGTGTCCCGTCCAATACGTCGACACCCTCCACCTTCAGGATGTTCTCTTTTACCTCAAGGAGCCTGACAATCGAGAGTCCCAGCGGGTTAGGGCGGTTGAAATGGCGTATGGCAAAGATGCCCCGCTCTTTTTCCCCGTCAAGGAATGGTTTCTGGAGAAGGCATACGTCCGTTGCCCGATCGAAACAGTACAGCAGGTACAGGTACGTGAACGATTCGATGTCACGCAGGCCTTCGGCGAATTCAGGGAAGATCTCAACATATCCTATGGACGGGTTAAAAACACTCTGGATGGGAGTATTCTCCTGTTCATGGTGGTCGGAGTGGACGACCCCTACTGGATGGAAAATGATCTCTTTGTTATGCCAGCATTCGGCATGCTTCTTATTCATGTGCTGTTATTTGCACTCAGACACATTATAGGTTTATTTTCAGGATTATCAATTCACGATAATTAACCCGTCATCCCATCACATCAGGGTTTACGACCCCTGACAAAGATGACGGTAACGAGACACTGCTTCCCGGGACAGGAATCTGCGAAAAAAAAGAAAAAAATTGGTTGGGGATTCGTGCTTACCTTGCGGGGATGATCAGTGAGCGCTCGCCAGCGGGCATGAACTCACGGATTGCACCACGTGCAAACTCGCGGCGGGGTTCGGCAAAGTCGAACTTGAGCGCCGGGTCTGCGAAACAGATCTTCATCAACGGGGACAGGGACCATGCATCGCCCATACCATAGTGGGCACTGCCGACAATTGCGGCGTATTCTCCCTGGTGTCCGACGTTCATTGCATAGTTCGGGTAGTTGGGTCCACGGAGCTCACCGACACAGCCCTCATCGGGCCGGACAGAGAGCGAGTTTGCGGAACCGCACTGGTCCTGCAGGTCGTAGCCGAAGAAGCCGAGACGTG
>CAZCZK010000185.1:0-3786 GCA_964503195.1 uncultured Methanoregula sp.
CGGAATTCCTTGAAAAGTATTGTGAGGGAGCACTGTCGCAGGGTTGAAAGGTATTTCGCAGCATACCTTTTCTCCAGGTTCATCGCTCACCCGGAAAAAATCCGCCAGGTCGAAAAACCAGGCGGGTTCTTCTCCAACCATCCTTTACCTGACGGCAACGGGTGATTCAGAGAAACCTAATTAATCCGCCCGCCCAACCATTCCATACGAATGACCGCACGGAAGATCCTTTTTATTGTCCTTGATGGCATATCCGACCGTCCCTGCCCCGAACTGGGGGGACGCACCCCGCTTGCCGCGGCAAAAACACCGGTCCTCGACAAGCTCGCTGCGGAAGGGTGCTGCGGGATCATGGATACCATCGCGCCCGGCATCCGCCCGGGGTCCGATACCGCCCATCTCGCCCTGCTCGGCTACGACCCGGAAAAATACTATACCGGGCGGGGGCCGCTCGAATGCGAGGGTTCCGGCATCCACATGGAACCGGGAATGATCGGGTTCCGGTGCAATTTTGCCACGATCTCAAAGGACGGTATCATCACGGACCGGCGGGCGGGGAGGATCCACGACACGCAGGCGCTTTCCCAGGCGATTCAGAAGGGAGTCGATCTCTCGGGATACAAGGTCGAGTTCCGCTTCAAATCGGGAGCAGGGCACCGGGCAGCGCTCGCCCTCAAAGGCAAGGGACTCGGGCAATGCGTCTCCTCCAATGACCCGAAGAAAGAGGGCGTTCCCCCGCTGAAGGTGAAGGAAGAGAAACAGACGCAGGTGGACCAGAAGACCGCAGATATCTGCAACGAGTTCGTGAAGCAGTCCACGAAGATCCTCTTTGATCACCCCCTCAACGTTGAACGGATGAAGAACGGGCAGAACCCGGCAAACATCGTGCTGATGCGGGGCGCCGGGGAGATGGGAGACTTCCCGACGTTTGAGAAAAAATTCGGCCTTACGGGAAGCGTCATCTCGGCAGCAAGCCTCATCACCGGCATCGGCAATGTCTTAGGGCTGGAGCACATCCATGTCGACGGGATCACCGGCTCGCAGGACAGCAACATTGCCGGGAAGATCCAGGCTGCCCTCGCGGAATTGAAGAAGAAAGACTTCGTGCTCGTCAATATCAAGGGGGCCGATGAGTCCGGCCATGACGGCCTTGCGCTCCAGAAGAAAAACTTTATCGAGAAGATCGACAGCGTGCTTGAACCGCTGCTGGGGGAGAAAGACTGCATCATCCTTGTCTGTGCTGACCACTCGACACCCTGCACCATCAAGGACCATAGTGCAGACCCCGTGCCGGTCATCATCCGCGGTGACGGTGTGCGGATGGACGATGTGGTACGGTTTGACGAGTATGCCTGCGCAAAGGGCGGCCTTTTTCGGATCCGTGGCTGTGACCTGATGCCAATAGCGCTCGACCTGATCAACAAGGCGCACAAGTTCGGAGCATAAGGTTCGGGGGGGATGCATGAAGGAGCGATCAGAAAAGAACTGGCATAACCACTGTCTTCTACCGGACGGGACGGAGCTGCAGGAGCACAGCATCAAGACCGACCGGGACATCGTGATCGGCGAGTTCTGCCAGATCGATTACGGGCTCCGGGGCGCTGATGTGTACGTGGGGGAGTCCTCGAAAATCCACGAATATATCTGGGCGAACGGGGATGCCCGTATCGGGAACTGGTGCGAGATCGGAAACGACGTGATCGCAAAGAAAGACGCGTATATCGGGGAGGGTGTCAGGATCAAAGGGAAACTCTCGGTGAACGGGGCGCTCGATATCGGGGAGAAGGTCGAGATCGCCGGGGGGTTTGACGCGAAAGGCAGTATCGAGGTCAGGAACCCGATGCCGGTCTTTATGTTCATCATCATTTACTTAATGACGCTCCTCAGGATAGAGAACGAGAAGGAACTCGACCGGATCCTCGACAACCTCGTCACGGATGGGCAGGATAAGACTGAGATCCCGCTCATGATCCCCTCACGGTCAAAACTGAATATGAAACTCTTTTCGGTCCCCTCAACCATGAAGATCGGGAGGAAATGCCGGCTCCATGGGAATATCCGGGCCGGTTCCATCGATGTCCAGCAGGATACGGTCATCTTCGGGAGCCTCCGGGCCAGGAACCGCATTCAGGTCGTTGACGGTGTCACGGTGCACGGGAACGTTGAGAGCGGAAGTACGGTCTATGTCAGGAAGGGGGCCCACATCCTCGGGGACGTGATCGCCCGGTCGATCGTGCTCCACGAGGACGCAAAGATTGACGGCACCATCACGGCTCCCCATGGTATGCAAATCGAGCGTGGTGCATGAACGTTGCTGAAATATTCGGCGTCGATGCCGTCCGGTTCGTGGAGCCGGAATTCACCGCCCAGAGCGAACGCCTGTTCAACGACGTCCTGGCAGCAGCAGGTGGCGATGAGGGGAGGCTCCTCATCGACGGGGAGGGCGAGCCGATCGCTCTCGCCTTTCACACAGCCGACGGCTGGCTTGCAGGATCGTTCCTGTTCCGGCATCCCACGGTCCGTCTCATCGAGCAGTTCGAGAGCATGAACGGCGAGATCTTCGAGGAGGAACGCCCGGTCTTTTCAGCCGCGGTCCGGAACTATTTCAGCAGCCTTCTTCTGGAGGAAATGCCTCCCGCTATCGAGGACCTCAACCCGGTCCGGCGCGGGATCCTCACCCGTCTCATTGAAAAGCACTGGGGCAGGGGCAGTCATGAGACCTGCATCGACTGCTGCTGTGGCTCAGGGGTCGGGTCACTCGTGCTCCGGGACCTCGGGTATGCCCCGCTTTCCTACGACAATGACGCGTCGCTCCTCACCCGCGGGCTTGCAACCGGGCGCCTGCTTTCGGAAGAGACCATGTGCCTCGATGCCATGGTCGCGTCCCGGTATATCGAGCCCGTCCCCCGGGGCATCGGTATCATGATGGGCGATATCAATGATTTCACCCGGGAGATGTGGGAACGGATTGTCGGGGAGCTCTTCCTCATATCAAAGAAGACCCTCATCACGGTCGGGACCGAGAGGGAAGCCCGGCTCATACAGGAGTGGGGAACCACGATGGAACGGACGGTCGAGATTACCGAGAATCCGGCCGATCCCATCTATGATCTCTGGGTCTGCACATCAGAGAAGACGTGAGCAGACCGATATTTTTCACCAGACCCCTTTTTTTTAAAAAAACGGGCGTTTCGTCCTGCCGCCGTGCGGGATTAAATATATTTTCCAAAGAGCCCAACAATTAAGCACGGAATAACTCTGCACAGGAGAGGTTGTACTGACAGACCACAAACCGGGTGCACCGCCGGGCGATGAGATCGTCCGGGTCAAGCTGCCCCAGAAACGGAACCGCGAGATGTTCGGGAGTGCCGAACTGATGATGGGCGCAAACCATATCCGGGTCCGCGGCTTTGACGGGGTAACCCGGATGGGAAGGATCAAGGGTAAGATAAAAAAGAAAGTCTGGATCCGGGAGGGGGACATCCTGATCGTGATCCCCTGGACGTTCCAGGACGAGAAATGCGATATCATTTACCGCTACACCGGCCCGCAGGTCGAGTGGCTCCGGCGCAATAAGTACCTCTGAACAACCATCAGATCTTTTCTCTTTCCGTACGGGAATGGTGCCCTGCACACTCTTGTGGAGCACTGCAGGATCAACACGTCCTTCATGCATCCATGATCTCCCGGTACCGGACCTTTGTGATGCCCCGCACGGGAACTGATCCCGGTGGTTGCATGCAGGTCGGTCTGCTGCAGGGACAACAACCGCTCTGTGTGGTGCTG
>CAZCZK010000186.1:0-3763 GCA_964503195.1 uncultured Methanoregula sp.
GGCAGTCAGTGACAACAGCTGCCGGACATGGCGAGAAGCATGAGGAAAAAGCCGGGTGCGGCCATCATTGATTTTTCCCCCCTTTTCTCTGTTTCTGTACTCATTCCCTGATAAAGTTCCGGTTCCGGTTACCTGTCATTTTCCCCCGGGAGCCCGAAGAAGATCGCACACTCAAGGATCGGTAAGCATGCGGTTCCATACGTCCACCGATTGCCCCGGGTTGCTCCTAGGCAAGCCGGTCCGGGCCATACCAGACAGGTGGGGTGCAATGATATCTGACGGACCGGCTGGAGAGATTGGTTTCGCCGGGTGATTTTTCATCATTTCCCCGACAACTTTCATACTCATCAGCATCCCAGGAACCCGCGGATGCTCCGGCTTGTGCGGCCGCCGAAATAGATATCCCGCTCGCTCATGGTAGATACCTCCTCGATAGTGAAATGGGCCTTCGGGTATTCCCGCTTGAGCATCTCCAGCAATCGTTTCAGTTCGGTCCGGGGTACAATGCTGACAAGGACTGCAACTGCCGGCACGAACTGGCCGGATCCGTTGATCCGCGTTGTCCCGAATCCCATCTTCCCCATACGGCTGATCAGCGTTTCAGGATCCTCCGTACAGAAAACCCGGATAACGACCGTGCCAAGACCAATCCACGATTCTATCGTCATGCCCAACAGAGTCCCGATCCCATAGCCAATCATGTATGCAAGGATACCGGGAATATTATCAAGGTTGGTCAGCACGAGCCCGGTTGAGATAATCCAGACACCAATCTTCAGCGTCCCGATTCCCGAGGCGAGGTACTTGTGGCCTTTTGTGACATAGACAAGCCGGATCGTCTCCATGGTGGTTTCGACAACCCGCGCAATAAGGATGATGAGGGGAATGACAAGATCCATGACGCATCCATAACCTGTGACCGCAACTGACGTACGGTAATCTAGGCGTATCGGGGTGCGAGTATGTATCCTTTGTGGAGAGATGGTCGAAAATTCCGGACACGTGAGAATGCCACTGAATTGTTTTTTTCGAACTATACTATCCCTGACTGGCATCGCAGGGAATGTCTTTCTGGGATCGGGATTTTTTGCTCTGCACCGGGCATCCCGGATCCTCCGGGATATCCTCCCCCCCAGATCGCGGTATACGGAATGAATCCCTGCCTCCCTGCAGAGGGTGCTGGTATCCATTTACAAATCGTCATGGAGCAGGTCAAATGCCGGTGTATCGCGAAAAACGTACCGGTACAGGATCCTCTTTATGGCGAAAAGCCAGTCTCTCCACACTCGCGTACACCGCCCGTTGAAGGCACCCGGTCACCGTTCTGCCCGGGAGCATCCATTCGTGATCCCTGAAGCCGATCAAGGAATATTTTTAAAGATGGAAAGGTGAGAGGACTAAAAATACCTTCGGGCTGTTGTGCCGCCGGGAGTGCACTCCGGGGGTTCCGGTAAAAAAAAGAGAGCCGGAAAAAACTGTTGTGCAGGGCACCGGAAGACGGGAATCGACCGGAGCAGTCTTGCATTCCCTGTCTTTCTGTACTATTCCGGGACTTCCTCTCTTTTTTCCAGCATCCAGCATTCAAAAGTGGCAGGTTTTGTTCCCCGTCCAGACCAGGTTGTCGTGAATCCGGAATAACTGTCCGCACCGGTTACAAATCGTACGCATCCCGGTTAACGGGGCAATTTCCTGCATGAATCGCCTCCTCATTCGTACCTATTGCAGCAGGTACCGTTTTTTCGAAAGTGCATAACCATGGATCACGCACCCCGCAGTATTGCATCTCCAGCGGTTTTCCTCACCGGATCCTGACGCGGTGAAGACCATGGGCCTGCGACAGACGCAGCAGAGTATCATTCTTATGGATTCCTTCATGGTCACTCCCTCACCGCTGGCATACATCAAACAGACAGGCAATGCCTAATCTGTTCGACAGGGCAATTTTTGCCGGACATCCGGGACAATCCCGTGCATCAGCACATCCCTTCCCAGCCCTCGTCGCGAGCGTCCGTATGTCCTGGACTGCGCGAGAGATCTTCTCTATTTTTTTCTCACTCATTGGATTCTCCTCCCGATGTCCTTTCAGACACCCTTCTTCAGGTTCCCGCGTGTTCGTTCAACCAGAAATCTCCGGACCGCCATGACAAGAGCCGATAATCATCATCGTTATTTAAAGAGCGAACCCGTTGTCAACGCGATAAGACACCAGATAACCAGGAGCACCACAAGGCCCCAGAAAACCTGGTCCACGGTATAATAATCCACGGCCCGGTCACCTGCCTTTATTGCCATTTTTTGCACTTCGGTTCGGAATTCATTCCGTGATCCTGATGATTCATAGAATTGGCACCGTTGTCAGGTAATTCTCTCGAAGGATTTGGGAAATTGCTCTGACCGGTTTTTCCTGACCGGTCAGGGTAGAATGTTGGCACCAATCCATCAGAACATTCAACGTGATGATCGTGCATTCCGGCGTTGTAATAATTGCATGAACTGCTCGTTCCGCGGGCACACGTACGGATTCATCCCATGCTCTGTGTTCCATTTCCCTTCAGTCGGGTTGAATCGTGCCGGGCACGATACTTCTTCAACGAGCGGCGCATGAATTCCCGGCACCATCCGGGTTATGATGTGTTCGCAGTCCCTGCAAAACGAATGAATACTCATGGTTTTTGTTTCCTGTTTTGAATAATCATCAGGCGTAACCTGACGTATCGTCCGGGCGATGTTCCCTGAATGCAGAATAACGCCCTGTGCAAGCATTACCGGATGAAAAAAGATGACGGGTGATGGGGAGATACGGCTGTATCAGTTGGGGCTTGATGAATTTGATGAATTGAAGGCATTATGCGATGTGTAACCATCTTCTCTGTGCATCCGGCTGGATCCATTACCCAAAGGAATACACCAATTCATCGCATCACTCCTATTCATAGATTTGTCGTATGATAATAAGTAGTTTCAGGTGGTGCCGCAGGGGTCAGGGGAGATGCCCGTATGATCTACCTAAAGCAAAACGGGTGGAGATGGAGACGGTATCACGGGTGTTTCGCATGCTTCTTTGGATCCGGATTGTTTTTACCAAAATCACGTCCAGATCTTTTCGATGATCAGGACGATGACCAGGATCCCGATGAGGGTTGTTGCGAGCCCACCGGCCTGGAGCCACGCGCTCAGGAAATGCGTGCCGGCAACATAGGTTGCATCGGGGATCTCAAATCCGAGGAAGAGGTGAACACCGATAGTGAGGACCAGCGTTGCAGGGATCACAAATTTACAGAGAGTGAAGACGAGCCGGGTAAGGAGGGTGGCCCTGCCAACCTCCTCCTCGAAGATCTGCCGGGGCAAAAACCAGGTGAATGCCAGGGCAAGAATCACGGCGGCACTGTGGAGGCCGAGCGTGCCTATCGTCTCGTCCATGATATCGAGCACGGGTATCCCGCCAATGGAGAGGCGCATTGCGGAAAAACTGAGTGCCGGGACAAGGCTTACGAGAAGCAGGATCCCGGTCAGGACCATCGTCGTCCGCTTCCGGGTCCAGGATGCTGCCTCCTGCACAGAGCTGACACAGACCTCCAGCATCGAGATCGCAGAGGTGAAGGCGGCAAAGAAGAGCACGGTGAAGAAGACGAGCCCGATGATACGCCCTCCCGGCATCAGGGAGAACGCGAGCGGCAGGGTGGTGAAGGCAAGCCCGGTCCCGGCTGACGGCGAGAGACCGAACGAGAAGACGATGGGGAAGATGACCAGACCCGCAAGGAGC
>CAZCZK010000187.1:0-3729 GCA_964503195.1 uncultured Methanoregula sp.
CATCCTTAAGGTTGGATCCTTCAGTATAAAGTATATACTCCCCGGTCTCTTTCCTCACGACGACCCGGTTGATGTCATCGATACCCTGCACGATCACGTTCCGCACGTGCTCGGCAAGCTGGAAGAGGTTCTGGTAACTCTCTTTGTCCTTGGGGGAGAAGACGAGCATTGCTTTTATCTCGTCATTTTCACACTCAAAGTCCCGGTAATGCCGCCGGTTCTTGATCTTTTCCGGGGCAGCTTTCATGATGTCGGCGGGCGAGATCTTCCGCTTGTCACAGACCTTGGTATTGAGATGGACAACCACGTGCATGTTCTCCATATCGGTTGTTATATCGCCGAACTCGTGGAGAGGGGCAGCCTCAATCTGCCAGCTGACTTCCCGTGCACGGTCACGGTCGCTTCCGTAATCGGCCTCAAGGAAGACGGTCATGGTCGGGGTACTGGGTTCCCGCCGAGCGTCCATGATCTCGATGAGTCGCGGGAGACCTAAGGTAACGTTGATCTCAGCGACACCCGCATAGTGGAACGTACGCATCGTCATCTGGGTGCCCGGCTCACCGATAGACTGGGCGGCAATTACACCAACTGCCTCACAGGCTTCGATACGGGTGGACTTGTACTCATTGAGGACGCGTTCCAGGATCTTATTGAACTGGGCATCGCTCACCTCTTTGTCGCCAAGGAATTTGCGCATCTGGTCCCGGGTCTTCTGCGGGAGCGCTGCTGCCTCGACTTTCCTGTCGAACTTTTCTGCAAGAGGCATCGTCAGCACTCCTCCTTCAGGATACTCTCAACAATACCTTTGACATCCACCGGGTCACCAAACGCACTCTTGGTCGGGTCGGTATTGTCCTCACCGTACTGGAACTGGATGATTTTCCCGCCGGTCGACCGTACGGTGCCGTCATATGCCACTTTCAGGTCCTGCAGCGCGTTGATCATCCGGCGCTGGAGGTACCCGCTCTGGGATGTCCGGACTGCTGTATCGACAAGACCTTCCCTGCCACCAATGGCATGGAAGAAGAATTCAGTCGGGTTGAGCCCGCCTTTGTAGCTGTGCTGGATGAACCCATGGGCATCCGAACCGCGGTCGCCCTTCCGGAAGTGCGGCAGGGTGCGGTCGTCGTACCCACGGACGATACGTTCACCACGGACAGACTGCTGGCCGATACAACCGGCCATCTGGGTCAGGTTCAGCATGGAACCACGGGCACCGGAGACTGCCATGACGACAGCACTGTTCCCGAGACCCAGGTGCCGGCCTGCAATCTGGCCGGTCTGGTCACGGGCCTTGCCCAGCACCTGCATGATCTGCATCTCAAGGGTCTCCTCAACAGTACGCCCGGGCATCGGTTCAAGCTGGCCGTCCTCGTAGATCTTGATACGGCGCGTGACATCGAGGGATGCGTTCGTTAAGACCTCGTCGATCTGGCCGTACTCGGTCCTGGACAGGTCTTCATCATCAATACCGAACGAGAACCCGTCAAACATGATGGCACGGATCGAGAGCTTGGTCAGATCATCGATAAAGTCTGCTGCACGACGCATGCCCTGCTGACGGATTATGCGATTGACGATCTGGCCGTCGAATGCACCGATCGCTTTCTTGTCGATCGTACCACATTCCAGCTTACCGTCAATGATCCGGACATAGGCATCGCGTTCGCACTGCTCCTTTTTACAGACATCGCAGTTCTGGCAGGAACTGGCCTTGAAGACCATGTTGAGGTCGGGCAAGATCTGGGAAAATACCTGCTTGTTGCTCCAGTATTCCACTCCCTCTTCCTTCCTGCCAGGCACCGGCATGTGTTCGATGTGGGAGTACCGGAGCAGGTAGAGTGCCTCTTCCTTCGTGAACCAGCGGATATCATGAGTGAGCATGAAGATGCCCGAGACGTGGTCGTGGATACCGCCGATAATAGGACCGCCGAAACGGGGCGAGAGGATGTTCTCGTGCACGGAGAGGAGGATGGTTGCTTCGGCCCGGGCTTCTTCGGTCTGGGGCACGTGCATGTTCATCTCGTCACCATCAAAGTCGGCGTTATAGGGCGGGCAGACTGCCGGGTTGAGCCGGAAGGTCCGGCCTTCCATGACCTTGACCCGGTGGGCCATGATGCTCATCCGGTGCAGCGAGGGCTGACGGTTGAAGAGCACGACATCGCTGTCCCTGAGCTGGCGTTCAACCGTCCAGCCGGGCTCAATCATGTCGGCAACCGTGTCGAGGTTGTCCGCGCCAAGGCGGAGACGGCGGTTATCGGGCCGGATCACGTAGTTTGCCCCGCAGGGAGCATTGACGTCGGGGCGGAGCGGGCCGGTGCGGACGACCTGTTTGAGCTCCTCGATATTGTAGGTCGTGACGCGCACCGGGATGGTCATCTCGTTGGCAACGGCACGGGGGACACCCACCTGCGATACCGAGAGGTTCGGGTCCGGGGAGATGACCGTACGGCTTGAGAAGTTCACACGCTTGCCCGAAAGGGACCCGCGGAACCGCCCGTCTTTTCCCTTGAGACGCTGGGAGAGTGTCTTCAGGGGCCTGCCGCTCCGGTGGCGTGCCGGGGGACAGCCGGCGACTTCGTTGTCGAGATAGGTTGTTACATGGTACTGCAACAGTTCCCAGAGGTCCTCGATGATCAGCTGGGGGGCTCCTGCGTCCTGGTTCTCTTTGAACCGCTGGTTGATGCGGATGATATCCACGAGCTTGTGGGTCAGGTCGTCTTCCGACCGTTGTCCATTCTCGAGAATGATGGACGGGCGCATCGTGACCGGCGGAACCGGCAGGACGGTAAGAATGGTCCATTCGGGACGGGCAACGTCCGGGTTGATCCCGAGGGGGGTGAGATCTTCATTGGGGATCTTCTCCATCCGGGCGCGGATGTCGGCGGGGGTGAGCTTGTGCTCCACCTTCTTGCCGTCCTCAACGACGACTTCCGAGAAGGTTGTCGGTTTCTCGAAGTTGATCTTGAGCTGCTGCTCCCCGCAGTGCGGGCAGATGCGCTCCTTTTTGACGTCTTTTTCCGAGAGCAGGTCACCGGTCTGGTCATCTTCCGTGCCGACAACCTTCTCCACTTCCTCCCCGCTTAAGAGGACCCGGCCGCAGGCGCGGCAGGTCACCCGCAGGAGTTTGCGGATCAGCCGTGTGTAGCCGACATGGATGACGGGTTTTGCGAGCTCGATATGGCCGAAGTGCCCCGGGCACTCGCTTGCCTTCTGGTCGCAGGTCTTGCACCGGAGGCCCGGGTCGATGACACCGAGGTTTAAGTCCATGAGGCCCTGGGGGTAGGGGAACCCGTCGTCATCATAGGTGTCCGCCCAGATGATCTTCCGTACGCTCATCTCGCGGATCTCCTTGGGAGATAACAGGCCGAACTCGATCTGTCCGATTCGTTTTGGGGATGGCATGTTACACCACATCCTGTAATTTCAGTCTTGGGGCTATGCCCATGCTCTTCATCTCGTCGAGGAGAAGCTTAAATGCGTAACTCATCTCGACCGAGTAGATATCGGTCTCGTTCCCGCAGGCCAGACAGCGGGTCATGTTGCGCTTGCGGTCGAGCATTGCTACCATCCCGCAGTGGGCGCAGACATATTCGTTCACCTTGTCCGACTCATCCAGGAGACGTTCCTTGAGTGCCATTGCGGCACCGTGGCCGATCATGACATCACGCTCCATCTCACCGAACCGGAGGCCACCTTCGCGGGCACGACCTTCAGTCGGCTGGCGGG
>CAZCZK010000188.1:0-3710 GCA_964503195.1 uncultured Methanoregula sp.
TAATTGGACTTACTTAAAGGATAGCCTTATAACAACGCATTTGCCGAACCGCCGGAAGGGAAATCAGGATACCTTGTTGAAGATTTCACGTTTTTTCCGGAAAATGGGAAGGGAACGCTGAATCAGGTGAATACCACGCGAACTGGGTGTGAGCTTCCTTTTTCGGTTCTTCGGATATGCTTGTCCCCCACATCAGGCTGCTCGGGGTCATCGGATTTTGAGGTCCGGGAGAAACCTGTATCATGAGGTACGATCGCCCCCTTTGTACCTACCAAACCCAGCCCCGTGGCGGGCGGAGCCCCAGAAAGTGATAGTATGACAACCAAATGATTTCCCATGAAATCACGCCGGAAGATATATGAGGGGAGCTGATGCCCCGGAAGGCGCCCCGCGGCGGTTTCAAGTCCCTGTTTTCCCGGAAACATTACTTGCCCCGCCGTGCCGTACCGGGGTCCTGAACCGGGGAGCCATCCCAATAACCGGCGATTGCTGGACCAGTACCTGCTTGTTGACCACGAGCATTTTTTTAACCGGAACGGATTGACCGATGCCGCGATGCATGCACGGACAAAACCGGATGGATCTCTGGCGGAATACGAATGAATCCCCGGGTTTTTTACTGGAGCAGTTCGAGAACCTGCTTCCTGCTTATGCCGGCAACCAGCACCCGCTTCAGGGACGATGTTGCACCGGACGCAATGCTGACCGAGGATACCGGGACACCCAGTCTACCTGCAACCAGTTTCAGTACCGCCTTGTTTGCCCGCCCTTCAAGTGCCGGTGCGGTGACGCGGCACCCGATACTCTTTCGCCACTCGTTATACCCGTAAGGAAAAACCGCTTCCTTTGCACCAGCGGATACTTCAAGAGAAATGATGACCCCCTGCCGTTCTTCAGATACTGCTCCTGAAATATCTGGCAATCGGATCACCGTGAAAAGGAATGTTGCCCGGCAATAACGCACATGGATCACCAGTGGCGTGCTGCCGTTCTTCACCTGTGTTTAAACCCTTGCCGGGCGAACGCCTGTCGCGCAACCGGGTTGTCCCATGGATCATGTCCAGACGCTTGTCAATCGATCACCCGGGGACCTATGGATGCGCATGTATCGGCACTCAGTCAGTCGGTCTTCCGATTATTTAGCAGTTGGGGATGGGGGCCGGGTCAGGAGGAAAAGCCGGGGGCTTGAACAGAGCGCACGTAAAGAATTTGGTGATTCGTCATCCGGTGCCACCAGTCTTTGAGATACTATAGCAGGATTCACATGCAGCAGATAATGTAGTACGCCGGGGTAATCCTGGACCTGTTTCCCTGCCCCCCTCGTGCGCCACCAGTCCCAAAAGGGGTCACGGGGCGCATCGTGATTGAACGATGCCGGTTACCGGTAATACATCGTTATCGCCATCCGGGGAATGCCGCAGTGGCGGGTGCGGAGCGGGAACAGAAGCCCCCGGGAACGTCTGATGTCTTGTCCCATGGAGATGACTCCCCAAAAAAAAACCTCACAAAACAGGAATCGGTGGAATCTCCAGGAAAATTATGGAGGAACATAGCCCTTCCCGGGGATCCATGACGGGGAAGCCCGGAAGAATTCCCCGTTCTCGTACACAACCATCCCGTCCATGATCACCTGCGAGGGAAACACCCCCATCCTTCCTTCGAAGGGTGTCCACCCGCACCGGGAATGAAGGTTGTCTGCCTCAATGGTGACTGCCTCCTTTGTAAACAGGGCGAAATCCCCCCGGCATCCCCGTCCAAAACCGGCGGGAGGGATCCCAAGGATTGCCGCCGGATTCGTGCTGGTCTTTGCGATCACCTCGGGCAGGGTGAAGGTCTTTTCCAGCACCGCAGCCAGCAGGAGCGGGAGCATGGTCTCCACACCGGGAACACCGGAAGGGGCATCGGGGAACGGCAGGTTCTTCTCGAGGGACGTGTGGGGGGCATGATCGGAGGCAACAACGTCGATCCGGTCCCACCGTGAGAGGAGCTCCCTGCGCTCCCGGTCGGTCCGCAGGGGCGGGTTTACCCGGGCAAAAGCATCGGTCCGGTCAAACATTTCGTGCGACAGGAAGAGATGGTGCGGGGTCGCCTCAACGCTTCCGGAGGCAGCATCGACCGATGCACCGGTGCTCAGGTGGCAGAAGTGCAGACGGCACCCCGAAGTATTGGCGTCCTGGACTGCCCGCACGGCCCGTGCTTCGCCTTCAGGAGTCCGGACCCGTGCATGGGATTCGAGCGTGGGAACAGGACCCGGCATCACCTCTTCAGCATGGATAGTGGCAAGCCCGCCAAGGGAATGGATCGTTTCGAACGCGGTCCCGAGATCCTGCCGGCTGACCGCTTCACCATAACTGGAGGGGGCACAGAAAACTTCGCCAAATGCCATGGCCCCGGCACGCCACATGGCTGGCAGGGGCGTTTTTGAAGTCACGCCGCTGTTGATCGCAAAGTGGCAGAACGCTTTTTCCCGGGCACCGGTAACCCGCGCCCGGAGCGTCTCGGGCGTGGTGACCGGCGGGACCGTGTTCGGCTGGTCCACGACAATGGTCACTCCCCCGGCAAGGGCGCTCTTCGTCCCGGTCTCCCAGTCCTCCTTTGCCGACTGCAGGCCATCCCGCATATGCACATGCATATCAACTGCTGCCGGGAGGACAAAGAGGCCCCGGCAGTCTATCACCCGGTCGGCAGGAGTGCCGGCACCGGTATGGCTGACCCACCCGTCCGCCAGGGTGATATCAGCAACCCGCCCGTCCGGAAGGCTGACGTTCTTCAGAAGGAGGGACGGGCGTACTTCCATGGTACTCACTTTTCCTGTTCACCCATAAAGACAGGGGATGCTCCCGGGACGCGGGGAGGAGGCACCACTGAGCCTTTGACCAGCAGCTTTTCAATTCTGCCCATGCAATAATCCATTCTCATTCAATGGGAGCCGGCCGGCACACTGGACATACCAGGCCGTGCCGGGCACCGTAGCGGAGGTCTGACCATGGATACGATCATAAAAACAACGCTGGCTTTGTTCCTTGTCCTGCTGGCAGCATTCACGGGGCTCCTCGCCCTTACCCTCTACCCGGAGACAGCGTACAGGAACTCGCTGGCCGGCACCTATACCTATTCCTGCACGATAACGACGGATTCTTCGCTCTCCGATGTAACGCTTTTTCTTCCGGTGCCCGCTGACCCTGCAGGCAATTCCCCGATGGTCTCCGCCTTCAGCGGTAAGACGATGAACGGTGTGCCGGCGGACTGGGATACGACCCTCTTCGACACGGGAAAAGCCACCCTGCTCAAGGTCCTGACGCCGGCGATTATCCCGCCGGAAGGGACGTCAGCGCAGCACCCGTACATGATAACCTTCTCATCAGAGACCACGGAACGGACTCCCATCAACACAACGGATCCTGCCAGGGAGAGCGCGATGTTCCGTCCGGTGCAGGATCTGGTTGAGAAGACCTGCCCGCAGGGGGGTGCAGACGGTGCAGGCCGTTGCTTCACCTATACGACGTCCCTGTACGCGGATTACCGCGCTGCCCCAGGTACAACCGTGACGATAGTTGCCTCGGTGACCGGGAAGAACACCTGGACCATATTCGAACCGCGTTTTAACGAGTATACCACGGCTGTCGGTACCAAGCTGAACGGGGAGAACCATGGCTGGGTTGTCCTCGAAGGGGAGCTGACCAGCGGTACCGGCACCTATGATATTCCTT
>CAZCZK010000189.1:0-1210 GCA_964503195.1 uncultured Methanoregula sp.
GAAGATTTACTGCATTCATCATGTCACCAGAGATAATTATCATTGCATGGTTGGATACCGGCAGAGGAAGATCAGGAACGGCACGATAACCAGTATTCAGGAGTTAATGGTGCCCGCACCCGGCTTTCTCCTCATGCTTCTCGCCGTGTCCGGCAGCAGTTGTCACTGACAGCCAGAGATGATGGGAATAGACAACCCAGCCGATGAACGCTTCTATGTATTCCCGGCCCGCAGCCACATCGTTCACGTCATATTTTTTCCTGGCCATAACGTGATGGAAGCGATGGGTGAGATCGTCTTCAACCGTCTTGAGGATAAACCCGATCGATTCCTTGGGATCCTCAGTCTCGATAGCTTTCTCCGCTCTCGGTACAACCGGACCTTCACTGAGGCCGGCAGGTTTCATGCCGGTATATGCTGCTCCCTCGCCGGCGCGGTGGAGCCGGATGGTATTCTCGAAGAACCAGTCGTCGGCAACGTCCATCGCATCCTTCCCGGTTTTTCTCGCCCGCAGGGTTTTCTCGAATATACCTTTGAGTTCTTTCTCCGAATCTTTCGGGATCCAGATCAGTGCATAATTAAGATTCCCCGTTTCCAGCGCTTTCATCGCAGCTTTCACAACGGGCCCATCTCGTGTATCGCAATGTGGTGGCATACTGCATTACTCCTGTTTTTTGGTTTATTCCTGATTCCGTACGAAGAATTTCAGCTCATCATTCAATTCATGCTGATGTTTTCTCTGGTCAGGGAATTCACCAACGGTGAATATCCCCTCATCCCTCTTTCATAGCCATGAGTTTCCGGTACGTCTCCTCACCGACACACTCCTTTGCATACCTGCACCACTGGACACACGACAGAATATCGTTATAGATAACGAAACCGCAGTTGTCACATGCTACTTTCACATCATTGGAGAAGATCTCAACCTCGTTGCCGCATTGCGGGCACTTTTTTATCGAGAGGGTCGGGGTCCTGAGGTTCGCGGCACCCGGACAGTGATCAAGCACCAGTCACTCCCCCGGTTTTCTTATATTCCAGGAGCAGCGCGTCGCCATACTCCTTTTCCTTTCGGGTGGGAACGTAGTTGAGCGCCTTCGTCCGTTTCAGCAGTTCCTCGGTGATGACCGTGTCATTGGAAAGGTTCAGTTTCCGTACCTCTGCAACGATCCAGTCCAGCTTGTCAATACCGGTCGCTTTGCCGTCAACG
>CAZCZK010000189.1:1310-3706 GCA_964503195.1 uncultured Methanoregula sp.
TTTCCTTTCAGTTCCTCGCGCTTCTTATCATGCTTATCCGGATTTTCCTGTTTGAATTCCACCATACTATCCTCCATCCAAGTGCGTTTTTGATCCTGTACTCATTTATTCCCATCAGCATTCCGTCGCCGGTACACCAAAGCCCCGGGTGTCGGGCAGGCATCCACGCACCGCCCGCAGAGATAACACTCAGCTTTCCCGTCATCGCGCTTTGCTTCATCGGTCGGGCACGCCCTCTCACATTTTTTGCATTCGATACAGGCATCGGTTCTCTGTATTCTGAACAGGCTCTTCCAGGAACCGAGTGACAACAGTGCTCCGTACGGACAGACAAGACGGCAGAACGGGCGGTACAGGGTCATGGACAGTAACACCACCATAATGAATACGAACGACCCGCTCGTCAGGGTAAGGTAAAAGAAATCCCTGATGCCAAAATCCGCAAGCAGCGAAGCTGACAGGACGAATGCCATCACAAGAAACACGACAAAGACGACCGCTCTTAGTACCATGAATGCAATCTTTTGGCGGGGACTGGTTTTCGGGATGGGGGCGTGATAGGCAATTTCCTGTACAGCGCCGACAGGGCAGAGATACCCACAGAAGAACCGCCCGAAAATCAGCGTCAGGAACAATACAATGGTGAGTCCGATGACACCGGCAATGAGCGGAGCTCCCAGACCTTGTACATCCCGCAGCACAAGCTGCTGGAATTGCCAGGGTGCTACCGGAGCGAAAATGAGAAAACCCAGTGCCGCAGAAACAACGAGGACCAGCCAGCCAAGCTTCTGTCGCCATCGCCCGGAATACCAGAGATATGCTATAATAAAGATCATCACGAGCGCGTAGATAAAGCCTGCAGCTTTTGGAATCTGATCAAAGACCATGGTAGTTTTCCTCCCTTTTCGTACCCCGGTTATGCCGGACCGGGTAAAATGCCCAACTGCTGCATCAGCCCCATCAGGTTTACCTCACCCCACAGCTCAACGATCTTTCCGTCCTTTATCCGGAAAATTTCTATGCCGGTCATCGCAATCGCTTTTCCGGTGGGTGGGAGGCCCATGAATTCTCCTTTATGAACTCCCCGGGCCGTGAAGCGGGCAGTTACCTTGTCCTCCTCCGCCATGATATCATCAACGGTCACATTCAGATCGTGGAACGCAGCACGGCAGGTCACGATGACATTCTTCATTGCCTCAACCCCGGGCCCGGGTGTTGGCAATGGTGTGTGCAGGGAAAACCCGGGATGGAGCAGGATATCGGCTGCCGCAAGGTCGCCCTTTGACGGTCCCACCTCGAAAAATTTCCGGACGATGGCGATATTTGCTTTTTCGGCTGTTGTCTGAGTCATGCAGTATGCTTGGCAGATAACTATTTAATTTTGTTGTCCCTAACAAAGTAACAAATGGATTCAGCAATTGAAAATCTTGCCCGGCTGGGACTCAAGGAATATGAAGCAAAGATCTATGTCGCCCTTGTCGGACTGGGTGAAACCAATGTCCGCAGGATCCATGAAGCCAGTGGAGTCCCGCGCCCGCGGGTATATGATGTTCTCCATGCACTCGATCAAAAAGGATTCATTGAGATACGGCAGGGAAGCCCGCTCATGTACCGTGCTGTCCGCCCGGATATTGTCGTCTCCTTCCTGAAAAAAGATCTCGATACCGCTGCGTCGGAAAGTGTGAAGACCCTGGAGGCGCTGTCAGTGGACGCCCAGCAGGATTATTCACCGATCTGGTATGTCCATTCCGACTGGACCATCCAGCGGAATCTTGAGATGCTGGTTGAAGACGTTACCAGCGAGCTGATTGTTCTCTGCTTTAACTCGGAGACTCTGGCTAAATTCCAGGAGCCGGTCACGTTCATTGCGAAGGATCGGGCGGTAAAAATCCTGTTCCCCGAAGGAGGTGCGGAGGGGATCGTTCCACGGGAGGGTATCAGGTATTTTGAAGCCGGGACACATCGCGATTTTTTCGGCGTGACTGTTTTTGAAAAAATATTCTCAGCTCCCATTCACCGGGAGGGTGCACTCTTCAGACTCGAGTGCATTCTTATTGCTGATGACCGGGAATCAATGCTTATCTATTCACAGAACGGGAAACGAATGGCGGTCATTATCACGCTCCCCTTCATCACCTGCGTCCAGAACCGATTGTTTTCTCAGATGATTGAAGAAGCGCGTGAAATCAGCGGCAGCGCGGAGAAAACAGAGGATAACACAAACAAGATCGGAAGAAAATCCCATCGAAAACGTTCAACCAAAGAGTCGTGAGGAGTATGACAGAATCCACAGAAGGCGCAATTCTCCAGCGGGACGGCAGAACCTATGCAGTCACGAGCCGGATACCTGCTGGTATTATCACTCCCGATCAACTGGAAACTATTGCCAGAGTCGG
>CAZCZK010000190.1:0-3670 GCA_964503195.1 uncultured Methanoregula sp.
GGCGCGTACAGGGCAAGCCTTTTGTCGGGACTGCTCCCGTATGCGATTCATACACCCAGGGCGAGCGCAGCGGAGGCGACCATGACCGGCACTATGCTGATAGTTGGGATCGGGCTGTTCGTTGTCGGTCTTGTTTTCGCTGCCGTGGTTGGAGGGATGATCGGGGCTCTGGGGCTCTTGAGCGGGATCGGGCTGCTAGCTACTGCCGTTATCTCGGAAGCGATGCATGCCCGGGAGCCAGTATCACGGGGGCGGGACGACTGGTGAAGCAGTAGTAGTCGAGGACGTATGATTGACATTAACGACGTGGCGAGGGAATACAACGCGGGTACGGGTCCACGGTTCGAAGTATCACAAGCACCAGACAACGACGGCGATATACCACACGACCATAAGCGATGTACCGATTGTGGCAGGGTGATGCATTGTCGGGAATTTGCGGGCAGCCCCGCCCATCGATGCCGGGATTGTAAGCGGGAACGGCAAAAGGAGTTTGCTATCCGAAGAAGAAAAGCGGTATCGACTACCTAACAACGACGGAGTATTTGTGAAAAAACATATCAAATCCGGTATCAGGATTTTCATAGAGAACGATGCGGACCTTTTCAAAATCTGTATTCGTCTTTCGAAAGTGCAGCTCTTGAAGTTACTCGATGTAATTTTACCCGATCCACCAGAACCGCCAGCAACAAAATAGAGGTTTCCACAACCAGCCACATACATTTACCCTCCAGAGCCTGAAAACGGGCACAGAATGAAGATATGAGGGTCTGCTTTTGATACCTATCCCCTTTCAGATACGGCAATCGCCGAACCTGCGCGATTTGCCAAACTCTTTGTATAACTTTTAAAAATAAATAATATAATTTAGAATTTTACCAACGGATTAAAGCGGGTTTGGTGATTGGGGGAAAAACGGGGAAAAAATGATATGAGAGATTTGAACTTTAAAATTAAGCCTATGGCGAGATTTGAACTCGCGACTTCCTCCTTACCAAGGAGGCACACTGCCGGGCTGTGTCACATAGGCAGATAGTACTGATTTCTGCATCGGTCCTGAATAGGGAAAATGCACCGCAGATCACCTTTGACCGGTTGCTTAACAACGTTGTGAGTAATCCCTATAAAACATTGCGTAAGGATCGTCAAAAATCCAGCTGACCGAAATCACGAAAATATGGGAGAAACCGAAAAACGGGGGGGGATAGATTCCGATTTGGCAGAATAAAAAAAGTTGTGCATAAAAAAGGTGTCATTTTTTCATGTGTACGTCCATCTGGGGGAAGGGGACCTCGATACCCTCCCGGGCAAAACGCTCGGCAACACGGCAATTGATACTGTCCCTTACCTGATCAGGAATGTTATATTTCCGTGCCCAGACGTGGAGAATAAAGTTGAGGCTGCTTTCAGCGAATTCCATGAAAAAGACCGTGGGTTCGGGATCTGCGAGAAGGTATTCTGTATTCTTTATTGCATCGTGTGCAATTTCAAGAAGTATCTTCTTGACCCGGAGAGGATCGGTCCCGTAGGCAACTGTAATTGGGATGGTAATCCGCAGTTTCTGGTCAGGTTCGGAATAATTGATAATGATATTTGATGTCAGTTTGTTGTTTGGGATGGTCACGACCTGATAATCCAGGGTCTTTATCCTTGTACTGCGGGTGCCAACCGACAGAACATCCCCATAGTAATCTTCAACCTTGATCCGGTCCCCGACCTTGAAGGGTTTGTCGACCGTAATGATGGCCCCGCCAAAAAAATTGGAGATGAAGTCCTGTGCTGCCAGCGCGACGGCGATACCTGCAATGCCGGCACCAGCGAGCAAGGGGGTGACATCAATATTGAAGACCTTGAGGATTGCCATTACCGCTGCAAACCAGATAACATACCGGATAACCAGTTCAAGCAGGTCAACGAGCCGGTCATCCATGTCGGTCTCGGATTGTTCCGCGATAGCCCGGCCATAGATATGGATGATGCTGTGAAGGAATGTAGAAAGGATCCACGCACTGAGCACAATAAAAAATGCTTTTGCATAGGCTGGTTCATAGATCCATTGCATGCTTTCCGGGAGGATGTTAAACCAGGTAACTCCAAAATATACTGCGAGAACGATGATGGCAAACTGGAGGGGCGTACCGATTGCAGCGATCAGGATGTCATCCCAGAAGGTGCTGGTCTCAACGGCTTTCGACTCCAGCCAACGGACTATCCTCCGGGCAAGGAAAGCAATGGTAATCCCGGTGAGAATGATAAAAGCTGCATAAAGGTAATTCAGTCCGAGTCCAGACAAGTCCATACACGTACTCTTATGTTATCGTAAAATTAATACTTTTGAATCATCATGGCGACGGGAAAGGACATTGCGCAGAAACTTCACGATATGGTTGATCGTGAGATGACATTCATGCATATCTGCGGCACACATGAAGCGGCCATTGCACGTAGTGGCCTTCGCACCCTGCTCCCGGATCGGCTGAAGATCGTTATGGGACCCGGCTGTCCGGTCTGTATCACACCGCAGGGAGAGATTGATGCAGCGCTCGATCTTGCAGGAAAAGACTGCATCATTACAACCTATGGCGATCTCCTCCATGTCCCGGGATCACAGGGAACGTTGGAGTCCTGTGGAGGGGATGTCCGGATCGTTCAGGGGATCCACAAGGCTGTTGAGATCGCACAGAAGACGGATAAGGAAGTTGTTTTCATCTCGGTCGGGTTCGAGACCACCGCCCCGACCGTTGCAGCCATGATCCTTACACAACCTCCGCGGAATTTTTCGATCCTCTCATGCCACCGCATCGTCCCGCCGGCCATGAAGTGGCTGCTTGAGCAGGGCGAGGCAAAACTTCACGGGTTCATGCTCCCGGGTCATGTATGCACCGTTATGGGGTACGAGGAGTATGAGGTCTTCCCGGTCCCGCAGGTCGTGGCGGGTTTCGAGGCCGAGGATATCCTGCTGGGTCTCCTGATGCTCGTGCAGCAGGTGAAGGAAGGCACGCACCGCGTTGACAACGCCTACCCCCGGGCAGTCAGCCGCGAAGGGAACGTAAAAGCTAAGAAGATCATGCATGAGGTCTTTGAGCCGTCTGATGTCGAATGGAGGGGATTCCCCGTTATTCCCGGCTCCGGTCTCCGGCTGAAGGAGGTGTTCGCTCAGTACGACGCCCAGAAAAAGTTCGGGATCGCGTTCAGACACGTTACCAAGCCTTCGGCCTGCATGTGCGATAAGATCCTGCGGGGAGTTGCCCAGCCACCGGACTGCAGACTCTTCGGGAAGACGTGTACCCCGAGAAAACCCGTCGGGCCCTGCATGGTCAGTCATGAGGGCGCGTGCAAGATCTGGCACATGTACCAGATGAAGAAACCGTGATCTTGGACTGGCCGGCTGAGGTTGTCCGTTTCCGACCTCCTCGTTCTGCAACGGGGATAGACTCCGGGTATCTCGGGTAAACTTCGTGCACCACCGGCCCTGCACAGGGGTCCAGATGTCCCGGTCGATACTGCATGCGAGCAAAGTAAGCACCAGCGCAGGAACACCGATGGTTTTTCGGAGATTCGTCATTGGAGTATTTTCGTTGCTGGTATAAAACGGGAGATCCCGTTGATCCTCCGTCTTTATATGGGAGTGCGAGATATTACATAAGGTAAAAGTGCCTCGGTAGGGTAG
>CAZCZK010000191.1:0-3614 GCA_964503195.1 uncultured Methanoregula sp.
GCCATGAACCCTGCCCGCGCCCAGGCTATCCGGAACGAACGGATGCCGGCCGACACGGACGGGTGCACCATGTGCGGCGACTATTGCGCCATAAAGATCGTCAACCGCCACTTCAAATTCTGATCAATAATTCCTTTGCCATGCCATTTTTTTCCATCGCCATCATTATACGATGACGGGCACAAAACTACCCTGTTCGATGCGATGCCAACATCAGCGGCTTCGTCCGGATCGGCCTTGCTGTATCCTGCCGGCAGGTCCCGCCGGCTCCCGGGAATGAGACCGATATCCGGGGGGTTATCACATATGGTTGGACGGGATTTTCGATGGGTGGGACCTGATATCGGGATCGCGGCAATCTAAAAAACAACTCAATACCCTCATATAATGTCTGTACTAAAATAATCCGGCACGGTGGTTGTGTATCAAACTGAATTTCGGAGGTTTTGTCCCGCTCTCAACCGTTGACTGGAGGGGCCGGTCGGTGTGCACGGTCTTCTTCCGCGGATGCCCGGTCCGGTGCACGTACTGCCAGAACGCCTCCATTCTGGAGGGTAAGGACGAGCGCGACCTTGATGAGATCACCGATCTCATCAGGGGGTCCCTGCTCGCAATCAGCGGTGTGGTCTTCTCAGGAGGGGAGCCCACGATGCAGAAGGATTCCCTCCTCGAACTTGCCCGGCGTGCCAAAGGGATGGGACTTGCCGTCGGGGTCCAGACCAACGGGGTCTTCCCGGATACACTTTGTGCCCTCATCAAAGAGCGCCTGGTGGACCGGGTCGCGCTGGATATCAAGGCGCGATGGGCGCGGTATAATAACCTCCTCAAGGGAAATTATGTGAAGGATGTGCAAAGATCCCTTGCACTCTGCCGGGAGGCGCACGAATCAGGGCAGCTGCAGGAATTCGAGGTCGCCATCACCCTCTTCCGCGGGTATGAGGACGAGGTTGCCCTCATTGCCGGCGAGGTGGGTGCAACCGATCTCGTGCTGCAGCAGGGCGTTACCGAAAAAGTCAGGCCGTTCTCGGAAGATGAAATGAAGAAAATTGCCGATTCCCTGCCAAGGAGTGTCCGGATCCGCACGCGTGAAGGAGGTGAAATTGTCTATGAAAGTGATCGGAGTCGTCGGGCTTCCCGCAAGCGGCAAAGGTGAGTTTTCGAAGATAGCATCACAGATGGGGGTCCCGGTCATCGTCATGGGCGACATGATCCGGAAAGCGGTGAGCAACGCGGGACTGGTGCCCAGCGACGCGAACTTCGGGGCAATGGCAAACCGGTTGCGGGCTGAAGGGGGAATGGACGCGGTTGCAAAACTCTGCATACCGGAGGTCCGGATACAATCTGCGCCGCTTGTCCTGGTCGATGGTATCCGCGGTGATGCGGAAGTAACCTTGTTCCGGCAGGCTTTTTCCCGTTTTATCGTCATCCGCATCGACTCATCCTTTGAAAACCGGCTCGCCAGGATCACCGCCCGGGCCCGTTCTGATGATTTCACCTCCGCAGACGCCCTCCGCAACCGGGATGAACGGGAGCTGAAATGGGGCCTGGGAACGGCCCTTCTGAGTGCTGATATCCAGATCAGCAATGAGGGCTCGCTCGAGGAGTTCGCGACGAAAGTCCATGCACTTCTCGAACAGATAGGACGTGATCCATGAGCACCGGGCCATTCTTCTCCTCATCCGCAAAGGTCTGGGACGATATCTCCTGGGTCTACGGGATCGAGGAGACCGGGTACAGCGGGTGGGAGATTGTCAGTGACGGGAACTACCGTCTGGAGAACCCGGCGTGCTTTCAGAAAATCGAGGAGGTGCTTGCAACAACAAACCTGGGTGTTACCGTCCACGCCCCCTACGGCGACCTGAACCTAGCAACCCTCAATGATCCAATCTGGCGCGAGTCGATCCGGCAGGTCTGCACCTGTATTGAGTACGCATCAAAAATAACCAACCGGGTCACCATCCACCCGGGCTATATCTCACCGGTTGGCAAACTTGTCCCGCAGAAGGTCTGGGAACTCCAGAAAGAAGCCCTCCGGCAGATCGGGAAGACCGCGGTGGAACATTCGGTACTTGCCTGCCTTGAGAATATGATCAGTGTCAAGGAATTTCTCTGCCGCCAGGCGGAGGAACTGCTCGGGATGACCGAGGGCATCGACGGTATCGGCATGACATTTGACTTCGGCCACGCGAATACCGTGGGGAAGGTGAACGATTTCCTCCGGTATGTCAACCGGGCACACCATATCCATATCCATGACAATCATGGCATGTCTGACGAACACCTGCCCCTCGGGGCAGGCACCATTAACTGGGAGAACGCGGGCAAAGAGATCGCTTCCCGGTACCGGGGAACCGTTGTTATCGAAGGGCGATCGATAGAAGAAGCCAGAACAAGCCTGCAGGTATTCAGGAGGTGCTTCGTATGAGAGGGAAGCGCAGCAACCCTCTGCAGCAGAGCAACGGATGCGCCAGGTCACCAGTGCGGGGGGATTTTACGTGAGCGGGGAAACCATGCAGGTCTATTTCCTCGGGACTGCGGGCGCACTGCCCACCACCCAGCGGAACCCCCCCTGCATCCTGGTCCGGCGCGGTTCGGACACCCTCCTCTTTGACTGTGGAGAAGGGGCCCAGCAGCAGATGATGCGTGCCCGGTGCGGATTTACTGTTGACGCCATCTTCGTCACCCACTGGCATGCAGACCATTTTCTCGGCATATTCGGCCTCGTCCAGACCATGTCCTTCAACGGGAGGACCAACCCGCTCACGATTTATGGCCCGGAATGGGTGCACGAATTTGTACTCATCCTGAAGAGTGTGGCCCGGTTTAATCTGAAATTTTCGCTGGAAGCCGTTGAACTGGCACAGGGTTCCTGGGTTCGTTTCAACGGGTACACGGTCACGGCATTTTCTGTCAGCCACGGGATACCTGCGCTCGGGTATATCCTGGAAGAAGATACCCGTCCGGGCAGGTTCAGCCGCGAGCAGGCTATTGCCCTTGGTGTCCCCCCGGGCCCGCTGTTTGGCAGGCTGCAGCGTGGAGAGACCATACGGGTAGGTACCGGAGACGCAAGCCGGGAGGTGCAGCCTGATCAGGTTATGGGACCGGGGCGGCCAGGTCGCAAGATCGTCTACACTGGTGACACCCGGGCATTCCATTCCCGAATCATGGGTAACGCCATGGATGCAGACCTCCTGGTCCATGACGCCACGTATGACGAGTCCGAAGCAGACCACGGGGCAGAGTTTTTCCATGCAACAGCCCGCCAGGCCGGTGAGGCGGCATCCGCCCTCCATGCACGGAAGCTTGTCCTGATCCATACCAGTTCCCGGTATACCGATGCACTGGCGCATATCAATGATGCAAAATCAGCATTTACCGGCCCGGTCGTCGCCCCCTCTGATCTGGACATGATCGAAGTGCCGTTCCGGGACTGACCGTTTCTGAGCCGGACGGGCACCACCGCTCTACGGACAAGGCTATTTTACCCTCAGGCTCCCATAGGTGATCATACAGCACAGTACCAATACCGCGTAGCGTTGACGATACCAATACCATATCGCAACAATATGCCCGGACGCTTGTGTGTGGAGTGAGAAGATGCAGAATAATGACGT
>CAZCZK010000192.1:0-3606 GCA_964503195.1 uncultured Methanoregula sp.
GAAACTATCGTGCCCGAGGCCTATATCGTGCTCAACCCGGACTCTTCTGTCGGTAGAGTGACAAAAGCCGTGTGCAACCTGAAACCCGACGAGGTCGCTGCGTTCGTGACCGTTGCCGACCTCTATTTCCATTTCCCGATTGTGTATATCGAGTACAGCGGCAGCTATGGTGACCCGGCGGTGGTAAAAGCTGCTTCCGATGCAGTCGATAAAGCGTTCCTGTATTATGGCGGCGGGATCAACTCTGCGGAGAGGGCAGCAGAGATGAGCAGATATGCCGATACGATCGTGGTCGGGAACGCAGTCTACGACCAGGGTGCTGCGGTACTGAAGGCAACCGTGGACGCTATCCAGTAATACCGTATGCCCGCAATTGACATCGTGCTCGTGGCCCCGATCTATGAGGGTAACGTGGGATTCTGTGCCCGCGTGATGAAAAATTTCGGGTTTTTTCGGCTGGTGCTCATCGATCCGTGCACGCTCGGGAACGAAGCGAAAGCCCGGGCATCACATGCGCAGGATATCCTTGCCTCTGCCGAGACCTGCACGATTGAAGATGTTTTTGCCCGCAGCAACATCGTGGTCGCGACAACGGGTACCGTGAGCAAATCGGTCTGCCATGCCATGCGGATGCCGTTTTATTCGCCCAAAGAACTCCGCGAACGGATTAAGAACGCGGACGGGCACATCTCGATCCTGTTCGGGCGCGAGAACTGGGGGCTCAACAACGAGGAGGTCAAACGGAGCGATCTGCACGATCCCGACCACGGAGGAGTACCCGATCCTCAACCTCTCGCACGCGGTCGGCGTCGTCTGTTACGAGCTCGCGGATTTGCCCCTGCCGGCCTACCACCTTGCTTCGCCAACGGACATGGGATACCTGTACCGTCATCTCGACCGATACCTCGATGCCATCCATCACCCGCAGTTCAAGCGGGAGAACACCATGGTCCTTCTCCGCCGGGTCCTTGGCCGGGCAGTCCTGACCACCCGCGAGGCGAGCACCCTCCACGGCCTTTTGCGCCGGAGCGAGTGGCACATCGACCCCTCCCTGCTCGACCGGGACAGGACGGGGGCCAGGAATCTGGTGGATGATGAGGAGGAAGAGCCGGATTCGTAGGACCGGAAAAAAGCAATGCGAAGTACCTCGACCAGCGGCAGGCAACGCTCCCGCGGTACCACGCGAACCGGAAACGGGAATAACACCTCTTTTTGTCCCTCCTTTTTTTCAGATTCGTAAAAGAGGGCTCCCCGCCCCATGGCCCCTCGCGGGCATGGCGGGGCAAGTACGGTTTCCGCAAAAACGATACTTGAAACCGCCGCGGGGCGCCCTTCGGGGCGGCGGCACTTATCCCATCTGGAGATACGACCCTGACAAATTGAATTGACAAATAAAAGATTTCATGAAAAATATTTCAAAAGATATTTACAGAAACGCACAGAAATTTTTCTCTCACATGACTGAATGCCCGAGTGTCCCTGAGAGCCGGAGAAGATCTGTTCATGCAGCGGTTGCCCTGGTGCTGGTCCTTTTTACAATATTTCTTGTTGCGGGTTGCACGCACAAACTGAATCTGGATTATCAGCCGGATCGTGATATTGTACTGATAAAACTCACACCGAATGCCACCATGGAATGGTCCAGGATAATAGATACTGGTGGGGATGATAATGCATATATGATCTTACAGACCCCCGACAATAATCTTGTGATTTCTCACGGGGTGAATAATAAAGACTATTTTGATCTGATCAAAATCTCATATGATAATAAATTCCTATGGAATGTATCACTCCTTGAAAAAAATTGTGGAAATCCGGTTATTCTTGGTCGCAATGGTGACATTGTAACAAACGGCATCTGTCGGATCAATGCTGATGGTGTTGTTATCTGGAATCGCACAGTGCCGGTGATTGGCTATGTTCAATCAATTATTGAAACGCCCGATGGCGGCTATATTGTAGGAGGGGCAAGGTATGACTCTTACGAAGCCGGATCAAAAATCCAGTATGATGATAAAGGGAACATTACCGGTCAACGGCCTGAAGAAAACTGGACAGCAGCACATATGTCAATCGAACAAACAATGATTGCTAAAATAGATCCCAGGGGGAATGTGACTTGGCAGACGTTCTTGGGAGATAGGGAATTTAAGGATCCCGTTGTACTGATAATCGGTCTGCATAACGATCAGGGATACGTTGCTCAGACAAAGAAAGACGCGATCCGGCTCGACAAGGACGGAAAGTATACTGGTGTTCAGCATTTCAACTATGAAGTTCCTGAAACAGATAATGGGACTATTGACGGGCAACCACTGACCGATTATATCGAATACTCCCCGGGACTTGTTTTCTATAATCAGTCAGGTATTGCAGTCGCCAGACTGATGTTAAAGAATGCCAGCACCAGTGTGAGCAGGACAAGCGATGGCGGATATATTTCAGCAGAGTTGGCAGACTCCGGTCATACCAGGGCTATCGATGGAAATCTGCATGTTCTAAAATTAAGGCCGGATGGAACGAAGGAATGGGACAGAAATATTTCCGGTGTCTTGGTTACAGGGGTAAACCAGATAATCCAGACTGCTGATGGCGGATATGCTCTTGTCGGTACGTACGATAAAGAATGGGGATAACTCACTGAGATATACTAAAATCTTTCCCACAAGGATCTGTGAGAATGCTGATCCTGCTCCTTTTTTCTCGGTCCCGACCCGGCGCCGCTCCGTTGTCGTGCAAATATCAACCACTATATACGATTAACTCACATTTTATACGAATGATCCAACCGGACCGGAGATGAATTAATGCGACTTCTTCTCATTCATTCAGATTACATAGAATACGAGGCGAAAAAGAAGACAAAGATGGCAGAGGAGTGTTCTGTTCTCTCGGACAAGGAGACCGAGGCACTCACCGTTTTCTGTGCCGTGGAATCGATCGACGAGGAAGACCTTGAGGGCGTTGTCCTGCAGGGTATCGAAGAGATCAAAAAGACCGCCGGCCAGGTCAATGTAAAAAAGGTCCTGATCTACCCGTACGCCCATCTCTCCAGCGATCTCTCATCGCCAGGGACCGCAATCACGGTGCTCAATGCCCTGAAGGCCGGGCTCGAGACCGAAGGATTTGCCGTCAAGCGTGCGCCGTTTGGCTGGTACAAGTCCTTCAAGCTCTCGTGCAAGGGCCACCCGCTTTCCGAGCTCTCCAAGACCATCATTCCCGGTGAGACAACCGTCAAGCCGGCAAAGAAAGAAGTCACCCACGACTGGTTCGTGATGACCCCGGATGGGAAACAGCACGACTACAAGGAGTACCTCAACGACACGCCCTTTGGCTGCATGGTCAAAAAGGAACTCGGCGTTGCAGTCCCGGTCGGAGGCGACCCGGCCCACGTGGACCTGATGCGGGCAAAAGAGCTCGTGGACTACGAGCCCGCAAGCGATGTCGGCTGCCTCCGCTGGATGCCCAAGGGCAAGATCGTCCGCGACCTTCTTGCCGATTACGTACTCCGGCTCGTACTGGATTACGGCGGCTCACCGGTCGAGACCCCGGTCATGTACGACCTTGGCGACAAGGCGATCTGCGAGCACGCCGCAAAGTTCG
>CAZCZK010000193.1:0-3603 GCA_964503195.1 uncultured Methanoregula sp.
ACCGCACGTTGCGGGAGAGCTGGCCTTTGGGCCCGGTCACACGAAGGTGCATGCCATCCAGACTGGCCTTCACGCCACCCGGGATCTTGACTTTTCTTACTGCTGCCATTTTTTTTGCACCTTTTAGTAAACGTACCCGAGGAGTTCGCCGCCGACACCCTCTTTCCTGGCCTGTTCGTGGGAAATTACTCCCCGCGGGGTTGAAAGCATCAGGAGCCCGAAGTTTTTGCCGGGCAGGTACTGCTTCTCCCAGTATTCCATCTCATCCAGCGTTACCGAGAACCGCGGGGAAATTGCGCCACAGCGGTTTATCTTCCCGGTCAGGTTGACCTTGAGCTGGCCTCCCCTGCCATCATCGATGAACTCGAAGCTGCCGATATAACCGGCATCCTGCATGATGCGGAGCATTGCGCCGAGGAGCTTGCTTGCGGGTTCAATGATGCATACGGACTTACCGGTATCACCTGCATTTTTCAGGGTACACATTCCATCTGCAATAGTATTCAATCGTGTCATTGTCCTTTCTCACCCCTCAGCTCATCTTCTTGAAGCCCATCCTCTGGGCCCATTCGCGGAAGCACTGCCTGCAGAACATGATATGGTATCTGCGTACGAGCCCCTGTTTACGCCCGCACATTTTGCACTCGTTCGCACCGCGACCGTAGATCTTCTTCCTTTCTCCTGCCATTAGCGCACCTCGACCTGGTATTTTTCCCTGAGGAACGCTATTGCATCCGTCTTGTTCACGCGCTGTTTCGCCGGGAGTTTCTTCTGCTCCATGCGCCGGCGGGTGATACGGATGCCTTTGCGTTCTAAGACAACGTTGACGTCCATTCCGAAGATACCGACCTGCGGGTCATAGGACATCCCGGGGAAATCCGTGTGCTCCTCTATACCGAAGGCGAAGTTCCCGCTCTTGTCAAACTGGCTCTCGAAGATCGTGTTCTGGACGATCTTAAGTGCGGTTGCGATGAAATCACGGGCGGGTTTGCCACGGAGAGTGACCTTGCAGCCGATGGGCATGCCTTTCCTGACAGAGAACGCCGGCTGGGTCTTCTTGGCGATACTCCGGATCGGGGTCTGCCTGGTGATCGCCTTCATGATATTCTCACCTTTTACGAGCTTGTCACCGGCCTCGCCGACGCCCATGTGGACGACAACCTTGTCGATATAGATATCACGCATCGACGTCACTCTTCATGCCCCCATTTTGCGATTGCCGGTGTCTTGGTGCCGACCATATAGATGTAAGGCGAGATGGTGTCGAACATGGTACCGGTTGCCTCGTCCTTGAGGATGATCTTGTTGGGTACACTGCCGGGCACATTGACTATGTCAAGAATCCGTGCGACCTTGCCGGAGTGCCTGCCACCGATGACCATGGCCATATTACCCACAGCAAACGGGAAGTGGTCAATGATCCTGAACCGGTTTTCGGGTTCAAGTGAGAGCACGATCGAGTCGCCAGACTTATAGGTATTGTCGGCAAGGACGTTGGAACCATCGCGCATGTTCAGCTGGACTTTTCCACCGGTGACCGTGGTCTTGTTCGTGATCTTACAGAGACGGGTCTTTGCGGATTCGGCATCTATCGGGATGGATACATGGCGGCCATTCTTGTCCCGGAGAATGCGGTAATATTTGTTGATCTTCGGGAGTGCGATGATATCGAAGATCCCGATACCCATCTTGGGGTCCCTGCAGATCTTCCCGTTGATGATCACGTCTTTTTGCCGGAGGATCTGCTTGACCTCCTTTATATTCCGTACCAACCCCATATGGTCACGGAGCCAGACGGTGATCGGCATAGCGTTGGCGTTGTGCGGGCCGGGTGCTGTCTTTGTGATGAACTTCGTGGTCTTCTTTGCAATGTGCCACGAGTCAGGGGCATTCAGTCGCTTCAGGTGGTCTCCCATTATTCAGCCTCCGCCAATTTTGCCTCGCGGCGTTTGTCAGCAAGGTTCAGTTTGGTGATCCGGACATTCGACGCACTGACCGCACGGGGCACTTCAGTCCCGTCTACTTTCGTGGAGGAAACCCCGTGAACAACAATCCTCGATTTCTTGGTATCGACGGCATCTACAAGTCCCTCTTCACCGGCGAAGTCTCCACGGGTTACCCTGACGGTATCTCCCTTGACAACGCGCAGGGTCTTCTTCTTATACTGCTCGCTGAGTTCCTCAGACAGCGGTGCATTGAGATATTTGGTGCTGACGTGCGAAGGGGCATTGTACCGGGCTTTCCTCTGTTTTCTTGGCTGTGAACTTTCCAGTCTTACCATCTTTCACACCTCAGATGATGATCGTTGCCATGGATCCGAGTTTGGGGAACCGCTCTGCCACCTCTCGTGCAACAGGTCCCTTGATCTCTGTTCCTTTCGGCTCATTCTTCTCATCCACGACAACGACTGCATTGTCATCGAACGATACCCGCAGACCACTGGGCCTGCGCATCTCCTTCTTCGCCCTGATAACAACTGCCCGCACGAGTTTGCGGCGCATATCGGGCGTACCTTTCTGGACGCTTGCCGTGCAGAGATCCCCCAGTCCCAGTTTGGGCTGACGGCGCCTGACACCATGGTATCCGAAGACAGAGATGATCTGGACTGTCCTGGCACCAGTGTTATCGGCGCATGCAAGTCTCGTACCCGTGGCAAGTGATCTCGGGGTTTTTGACTGCTTTGCCTTCATGGCTTCTGCACCTCCACGACAACAAACGTCGTGCTCTTCGAAAGAGGCCGACATTCGGCAATCTTCACCATGTCACCGGTTTTTGCCCCGATACAGGGGGGGTTGTGAGCATGGAGTTTCGAGCTGCGCTTCTCGTACCTCTTGTATTTCCGGATGTAGTGCAGGTAATTCCGTGCAACTACGACCGTTCCTATCATTCGATCGCTCACGACTTTGCCGGTGATCACCTGGCCGCGCACCGGTAAAGTGCCGTGAAACGGACAATTAACATCCTTACACCCCTCTTTTGGTGCCGGGACGTTCAATCCAATGTTTTGTGCCATTATGGTATCCTCTTCTTTTCGTGCAGGTTGATCCTCTTTTCAGGAGCCAGAACCAGTACGGATCCATCTATCTCCACAAGTTCCCTGCTTGGGAGAACCACGCGGAAAGTAGTGTGCATCTTTGCGATGCGCTTTATTCCCCGTGGTGTCTCGACAACGAGCAGGTTCCTTGTTTCATCGATGATGCGACCGGATAGTCCTCTCTGTTTCGGGTTTGCAGCTCCTGATACCAGAACGTCGAGGCCAATCAGTTCGTGGCGCAGGACGTTCCGGGAAGAGATCATGCAGTTCTCCTGCGGTTCTGCTCGGTCATCATACGGGCAATGGTTCTCCGGAGTTCGCCAATATGCCCGGGGTTCTCGGTTGCCCCGCCGGCACTGACTTTCCCGTAGTGCTGGACGAGCTCCATCCGGAGTTTTCCCATCTGTTCCTGCAGTTCAACATCCGAGAGCTGACTGACATCCTTTGCCCTGAATATTGCCATTACAGATCATCCCCTAATTTTTCATCAGGAAGTGCCGGTTCATCGGAGTTGCTGAGGTTAACGCAATAAATGCTATCAAAAAGTACTTTTTCATCCGGAAAATATT
>CAZCZK010000194.1:0-3570 GCA_964503195.1 uncultured Methanoregula sp.
ATCCACCGGGTCTCATCGAACAGTTCACAGACCATCTGGACGCAGAGCGTTAAGGGAACTGCAAGAAGGACACCGATCCCGCCAAGAATCCATCCCCAGAAGAAAAGAGAGATGAACACAACGGCAGGAGAGAGTTCCAGTCCCTGGGAAGCGATGCGGGGGAATATCAGGTATTCGGAAAGTACGTCCATCAGCACGCATCCGGCAAGTACCAGGAATGCCTGGAGTGGCCCGAGATCGAACCAGGCGAGGAGCATTGGCGGAATAAGGGCAATCCAGAACCCTATATTCGGGATGAAACCGAGCAGGAAGGCTAAAAAACCCCAGAATATGGCGTATTTTACGCCAAGAAGGGAGAGAATAACTGCCGTTCCGATACCCGTGACAAGGTTCACGCCCGTCCTGATGACAAGGTAATCTACGTTTTTCTGTGCAAGAGCAATGAACCGGTCTATGTCACCGGGCCGGTGTTCTCCAATGATGATCTGCAGCTTGTGCGAGAATCCCTTTGCTTCAAAGAGAAGAAAGAGGGTGGTGAGGAAGACCATGAGCAATGGACTTGCAATCTCCCCGAGATTGCTGATCAGGCCATGGATTTCAGCTGAAAAGGTCTGGATAATGTTCTCGAATGTCAGGGATGCCGGATCGATCCCGACAGAGATGAGCACCGGGCTCGCGAGTTCAAGGCTGCTCTCAAGTTTCTCCAGGTATACGGGAAGATCGGACATGGCCTGGACAAAGGACCCGGCTATCATGACCATGAAAATGGCGATGATGGCGAAGAATATTATCAGGGTGAGGAGAAGGGCTGAGCGGGTGGAGAGCCCTTTTTTCTCAAACCCGTGGAGGAGCGTGCCGAGGATCAGCGTAAGGTAGACCGACAGGAGAAGCGGACCAAGAACCGGGGATGCCGCCTGTATCCCGGCAAAAAGTACTACTGCTGCAGCAAGGGTGATGAGGATACCGGACAGTCTGGATCGTGATGGAGCGGTATTCATGGAAAGAGGCCTCCTGAACGGTATACCTGGTTTTAGTCTTGCGCAGGATGCCCTATAAACGTTATCCGGTTATCCGTTCTATCCGGCACAAGCCCGGTGGTTGAGAGAACCGGCAAGCGTGCTTTTTTCCAGTACGTGATGGCATATCCTCCCCAGTGTCACAATGCCGTGGTACCTGTTCGTTGTTGAAGAATTTCCCTCAGCAACCAGCTCCGTTCCAGCCCACCCGCACTTCGTCTCCCCATGGGGACCAATGGTGGAAGGGGGGGAATGCAGACGTTGATGAGATGATGATCCCCCCAAAACCGCAGGATACGGGTCTCTTGCAGGAAGCAAATTATCAGGACCGGCCTGCCGGCGTTTTCGCCAGCAGCAATTCGAGGTACGACTCAAGGATCGGTTCTCCTTCCACCCCGATCTCGTGGGCAATCTTCGCGATCCGGTCCGTCGGGTTCTCGTTCTCGTTTTCCGTTATCACTTCGATCTCGGCAAAGGTTCCGAGACCCTCGACCGTGTCGAGCGAGACCGTGGCATCCCCGAGCCTGAACATCTCCCGCCACTTGTTCACGTCCCGGGTCCTGAAAAAACCCAGCCGGTCGAGCATCGTCTCGAAAGCCTCGCCGGACTCCACGGCAAAGTTCAGTTCTTCCCGTGCCTTGAGGCCGAATTTTTTGATCTTGGGCCCCTTGTACGTAACAACGGCATGGTCGTCCGTATACCGGACCCGGACCGCCTCGTCCGTCAGAGCGAAGTCGCGGTGGGGGGCATTGTAATAGATATCGTGTTCGTGCACCTTTCCGGAGGAACGTGCATGGTTCCGGACAAGCTGTTCGCGGACCGGGTCGAGGGAGGGAATTTTTACCTTGAGTTCAACTTCAAGCATTGGTATGCCACACTCTTTATCTGTCTTGATTACGACCTAATATAGTCAGGTGAATCATGGCAATAAAAGAAGGAGATTTTATCCGGCTGAGCTATACCGGCAGGGTCGGGGAGAATGTTTTTGACACGACCGACGAGGATGAGGCAAAGAAGGCCGGCATCCACAGCGAGAAGGCCACCTATGGTCCGGTCACGATCTGTGTCGGCCAGAAACATGTGATCGTCGGTCTTGACGAGGAAATTGTGGGAAAGAAAGCCGGTGCAGAAGGCACCGTCACGGTAGAGCCCGACAAGGCATTTGGCGAGCGCGATCCCAAGCGCCTCAAGTCCTTCCCCAAGAACCAGTTCAAGGAGAAGCCCGTCCGGGGCATGCCGGTCCGGATGGACGAGGAGGGTGAAGGGACTGTCGTTGATGTCATCGGCTCCAAGGTTCTCGTGGATTTCAACGCACCCCTCGCCGGCCAGACCCTCACATATGACTACAAGATTGCAGAGATGGTCAAAGAACCGCTCGACCAGCTCAAGGGACTGGTCCAGCTCTATGCCGGCAAGGACATGGAGATAGTAATGGACGGCGACAAGGCAACCGTTACCCTCCCTCCTGGCATCAACTACGACCGCCGCTGGCTCCTCTGGCGCGGAAGGATCATCCACGAGGGCTTCGAGCTCATCAGCGGCCTTGGCGAGATTGTGCTGGTGGAGACGTTCAAGAGGCCGGAGAAGAAGGAAGAATAATTTTTGGTGATTGTGTACTATAAAAATTCATACCCGGGTTCCCGTTCGATCACTGCATTGTCCTGTGCTCAACAAGAAATTCTTTTGCAGACTTCCGGAATGCCTCGAGGGTCTTCCCGTCATCCTGAAGAACCCGGTATACCAGTTTTGTATCCAGCCCGGAATACTCATGGACAAGGATATTCCTGAATCCTGCTAACTTTGCCATCTGGCTGGAAAGGTCTGCCGGCAGAATCCCGGATTTTCCCAAAACCTGGAATGTTTCACGGTAGGTATCAGGCCGGCGCGGCGTTTTCATCACGGCCATGGCAGTTGCAATGTCAATGGATGCCTGGATGGCAAGCAGCATCGCGTGGCAGACCATGTACTGCGTATCCTTTTCTCCACCGAATTTTTCGTACGGGATTTGCCGGTAACGCAGCCACGCCTCAAGCGCTTCATCCAGTGTCTGCACCTGTGCAAGGATCCGCATACTATGCCTTCGCGAGGTATTCCCGGTCAAAGAGATCGTACATAAATTTCAGGTCCTGGTACTCGACCAGCACCGCAGTCTCGAAATCGATCCGATCTACGTCATCCTGTACGCATATCGGGGTGCCGGTGCTGATCACTTCGTACCGGAACCAGGCCGGCTCACCATTGATGACCCTGACATCACATTCATACCGGTATCCGATGGCAGCTTCAACCAGGTCTGCCGCGCGTGATGTATACGAAAGGGTATCCCCATCGCAGATCTCTTTATCGACCAGCAGTCCGATATCGATGTCCCGGAAATCCTCCCGGGTGAGAAACGATCCGTAGAGGTATGCCACCCGCAGCGAGGGCAGGTCGGCCAAGGCGTCCCGTATCTGTCGGGAAATCTGGTCTTTTTCTGCCTGCAGGTTCATGGTGATTACTAGGCAGTGGTAGATTAAAAAGGTAGTTTTTAAGCGGAGTGCTGGTGCCTCAGCCT
>CAZCZK010000195.1:0-3539 GCA_964503195.1 uncultured Methanoregula sp.
TGTGCCGTGTTGCCCTCCCTGCGCATGCTTCCGGATAACCCCAGCACTTTCATAGCTAACCCTTACTGCGTTACCGGTTCATGATAGTTTTGGTGCAGGGGACAAGTCCCCGGGACCGGAACGCCGCTTCTGCTTCCTTCACCGGTTTCCTGTGCCGGTAAAAGAGGTGCGAACTGCAGTCGCAGTCGCTGCAGCCGAATTTCGGGATGATCTCCCCCCCAAGGGCCGCGGCAAGCCGGCACTCCAGCCGCTCTTCTGTCAGGGCATAGACGGCAGAGCGGAGGCAGAACAACGGATGTTCTGAGAGGTAGTCCACATGCCATACCGGGGGCCTGTCCCTGTTCCGGGACAGGGCGATATGCCGCTCCAGCCGTACAAGCCCCCCGCTCCCGAGAGCCGAGCCAACGTAGATATGCCAGCCGGCATGGAATGCAACCGGACCAAGAGCCCCGACCGTGACCGTGCATGCGGGATTCTTAAAAATAAGACAATAGATTCCCTTATCCATACCCGCTCTTCATCAGCCCGACCGCAGCGGCAATGGCGCGGCTCCCGTTTTCCTCTGCAGGTTCCCCATGGCCCGCAAATAATCCTTCAACATCCAGCGCCGAGAGGCGGTCGAGCGACCGGGCAAGGTCCGCCCTGCTCCCTTCGGGGAAGTCGTAGCGTCCGAAGTAACCATCGGCAAAGACCGTGTCGCCGGAAAAGAGCTGCCGGTCTTTCTCGGAATACAGGCAGATGCCGCCCGGCGTGTGGCCCGGGGTGTGGAGCACGACAAAGTCACCGACCATGTCGCCTTCGGCAAGCAGGATATCGGGGATGAGCCCCGGCGAACGGGCACCGAAGTGCATCGAGAGGCTGTGGATCTCGTCAACAAGCCCCCGGGCGTCCACCTTGTGGATGGCAACCTTCGCCCTGCACATGTGCGCGATCTCCTTCACCCGGGCGATGTGGTCGAAATGGCAGTGGGTGAGGACAATGGTCTCAATCTGCTCTTTGTAAGGGGTTACCGCCATCGGCATGACCCCTGCGTCCACGAGGAGACCTCCCACCACATATGCGTTTGCCCACGGATCGCCGCTATACAGCCACTCGACCTTCATGCACAATAATAAGGGCTCAGAACAGATGGTTCTTATGGATTTACTCATCCGCAGGTGCCGTAAGGGGACTCCCCGGGAACTGGGATCCGTGGCACGGGCGGAAGATATGGACCCGGAGCGGCTTGCCCGCGGGATCGTTGGCGGAAAGATCGTGGTCCCGGCTAACCCGGCCCGGAAGCACCGGCGCTGTGCGATTGGCGAGGGGTGCACGGTCAAGGTCAACGTGAACATCGGGACATCGGGCAGCCGGTGTGATCCTGACCTCGAGGTGGAGAAGGCTAAGGCAGCGCTCGATAATGGTGCCGATGCCCTCATGGACCTCTCGACCGGCGGGGACCTCGTGGCGATCCGGAAGAAGATCCTCAAACTCGATACAACGGTCGGCACGGTGCCCGTGTATGAGGCAGTCCGGAGGGCCGGTAATGCAGCGGACGTTGACGCCGACCTGCTCTTCAGGGTTATCCGGGAGCACTGCAGACAGGGTGTGGATTTCTTAACGCTCCACTGCGGCGTGAACCGGCAGGCGCTTGCTGCCCTCCATGCGGATCCACGCCTCATGGGCGTGGTGAGCCGCGGGGGGACATTCCACTGCGCCATGATGATGCGGCGGGATGAGGAGAACCCGCTGTATGCCGAGTACGATTACCTGCTGGAAATCCTCGCGGAATATGACGTGACCGTCAGTCTCGGGGACGGGATGCGCCCCGGCTGCCTGCAGGACGCGGAGAAGCTGGCCAAGTCTGTGGAGTACGTAACGCTTGGCACGCTTGCAAAGCGGGCACAGGATGCTGGCGTCCAGCGGATGATTGAGGGGCCGGGCCACATGCCGCTCGATCAGGTGGGCTACAATGTTCGGATGATAAAAGAGATCACCAACCATGCTCCGCTGTACCTGCTCGGCCCGCTCGTCACCGATAGTGCGCCGGGGTACGACCACATCGTGGCAGCAATCGGGGGAGCGGCAGCCTGCCAGAGCGGTGCCGACTTCCTCTGCATGGTCTCGCCAAGCGAGCACCTCGCTCTCCCGGATGTCGCGGACATCATCGAGGGTACCCGGGTAGCAAAGATAGCAGCTCATATAGGTGACACGGTCCGGAGGCCGGATGGCTGGCGGATGGACCGCGAGGTGGAGATGGCGAAGGCCCGGCACGAGCTTGACTGGGACGCCCAGTTCCGGCAGGCTCTCTATGGGGAGCACGCGAGGAAGATCCACGAGAGGGACGGCGAGACGGAGACCTGCTCGATGTGCGGGGACCTGTGTGCGGTCAAAATGGTGAATGAGCTGTTCGGGACAAAAGGGGAGAAGAAGGGCAAGTAACTGGGGGGGCGCTGATTGGTTCTCTTCAAATCCCCCCGGATTTCCCCACGCCCTCAATAAAATATTCCGTTGGACAAACGCGATCGAAAACCGTTCACAGATCAATCAAATCCTGATTGAAAAATTTTTCCCGGCCCGTGAACGATGAACATTAAACAATTCCTTCCAGCTCATACACCAGGATGGAATCAGAGGTCCGGGCAGGAGGTTCCACCCCTCCCCCCGCTCTTCCGGAAGACCGGCCACCCCTCACTCACCTGTCTCTCAGCGAGAGGAGGGGACCACCCTCCCGGGTTGATGTGCATCTGAATCCCCGATCCAAAACAGAAAAGCCATTAACCCTGCAACTCCTCATCGTTTTATAAAACAGAGGGTATGTGGTCCATGTCTATCGATGGAGGTCACGGAAGGACCGTCCTGCTGGCAGTATGCCTGTTCATGGTGCTGATCCTGCCAGTATCAGGTGCCTGCTCTGAAACGAAACTGGAAGTCCTGCCAACCGCAGTAACCATGGACAACGCGGGACCTCTGACACCCGGCACGGAGGTGGTGATAGCCGTCCGTGTGGCTTTCCCGGAACACGAGAATTCAACGTACCCCGAAACAAACCAGCTTGAGCTGACCTCGGGGCTTGACAACCCGGTCTGGATCTGGAATATTGTCCGGAACGGCAGGGAAAAGGACGAGATCGAGGAGAGGAAGTCCCGCGTCATCATCAGTGGGGATGTCCTGTCATGGCCCGCGAACGTGACCGAGTTTCTGGATATCAAACTCTATGGTAATGCCCCCTCCGTCATGGAGCCAAAACGCCTGACGGTCCTGCGGATCCTGGATGTTTCCAGCACGAGCTGCTATGATCCTGTATACCAGTATAGTGCATATGTGCTCAACACGAGCATGACCCGGGAGAGGATCGGTACCCTGACCGCCGAACTCTCCCGACTCCGGGCCGATGCAGCCGCCAGGACCATGACCGGGGCCGACACTTCCCCTGTCATGGAACAGATCGAGATCGCGCACCAGAATCTGGCCATGGCAAACACAACACCTGCCTTCGAGTTTGTCTCGATCGACCTTGCGCTCAACCGGACAGAAGCGGCACTCGCTGACGGGAGACG
>CAZCZK010000196.1:0-3534 GCA_964503195.1 uncultured Methanoregula sp.
TCCGGTCACCGTCATCCCACACTCCGTCCCCGTTCATGTCGATATACCAGCTGCCTTCCTGGTAGATGGCAATCCTGCCGGATGCCTCAATGATGATAGAGACAGAGCCGTATGCCGCCTCTTCAAGGTGTTCCCTGTCGCAGGGCCGGCTTACTGCATAGATGGTGTAGGTTCCAGCGTCAAGGGTATGGTTAGCGGTGCCCCACTTCCAGGACCAGGTGTTGTCACCACTGACATCAATGGCCTTGAAGGTGTTGACCACGTTGTTCTCCGTAGGCCAGTGCTGCGGGTCGTCCATGGCGATATTTGCACCATTACCGGGCAGGTTGGGTCCGACCATGAAAAGATAGGTCTTGTAGGTTTCGGTGTTCGTACCGGAAAACCTGATCTCCTCGCCGAGGGAGTACCGCTGATCGCCTGCTGCCACGATAGCGACTTCCCCTTTCACGACACTCATGTTGACCTCGTCACGCTGGACCAAACCGGTGAAGTTCTGTTCAACACGGATCGTGAAATTTTGTTGCTTCGTCCAGTTGGTAGTCGCGAACTCAACAGTCCGGATACCGGAAACTGAGGTCTTGATCCTGGCATAGTTCCGGGTACCGTTCTCAGGGGACAGGGAAACATCGTCACGGATCGTCTTCCCTCCATCTGTCCGAGACATGAATGAACCGATAGGGTATGGTCCGGCAGCGGGATCAAAGGTCACCCCTTCCTGGTTCAGGATCATCAGGGGTGCCTGATCTCCATACCCGCCCGCCATGGCGTGAGTGCCCCCGACCCAGAGATAGTATTCTCTGGCGGGTCTGCCGCTGACGGTAACCGAAAACGGCTTCCCGCCAACGACTGAGTCCCTGTTTGCCTCAATCTTCACCATGTCGTTGACAATCGTAATGGTATTCCAAGGGGAAACCGTCTTGCCGGTATAGTCTGCACCGCCCTGCTTGTAGTTGTCCTTCATTTTGTTGAGCGTGGACTCGGCACAGACCGTGTAGGTGCCGGCCGGGTAGAAGTAATAGCCATCGCGGTCGAGAAGGCCGGTATCCCAGTACCCACTCCCCAAGAGACCGGACATTCCCCCGCCCCAGAACCACGGCTCGCCATCTACCTTCAGGTCCAGCAGGGAGATGGCTGTGGTGTTGTTCTGGAAGAGATACGTATAGCGTGCATTCCTCTCGTTTTTCACGGTAATTGTGATAATTCCGGGAGTGCTGCCCGTGAGGTCCGGCCGGTATGGGGTATCAAATGCCTGGTACATGTTCGTATCGACCTGGAACGTCAGCCGTTCACCCTGCGGAACCGATTTGCCGGTGACATCTCCATTGGTATCGGTGTCCCGGATCCTGAGCATAATGAAGGGATCCTCAACACTGAAGACTAAAACGGGTGATCCGCTGGCGTCGAAAGCAGCCATCCCGGTCGAGGGATTGACCAAATACCAGCCGCCGGTATACCCGACAAAGTCTCCGGGCGAAACCTTCAGGCTGCTCTCCCTGCCTGCCAGGTCGATGGTCTTTGAGGGGGAAGAGTCCCGGATCCATGCCTCCCATGCCCACCAGCCAACGTGGGATCCATCTGGCGAAGGTGCGGGGACCGCGAGCGCATCTGCCTCAGCGAGTGCTTCGGATACATTCAGGCCTTCTTCACCGATAAAGACCGTCCCGCCGCGGCTGACCCGCTTCAGGTCATTGTTCACCACTACCCCACCATCCGGATTGATGAGGGGGCGGTAGATCACCCTGCCCTCCGTGTCCGGAACGGCAGTTCCTGCAACAATCTCCGGAACGACCTCAATGAGGACTTCATCAGAAAGCGCATCATTCTCTGCACGTATTGCATAGGTACCGGGTTTTGTTTCAGGCGATGTCCTGAACTCGACGGTCGTTGTGTACGGTGAGGTTACGAGTTTTGCATAGTACTCGTTATGCGAGACATTGAAAGCTGATGGCGGGACATCCTCGGAAATAGTCTTTCCCCCGGCACCGAGGATTGAATGGCCGCCGATCGTGAACGGCCCTTCATACGGGTCCTGGCTCACCGGTGCAGAGACGAGGATGGTGGGCGGCTGGTCCCCCGGTGCACCGGTCATGGTGCCGGTGTTGTTGACCCAGAGAAAATACGCTGCTCCTGGTTTTCCGCTCAGGGTAACAGAAAACCGTTCACCGCGGGCTACAGAATCCCTGTTTGACTCAATCGAGAGAGAATCCGAAATGAGCGTGATGGTGCAGGTTTGTGAGACCGTCTTTCCCGTGTAATCTGCCCCACCCTGCCGGTAGTTCGCTTTCATGTTGTTGAGCAGGGACTCCGCCGCGACGATATAGGTGCCGACAGGGTAGAGGGGCTGGCCTCCGGTATCTTCAACGCCGGTTGCCCAGGGATGCGGTGATGCCGGATTTTCGGGGTCTCCCCAGGTCCACGGGGATGTAGTAACGTTCTGCCGGAGAAGATCGTGGGGGGTATTCGAACTATCAGAGAGCCGGGTGAAAAGAATCCCGGATTCATTCCTCACTTTGATGTCGATATAGCCATCACCGGTTGTCTGAGAGACGGGAGACCGGTAATTGCTGTTGAGTGCTCCATACATGTTCGTGTCAATACGGAACCCGAGAGAAACTCCCCGCGTGGCTGATTTACCGGTAACATCCCGGTCCCCATCAACGTCCCGGATATGGATATCGAGATAGGGATCGTTCACGTTGAATACCACCCGTGGCAGGCCGTCAGGATCAAGCAGTGCCTCCCGGGGACGGTCAGGGTCCTCCAGATACCAGTAACCTGTGTACCCGACAAAATCCTCCTTTGTCACCGTGAAGTTCTGGTACCTGGTACTGATGTTCAGCGTCTTTGAAGAGGTTGTGTGAGCCATATCTGCTGCGGAGACCCACCACCCGATGGTCCAGTTCGTTGGCACCTCACGGTCAACCGCATTGCCCTCAAGACCGCCGGCCCGGTTCAGGGCATGGGTCAGGTTCAGGCTTTCTTCACCAATATGGATGATCGCACCCCGGTCGATTATTGGTGCCACGGTATATGCGGCAGCTGATACCGGCAGGATGACCATGAGCAGAAGGGCAGTAAACCCACATACAGAATTGAAAATCCATTTGTTGTGCTGGACCAGGAACTTCATTCAATGACCCCGAAAATGATTTAACCTTTTTATTTTTCACACCATATATGATAACTCTTCTTAAATGGTTCTGGCAGGAAAAGCTCGGTAAAGGGGAAGAACGTCCAGGGTTCCTGAAACACAGGTCCCGTGTGAAACGAGAGTAGTATGCGAGACTGTCTCGCTCAATCCAGCCATCGCGTCGGTGTTGATGTTGGGCGGGAAATCATGCAGATACTTTGGCATGGAATGAAAGGAAGGCCGGTTCGTTTCTGTTGGCTATATGACCCCGGACCGCGGGCGGATCCAGAAGGAGTGCCCGGCGAAAAAAAGGGGGATCTAACTCCACTTCCCGACAACCGGAATCCACCCGGTCGTGCCGAACGCGTAGTTCTTGTCGGTGCCACCATCCCAGACGCCGTTGC
>CAZCZK010000197.1:0-1353 GCA_964503195.1 uncultured Methanoregula sp.
GCACGCTAAATAGGAGCGAAACATGGCGGACGATCTTTTGCTTTTTCCATCAATTACGCTCCGAAAAGAAAGCGGATTCTTGGAGGGAATATGTGGAGAATTTCAAATTAGGGATTGTTCACCAAAATCCTTTCGATTACCGGTTGAGACATGGGTATCAGAACCGCCATCTTTTCTGCAATTGTCACAGGAAGAATGTCTGCACTGAATAAAAACGCCAGTCTTGACCATCCACCCCTGTCGGGGCACCACCGTACTTCATCGCATATTTTTTTCGAGAGATTGTCCTTAAGTTCGTGAATGGTGTCCGAAATTTGTGGGCACTCCTTCTTTTTAACCATAATCTCAATGGAAATCGAATTGGTTTTTTCCCAGTAATTAAACTCGTAATGAACCGAATCCGGCCAATTTTTTATGTAGATTGCATAATTTGTCGGACCGCTTTTTTTGTGTCCCTGATCCTTTGGAGCGCTCATTTTTTCGTAGTGCTCGATGACCTGAACCAGACTCGGGTGTGTTGCCTTTGGATTCCGAATCCTGTGGGCCTCCCGTGAAACAAGAATACTGGATGTGATGAGTTCTTCACTTTCATTTATCTGGAATTTTTGTATGGTAACCAGCCGTAGATCGAGATCGGTATGAGCGCTCTCGTACAGCCACTTTCTTAAGAGTTCATTGGGGGCAGTATCCACTGCAATGATCAACTGAAAAATTCCTCTCTTGAGTGTCTCGATGCAGTGCTCCCGTTTCTGATTATAATGCTCATCATTCGAAGAGATCTCCTTCAGGACCTTGTCGAGTTTGCCGGTTGTCCGTGCATTGAGTTCTTCAAACTGCAAGAGGGGTAAAGAGGAGGCATAATCGACAATCTGCCCGATGATATGCCGATCGATTTCCGGGTTTTTTTCCAGTTTCACTTCGACTATAGTTATCCGGCCTTCCCGGTTAACCAGGAGTATATCGATATCGCCACAATTCAATTTGATTTCACGATCGATAAAAAACAATGGACTTTCATCTGAAAGGTGAAGAAGCCCGGGATTTCCGGAGAGCAGTTCTTGGAGAGATTTTTCCTTTTCTTTGGTATTTTTACCTTTGATCTTCTCCTGTCTGATAAGAACAGATTTTCCATCTTTTCTCCAGATGACCGGCATGAAATGATAATCCTTATTCGAGCAAAAATATGTTTCTTAGTTCAATTTGATGCTTAGAACTCACAATCGGCCGGCAAACGCCTTCCCCAGCACCGCCTGCGTCAGCCGCTCGCACCGCCGGCCCGCCGCAGCAACTTCGCGATCGATGGCATCCGCACGCTCAAACAGCATTCCGACACGCCGGACGATCTCGTGCTGT
>CAZCZK010000197.1:1363-3524 GCA_964503195.1 uncultured Methanoregula sp.
GGAGGGGGACTGGAAATTTTTTCACATCTCCTACATTGATATGAGGAGAAGTGCTTCCAGTTGTTAATTCATTTACAATTTTTTGAATTGGTGGAGAGTTGATCAAATATGTCAAGAAAAATGGGGAACAACCAGATCTTGTACGAAGCTGCATAATTCTTTGCCCGAGACAGATATCCAGACCCGGAGGAATAATCGCAGCTTGTCCGAGCGTCCCTTCACGACTGAAAACGATATCTCCTTCTTTAGGTTCTAATCGTTGTATTCGTTCGCGGTAAGTCTCTTCAGATACATATCGTGTTTGAGAGAGATCAAGAAAACAAGGTTTAATTTCACAGGTTCTGATACAAATTTTCCCAGAGGGGGTCCATTTTGGAGTGGAATGCGGACAATCGACAATCTTTTCACAAACCTCACTGATCGTTGACCATTGCCACTCTTCAGGGATGTCCCAATCATCCAGAATTTCCATATTGACATGTTCACAAGGCTCGTGTTTGAGGGTTGGATTCTCCTCTCTCCATCCCTCCGTCAACCTCCCGGAACACGCCGCTGCCAGCACCGCCTGCCGGAACCGCTTCATGATCAACGGCACCCGGCTCAGCCGATCACGGGCGGCGTTGACCTGCGTTAGGAGGGCTTCGACACGGGCGACGATACGCTGCTGTTCGTGATATGGCGCGACTGGGATGACTGTATTTTCAGCGAAAGTCTGGTTTATTCCACCTTGAGCCGATCCTTGGAAATTTTCCAAAATCCGGTTTTGACCAACTTGTGAAAAAAGAAAATAAAAAATAAATGGGGAATAAATCCCTTCAATGAAACGACATACAAAAACATGTTCATTTACCATTGCAGGATTGTACGGGAAATCAGATCGAACTAATGAAACCTTCCCTGTTGTAGCTCCATCTTTTACTATGAGAATATCATCTGTTTGAATTCTACCCCGTCGCATATTTTCAAAAAAGGACATTGGGATATATTTGATATTTTCAAAACGGAAACCCCCTCTGTCATCTAAGTGCTCTCCACCTACACTGGGAATGCCGGTTTCAATTCCTCTAACGCCACCCTTTGGTCTAGAACCTGATTCCAAAGTTAACAAAATTTTTGAGAGTGGGACCTCGGTCCAACCTTCAGGAAGTTCCTCATTTTGGAAAGAATCGTTTTGAGGGATTGTAGGAATTTTTTTCGATTTCATTGCTTCCCTTCAACCTTGACAGCATCCCCATTCTCCAGCAGCACCAGCACCTGCTGAAGACCATCCACCGCCAGCCGCAGTTCCTCGATCGCCTCGACCGCAAGCTCTTCCGGCTCCGGCAAAGAATCCGCATCATCGAGCGAATCATCTTTGAGCCACTTCAGCGAATCGATCTTGTAATTCCGTTCCTTGACCTCGGAAATATGGAAGGAGTGCCAGCGATCTTCTTTCGAATCAGATGAGCTCCGTTTCGAGAGGCCGTTGGGATCAGTACCATACACGCGCTCAAACTCGGCGAAATACTCCGGCGTTAGGGGCCGGTCCTTCTTGGTGATGCCCGGCACGTTCGTCCGGTCATCGTACACCCAGATCGTTTCAGTGGGGAAGCCCTTGGTGAAGAACAGCACGTTCGTTTTCGTTCCCGGGGAATAGGGGGTGAAGGTGCCGTTCGGGAGCCTTAAGATCGTGTGCAGGTTGCAGTCCTCGGTGAGCACCTTGAACACTTCGCCGGCCTGGTCGGCGAAGAGGACGTTGTCCGGCACCACGACCGCGGCCCGTCCGCCGGGCTTGAGGATGGTGATGACGTGCTGGACGAAGTTGAGCTGCTTGTTGGATGTTGAGACTACGAAGTCGTCGCGGTCGGGTGCCTGGTTCGCTCCTTTTGTGCCGAACGGGGGATTGGTCAGCACGATATCGAAGCGCCGGCTGTCCGGGTTCTCGTAGATGGAGTCGCCGAATTTGATTACGGGTTCGACATTGTGCAGGAACAGGTTCATCAGGGCCAGCCTTCGCGGGCGGGCAACGAGTTCCTGCCCGAAGTAGGTACTCTTTTTCACGCGGAGCGCCACATCGCGGTCAAGTGCCCCGCCCTTGGTCTGCTCCAGCAGCCACTCGTACGAGCTGACCAGGAAGCCGCCGGTACCGCACGCGGGATCGCAGATGGTCAGGTCGGGTTTC
>CAZCZK010000198.1:0-3463 GCA_964503195.1 uncultured Methanoregula sp.
ACGGAATATGAAACAGTATTTGTAAAAGAGCTAATATATCCTTTGTGGTCGTTTTTCAGGAGAATTCCGTCCTTGATTTCAAGTCCTTTTGACTGTTTGGGCATGAAATAATGGCTTTTGCATAGTATCTGCAGCACCCCGGCAGATCCCCTTTTCAGATTTCCGTAAACTGCGGTAGGTATGTAAATCGCGCATTGTTTTTACGATACTGGCTATCAATATGCCACAATGATGTACATATTTTGTCATTGAAAATCCTGGTGGTAATGGCATCTTCATTATTCCGGGGCATCTGTATCAGATTCTTTAGATCGCATTCATCCTTACGGCCCCTTTTCCTGATTTTTCTGCTGTTTTCTTGGTACTGCATCACGGGGGAAGAGGCACTATCGGAAGAAATAATGCTGTATGAAGGACGGTCCGTCCCGTGTTTCATCGAGAGATCCGTGAATAATTCCATCAGCATTGCACTTCCCGCATTCTCATGATAAACTGAGACAGATGTTGGATGGAAACTCCTCAGGGACTTCAGAAGTTGCCCGGAAATACATTCAACAAATATACTAGGTATCATTGCCCAGCATTAAGTATGAGAATTATCCGGGCACCCAGCATCGGCCTTGCACATGAGCTGGTGATAAAAATGATCCTGGAGAAGGGCTGGACCCTCCAAACAGAAGATGCCGAAGCCACCATCGAATTTGAGGAGATCGCCATGCAGGTGGATACTCCCCTTGCTGAGCCGATGGTGAGCCCGTCTTCCCGGTTCCAGCAGAGGTTTGTCGAACAGTATGCAAAAGACCTGCTGCAGGGTTCCCATGCCGTATTTGAATACGATTATCATGGCCGGCTCTTTGACTGGGGCGAACGCCTTGTCGCCGGGGAGCTGCCGGTACATATTGACCAGATCGCTTATATTGCCGACAAACTCAGGGCATCCCCGAATACGCGGCGTGCAATCGCAATCACCTGGAACCCGGTCATTGATGAAAATCTCGATGACTGCCCCTGTCTCCAGCTCGTCCAGTGTACGATACGGGACGGGAAACTGCATATGCGGGTTGTATTCCGGTCAAACGATATGCTTACCGCTGCCGGTGCCAACATGTACGCTCTCGTCCAGCTCCAGAAATTCATTGCTGATAAGCTGGGCCTGCCCTGCGGTACCTATACCCATATCTCGCTTGTCCCCCATGTCTACTATATCCGGGATATGCACGATATCGAGCCGTTCTGCGGGAAAGGGAAGTATATCCACCCGGTCCAGGAGGTCTGCCGTGCCTGCAGGGGGTGTGAGCGGGCAAAATCAGTCTGAGCTGCAGGATGTCCGTCACCTTAATTAAGCAACAGCGGTAAAAAATAAGAGGCATACAGCCCGGTAGTGTAGCGGTCAATCATGGGGGACTCTGGATCCCCCGACAGCAGTTCGAATCTGCTCCGGGCTACTTTTTTCATCGTGTTTTCTGGTTGCTCAATAGACCGGCCCGGCCCTTTCCTGTCAGGCTATGAGCGCCGGCAGGACACAGCAGAGGAAGACCGCACCGAAGGTGCCAGACCCCCCGATGCTCACTTCAGGAACGTCGAGGTCCCGCACATGGGAGAGATGGGCAAGGTTCCCGCCGGCAATCGTCCCCACCGTCCCGCCGAAAAGCGCCGTCACCGCAGAGGTCAGACCTGTACCACCAAAAAGAAGTACTCCGGCAAGAAGGGCTGTGGCAGCGGGGATAATAAACGGGACCCGGATCCCGACCCCGGCAATTTCGTGTGTGGAAACAAAGGAAATCACCATAACAAGGACAGCGCAGAGAGCAACGGGAAAAAGAAGGGTTGTTTCGGTAACCATGACTGCCCGGTACATCATGTATGCCGCGATGCATACCGGAAGAATTCCACCGCCAAGGTTAACCGAGATCACGGTATCCCAGACCGGCACGGCTGCGAAGGGATCCACTCTTTTATTTCCGGATGAATCCAGTGGTACAGCCCGGATCATGTCGCGCCGGACATGATACAGCGGGATATTCACAAAACTGCCTGCCAGCAACAGGACGACAAGGGCGAGCGCTGCAACCCACGACAATCCCAGACGGGTAAACGCAGTACCGATGACGCCAAGAATGAGCAGCGGGATCAGGAGTATGACAAGGGCGATGAGCAGAACGATGGCGAAAACCGATAACGGTCCTGCCGGGAAGAAACGGATATCACCGGCCATGGGACCTCTCACTCCCCATGGTTTGCAGGTTTCGTGCAGACAATCGCTGCATGGTCCTGATGGTAGGGGGCGAGCCACACGCTTTCCTGCACAGTGAAACCAGCGTCCTTCAGCGCGATGATTGTTTCATCGAATACAAGCCCGGGATCCTTTCTCACGTCAACGCTCCGGGTCTTGAGCATCAGGATGAGACCGCCGCCGGGTTTCAGGAACATGCAGTTCCGGATAGCGATAGGGGCCTGGTCCGGCTGGGCAACGTCCTGATAGACCAGATCGACTGGCTCAACCAGCGGGGCATACAATTCTGGCCGGGCTGCATCGGCCATAATCGGCATCACATTCCTGCGCCGGCGTGCTACTTCGATGAGATCCTGCATCGGCCGCGGGGCAAACTCGACCGCATAGACAACATCGGTATAATCTGCAACATGGGAGACCGTCGTCCCGTTCGCTGCACCGAGATAGAGCACCCGGAGGGAGGGCTGGAGTTCAACTCCTTTCCCGACATAATACAGTGCAGCAAGCTTGCTCCGGTACGGTTCCCAGACACGGGCACCCCCGAGCATCCGCTCGTTGTACACACCTCCTTCTCCGCGCGAGACCAGCACATCACCGATCCAGATCATGTACCATCTCCTTTCCCGGCCGTGTCAATACGCTCCTGAGCCGGTTCCAGGAACTCCGGCACAGCAACCCCGCGGAAATAATCGAGCCGGGCGGCAATTGCGAGTTTTCCCGCCAGAACCCGCGCAACCCTACCGCGGATATTCCTCGGCGCATTATGCACGCGCCGGTGCTGGAAGATGATCCCGTGTTTTGGTGACGGACTCCGGGTTTTGAGGTGCGCAAACAGGGCTGTTCTTGCCCCCAGAACCTGTATCGCACTTGCCGGCAGGCGGGAGAGAGGCAGCAGTCCGCCGGCATGAGCCATGAGCCGCGCAGCAACGAGACCTCCGATGAGGGCACTGGTGTTGGGCATGACATCATTTGCCCGTGCCGAAACCTCCCTTGCAAGGAGAGTCCGCGTTTCGGAAAGCTGCTCGATCTCGCCGGCAACGTTCCCGAGCGCTCCCCGGCTTTTTTCCCGTATGGTCCGGACAAGGACAGGGGCCGGGGTTCGGCGGTACTTTCGTGAAAATGCCGGGTGACGCACCATATACCAGTCAGCCGCCCGTTCAGAGAGGAGATTGATGACCGTGTCCATCTCATCGAGCGTCCGAACCATCTGGAGCAGCTCCGCGTCCTTCC
>CAZCZK010000199.1:0-3428 GCA_964503195.1 uncultured Methanoregula sp.
CAGGGGCTCATCCCCATCTCTGAAATTGCAACCGGCTGGATCAAGTATATCCGTGACCATATCCGCGAAGGCCAGAAGATCGTCTGTAAGGTCCTCAATGTTGACCGGAGCCGTGGCCATATCGACCTTTCCTTAAAGGATGTCAACGAGCACCAGCGCCGGGAAAAGATCCGCGAGTGGAAGAACGAGTCAAAGGCAAAGAAATGGCTCGGTTTTGTTGCGGAACAGACCGGTACTCCGCTTGCGGAGATTGAGGATCTTCTCTATAAGAAATACGGGTCGTTTTTCCCGGTCTTCGAAGACCTTGTCGTGGATTCCGAAACCACCATAAAAAAACTCGGTTTTTCGAAGAAGGTCTCAGAAACATTACTGAAGGTTGCTCAGGAGAGTGTCAAGGTCCCGAGCGTTGAGGTGACCGGCCACCTTGTCCTGACCTCTACCGAACCCGACGGGATCTCGATTATCAAAAATGCACTCAAAAAGGCCGGCGCCGAGCAGAAGGGCTCCGGTGTCGATATCGAACTGCTCTATCTTGGTGCGCCAACCTACCGAATCAAGGTAACCGCACCTGATTACAAGAAGGCGGAAAAGGCGATAGAAAAGGCGGCGAATGCTGCCATCGCCGTGATGGAAAAGTCCGGCGGCGAGGGCAAACTCATCAAGAAACCGAAGTCCGGGAAGAGCCAATGAGCGGGCGCATCCGTCACTGCACGGCAGACAATAGCTATACCCTTTCTTTAACCTGCCCGGTCTGCGGCAGGCCTACATCGGTAGCCCATCCGGCCCGCTTCTCTCCTGAAGACAAGTACGGCAGATACCGCAGGCTGGCAAACCATGATTGAGGATATCACGGTCCACTATTGCGGGAATTTTAAGGAGAAGCGGCCGGTTGATCCCATCCTTATCGAGGGGCTTCCCGGGATTGGCCAGGTAGGAAAGCTCGTTGCCGAGTATATGATCCACCAGCTCGGTGCGGAAAAGATTGGCGAGATCCATTCCATTTACTTCCCCCCGCAGGTCATTCTCGATGAGAACGGGCTCGCAAGGCTGGCACGTAACGAGCTCTATCTGTACCATACCGATGAGAAGGACATCGTTTTTCTGGTCGGCGACCACCAGAGTACGTCCAACGAGGGGCATTACCTCCTTGCTGACCAGTACTGCGAGATCGCCGAGGAACTGAAGGTGACCCGCATCTACACGCTTGGGGGGTTCGGAGTTGGCCATCTCGTAAACGTTCCGCGGGTACTCGGAGCGATCAACCGGGCAGAACTCCGCGAAGAGATAGAAGCAGCAGGTGTCACCTTCACCCGAGACGAACCGGGTGGCGGGATTGTCGGGGCGGCCGGCCTGATGCTTGCGCTCTCCGCCCAGAGGGGTATTGACGCGATCTGCCTGATGGGCGAGACGAGCGGGTATATCGTTGACCCGATGGCTGCAGCAGGCGTACTCTCGGTGCTCTCAAGGCTGGCCGGTGTGCCGGTCGACCGTGCCGCCGAGATGGAGAAGGTCATCGAGAGTATGGTCGAGGGCGAGAAATCAAAAGACGAGGAACTGAGCTATATCGGGTGATGACCGGAAAGGACTCTCTCTTTTTCCTTTTTTTTTCAGAGGTTCTCCCAAGGACTCAATACTCTTATGCATATCGTGGCTGAATTTTACCTATGATGGATCCGGCCGGGAATGACGAAGGATACCTGCGCATTGCTACCCCTGAAGATATTCCGCTCCTTGGCAGCCATCACCGGAAGATGTTTGAAGAGATACGGGAAAAGACCGGCAATCCTGTGGATCTGTTCACCCTGGAGGCGCTTGAAAAGGAATAAGCGGGAAAACTTGCCCGTGAGCTCCCCTCCGGCATTTGTGCTGCCTGGGTTGTTGAGACCGGAAACTACCTTGTCTCCAGCGGTGCAGTCAGTATCGTTTCGTACGTCCCGGTTCCCCACGACTTATCTTCCCGTATTGCATTTCTTCACAGCATCTACACGGAAAAAGGGTACCGTGACCGGCACTTTGCCCACAGGATAACCCGGGCGGCCGCGGATTACTGCAGGGACCATGGGGTCAAACGCCTGTACCTTTTTGCCAGCGATGCCGGACGGCCGGTGTATGAGAAGGCCGGGTTTGGCCCCGTCCCGAATACGATGCTCCTGCTGCAGTAAACGATGAAACGAGGGCTACCCGCTTTCAGGGCCTCTCCGAGGCAGGCCACCGCGGGGCGTCTCTCGGAGTGGCGGAAGGCATCGCACCATACTGTAAATCCCAAAAAAATTACGTGCTTTTCCCCAAAAACGCAATAACTTCCTGGATATCCGGCACGGAATGCACCGGATAGATTTTCACGAAAACCACCTTCTGCTTCTCGTCCACGATGATATTTGCCCGTTCGGAGAACCCGTTCTCGTCCCGGAAGATCCCGTATTTCATCGCCGCAGCCCCGTGTGGCCAGAAGTCGCAGAGAAGCGGGGTATGCTTGATATTCAGGCTCTTTGCCCATGCCAGCTTGCAGGGCCGGGAGTCGACGCTGATGCCAACCGGTATGCAGTTCAGGTCCGCGAGTTCCTTTCGCTTCTCCTCCAATGACATCATCTGGGCTGCGCAGAAATCCGTCCACGCGAGCGGGTGGAAGGAGAGGAGCACGCGTCTGCCCGCCTGCTCGTAGAGGCCGAAGGTCTTGTCATTCTGGTCTTTTATCGAGAAGTTCCGCGCTGGATCGCCGGGCTGTACTATGGTTGCCTGTATCATGCAGTCACCTGTACTGGTCTTCTGGTACCGGGACGTGATGAGGATTTGCATGCGGACATACCGTGATAAACCCCCGAAAGTAGATTTCCGTTGTAATAACCAAAGTACACCGCCCGACCCCCCATCATGACTCCAGAATATTCTGGCAAGCGGCAGGCTCTTACGTACCGATACCCTCATATCAGACAATACAAAATATCCCGGTAGTACCAATGACCAACGAATTTTCCGATATTCCCCTCTTCATGGAGCAGATGGCCGCGTCGATCCGGCAGACCACTGCCACCCTTGACAAGGCGCAGACCTCTGCGTTCTTCCAGCGTATCCTTTCTGCAAAACGCATCTATGTGGCCGGAGCGGGCCGGTCCGGTCTTATCTCCCGGGCGTTCGCCATGCGACTGCTGCACCTCGGCTTTGATGTGTACGTTGTCGGGGAGACGGTCACGCCGGCCCTTCGCCCGGGCGACACCCTGGTCGTCTTCTCGGGATCCGGGGAGACGCACACGATGGCCACGTTCTGCAGGACGGTGAAGGCACTGGGCGGTAGTATCTGCCTCATCACCGCATCCCCGGATTCAACGATTAGCAGGATCGCAGACTGTGTGGTGAACCTTGGCGATCTGACCGGGTATTACCGGGGCGACACGTCTACGTTTGAGGTTCGGCAGATGACCGGGCAGTAC
>CAZCZK010000200.1:0-3366 GCA_964503195.1 uncultured Methanoregula sp.
GGTGAAATACCCCCCCGGGAGGAGGATCACATCGAGCAATGCGATGCCGCCAAGGGTGACCAGCCCGGCCTGCCGGGCCCGGCCGCCCAGAGCCAGAACGAGCGGGGCACCAATCAGGAAGATGATAAACGGCGGGATCGCTGTACCCGTTGTAAAGGCCTCGAGTGCGGGAACGGCTGTGTGCGTCACGCTGGCAGCAACCTGGACACAGAGTGCATACGGGCTGAAGGGAAAGGCCGTCCAGAGACCGGCCAGGACCGCGAGGGCGGCAGTCACGATGACCGGCACGCGGAGGGTGGGGCGGACAGCGATGGTACCCGTCGGGGCGGCCCGGTAAAACGCCCGGATGATCACCGGAAGGAAATAGGCCAGGTTCAGGACGCTCGCCCCGACAAGGATAAGCAGGATCCACCACTGGCCGGGCTCCCCGGCGCTGACGGAAAGACCCAGGTACCATTTCGCAATGAACCCCGCCATGGGGGGCAGCCCGGCCATGCTCAGGGCGGCAAGCGTGAATGCAGCAAACTCCCAGGGCATCTTCCTGCCGATCCCGTCAAGCTCGGAGATCTTTGTCCTGCCGGTCTCGACCGCAACCGTCCCGGCAACGAAGAACATGGTCAGTTTGCCCAGCGCATGGGCAGTAAAGGCGTATGTTGCACCGATGACTGCAGCTGCCCTCCCGGCGTCAGAGACACCGGATATGCCGGCCGGCAGGAGCACCGCCGCACCCAGTACCATGTAGCTGAGCTGGCTCACCGTCGAATAGGCAAGCCGCAGCTTGAAGTCGTCCTGCAGGAGCGCAAGGAGCGACCCGACAACGATAGTAACAACGGCCGTGCCGATGATAATCCACTGGAGGTCGAGCGCCGCAATCTGATCGGGCCCGAAGAGGTACCACATCAGCCGGAGGATACCGAAAACCCCGGTGTTGACGACCGCGACCGCGTGCAGGAGCCCGCTCACCGGCGTCGGGGCTACCATCGCGCTTGGCAGCCACCCGTGCAGGGGCACGAGGGCAGCCTTGACTCCAAGACCCGCAAAGAGAAGGATGAAGGCAAGCCGGGCAAATGCCGGTCCAATAGTCGCAATCCCCGGGTTGCCGCCCGGAATAAAATCAAGGGTGTTTCCCATGCCGATGAGCGCCATGATGCCGGCAAGGATGGACACACCGCCGCACTGCGTATAGATAAGATATTTTCTCCCTGCTGCAATCGCCTCCGCTGTTTCCTTGTGCACCACAAGGGGATAGGCCGCGATGGCAAGGATCTCATAAAAGACAAACAGGGAGAACATGTTGGATGAGAGCGCAACGCCCATCACCGCCCCGATCGTGATCGCAAACGCTGCATAATACCGCGTCTGGGAGTGTTCCTGAAGTCCCCGCATATACCCGATGTTGTAAACCGTCGTTATGATCCAGAGGAGCGAAGCGAGGGTGGCAAACAGGAGTCCGAGCGCATCTGCGGTAAACCGGATATCAAGCCCGGGGAGGATCTGGAGCGCAGCAGTCGCCAGGGGTTCCTGAGCAAATGCAGAAGGAAGGGAGAGGAGGCAGAGAAGGAACGTCAGGAGTGCCGCGGCAAGCGAGGCCGCCTCGCGGGCATCCGGGCGGTTGTGGAAGAGCAGTATGAAACCGGTACCGGCAAACGGGATGAGAACGATGAGGACGAGTATCCACAAAGAGACGTCCATCACCGTTCACCCCCAGGGGAAAGCCGCGAGATCACAGCGATATCGAAGGTTTTCCAGAAGCGCCTTGCAAGGATCACAAAGGCAAGGGCAAGACCCGCAACCACGGCCTCAATCGCGATCAGGGTAAACACAACAGCCTGCGATACTCCCGTATTGCCGGCGAGATATCCCCCGAGAACAAAGAGGAGGCTGACTCCCTTGCCGAGAAGTTCGATGCCCATTACCATCTTGATCAGGTTACCGCGTGCAACCAGGCAAAAGAGCCCGGTTGCGAAGAGCGACCCTGCCACGATCAGGATCACGATTCCCCCCTCCGGCATCATGGCGGCATCCTCCCGGACTGTTTTTTGCCCAGCAGCAGGAGTATCGACAGGACACCTGCAAGAATGATCATACCCTGCAGGAGCGCCTCATAGGTGCGGCCTTTCCAGAGGGCTGCACCTGCCCCGGGGGACACCGGCATTACCGCAGGCCATGGCAGGGTATCGGGAAGAACGAGTGCCAGAAACAGGACCAGGAAGACGGCTCCCAGGATTGCCGCACAGGCATTTTTCGCATTCATGCGCGCACCTTCTCCTCTTCCCCGCCGGCAAGGACCAGTGCAACGAGGAACAGGACGGCAACAAGACCGCCCCCGACCACCAGCTCAAGTACCGCAGCGTACGGTGAGGCCAGCAGGAAAAACAGGATGGCGAGGCCGACGCTCGAGACCGCGAATGCAATAACAGCCCGGATGAGGTTTTCCTGCACGATTGCAACGAGTGCCATGACAACGGTCGCGATGCCGGTTACCAGGACGAGAATAAAGTCAGGTCCCGGCATCAGGTATCACGATTCCCTGGTGCGGGAGCGCCCATGACTCTGCGGGGGGGCAATAACCAGGTATTGTCCCTTGACACCCCAATTCCGGACATACTAAAAATCCATACCCCCCTCAATACCTTACTTAGAGAACAGGAAGGATCGGTCATGATAGTATTCCGGAGTTTTCCGCAGTCCCTCCCGACCTGCGGGAGAGTGCCGGCTTTTATGATTGCCTTCGTGGTAATCGCGCTGCATTGATGGGGATTTGCCTTATTACTGAATGATGCATCATATCGTGAAGAAGAACATAAATCTTTGGTTTTCCGAATGGTTCTTCAACATCGCGAGGATGAGATGACCTCCCGGGCGTTTTTCGAACCGGATGAAATGCCGGTGCCCTCATATTTCGTACAGGGTGAGTCGTTATCAACAATGAAACAAGAAAAATGGGTAGAGTCATGTTCCAGCTTCCTGAAGTATTCTGTAATCACAACGGAAAAAAGTTGAACTAAAGTTCGCAGAACGGACTAAAAAAAAGTTCACATGTTCCCTCCCCTTTTCTTCGAAGGTTCCCGGTCAGCCGTTTAAGGTGACCACCCGCATGCGGGGGATACCCGGGCGGCGGGGGCAAAATGCACAAAGGGCCGGAGCCCCCGGGAGCTATCATGACGGGAAAACCGGTTATGATACCTTCGTTGCCAGAAGGGGACTGTTCCCAAAAGAGTTATTGTTGAGGCTCTTCCTTTTTTTCCGGTTTTGGCGGCTTAACGTACGTAATCGTAAAGGTTTCAACCCCTTTTTTCGCTGCCGGTGCTGTATACTGGGTGTCCATGGAGAGACATTTCACGGGACACGTGTCCACGCACGAGT
>CAZCZK010000201.1:0-3331 GCA_964503195.1 uncultured Methanoregula sp.
GCGTGGCTGATTCTCCGGTTGAACCGCAGGGCACAATCCCGTGGATGCCACAGGAAAGAAGAAACCCGATGTTCTGCTCAAGGCCGGGGATATCCAGACCCATGGCAGGAGTTCTTTTAAAAGGGGTTATGATAGCTGGAAGGACACCTTCAAACATAAATAGGGTTATGAGCGTTTCTTGGTATTTATTTTTCTTGTAATGTACCCGGCAATACGGTTCCGGACACGCTTGCTTCCGATAACAGCGGATTTTTCCAGCTGCTGCTTGTTATCTTCGAAGTTGTTCGAAAAATTTGTGCGCTGCTTGGCCACAAGTTCATTTCCGATTGTTTTAATGTAGGATGGCTTGATTCCCATTGATGATTCCTCGCTAAAGTGCATTATTTTGAATGCGGTTGGAGCAGATAATGATATTGTTTGCAACGTCGGTCGGACTTTCACCGAACAGGACGATGCGCGACTCAGCCGGACCGGCACCGTTCCTGATGATCATATCCGGGATACCACCTTTGAAGCAGGCTGCAATCCCCCAGTCCATGGTGCTGATACCCTGGTTTCTGGATACTGCCTCCTCTTGAGCCCCCTCAAGGAACAGGTCGTTTTCCAAAATGCTCTGCGCCCGGTCAGAGAACTGCAGGAGAGCAGCGCTGCGTATGACCGGGTCGAATTTCATGGCAGTCAGGATTATCCGGACAACCGGCTCGTCCGTACCGAATGCACACGCGCAGGAGTCTGTCCGCGTTCCCGCCCCGTTTTTTATCCCGCCTGTCACTGCCGCAACCCCGCCGCTGTCCCGAGCTCCGCGAAGGGCAAACCCGAACGAGATACCTTCCGGGGGGACAAGCCGGGCATGTACCGACCGTTCCAGCTGGGTCATTGCAGCCTGAAGGGCAGCACATGTTGCATTCCGTTCGTATGCGGGTTCCATAGATTATCCAGTACTGTACGCGGGCGCCTTTAATACGTACTACCCGGTAAACCCCAACATTTCCTCACCGCCCCGGATCGTTTTTTCCCCTGCATCCCGTCCCCCACCGGGGTCCGTTGGCCTGCTTGGTGGGGCTTCATGTCATACGATTTTTTTAGAAAGGTAAAATCGGATAAGCCTATATCTTCCGGGATCAAAAATCTGCGGTAATGGACGAACGGCTTCTTGATGTGATCATCGGATTTGCAGCATTCCTGATCCTGGTTGTGCTCCTTGCGGTCCTTCCCCTTGCTATGCCGAAGGGAACCGGCTACCTTCTCGCAATTATTGTATTCATCCTTATCCTCTCCGGTGCCGGGTACCTGGTGAACGGGAAGATTACCTAGACGGGGCTTTTTCTGGTGTCGGGTTTTTTCGTATTTTTTTCCCGGTCTCTCTTTTTAACCTTGTAGTAACTGAGCGGGTGGTTCACGTTCTCGCAGAGAGTATCGCGGTTCACGCAGAGGCCGGTAGTGCGCATGGCGGCACACGCAGGAGCCGTATATTCTGTTCCCGATCCACCACGGCCGGTGATATGCTCTACCTGGTACATGGTCTTTTCCGCATCGAAATCCGGTGAGCGGGCGTAGAGCTGGGCGATTGTGGGGACGTCCATCCCGACCGTGTGGACAAACGTTGTCAGGGCAAACCGTCCGGCATGGGTGAGGTTGGTACCCGCGGTGAGGGCGGTAATCAGGGCCTGCATGCAGGGGGGAAACGCGCTCTCCTCGACAGACCCGAACTGCCGGAGCATCTGCTCCTGGTACTCCTTTTTTATTGATTCGGCAACGGGAGCCAGCTGCTGGCAGATTGATTTTGGGACCTGGTAGGGAAGGTCACGGCGGAGAATAACGCGTATCCGTTCGCGAAGCAGTTCAAGCAGTTCTTCTTTTTTAATCTCAACATACCCTTTTTGGACACGACGGTTCACGAGCTTGAACCGTTCCTCGTGCAATACGGCCACAATCTCGATATAATCGGGAAGCGGCATCCTGTCTAAAGAGAGATCTATCCTGAATTCTGCTGCAATATACTGTGCAATCCTGCTGTTCTGTTCATGGTCAAGCACGGCATTTTCGTTCCACCCCTTTTCCGATTCTGAGCCGGTTTCTGCGTTGAGAAAATAATAAGCGCGCTCTGCTTCATACCTGGTGAGACGATCATAGAGCTGCTTGTCCTGCACGCAGGAGACAAGTATTCTTGCCAGGACATAACTGGCAATCTCGTCATCGTCACGGTGCTGGAAATGCGCAGCTATGGTTTTCTTTGATGCCAGAGCCTGGTTTATCCGTCGTACCGCAAGCCCGGTTAAAAACGTCCCTTTCTCTTCCTTCAACAATTGATCAACGGGAGGGAACGATTTTTTGATATGGTCCTGGGCTTTTTTTAAAAAGGGAAAATGGGAAAGTTCCTTTGCTGATGGAGAATAGTCCATCAGTCGGCCTCAATCCGCGGGGCAAGGAGGTACTCGACATGACCGTTACCGCCGGCAATGTCGAACGAGAACCGGACCGGGTGGTCGATCCCAAGGAAGATTTCCACTTCGGCTGCCTTGCTCATCACCTTACCCATGTCTTTTAAGTAATCGAGGCTGAAGAGCGAGCGCGCTTCCACCGGGGTCAGCGATACCAGTTCATCTTTGGAAAATTCGCGCCGGATATGGTCCGTATCGCCTTCGGCTACAAGATAGAAGGTCTGGTCCTTCGGGTTGATCCCGAGCGCGATCTTATCCGAGATGACGGCACCCGCCTTCATCGCATTGTTCAGGTCGTCTCCCTTGATAACGATTTTGCCCGGGAGGCTGATGGTTGGTGGATTGGGGTCCTTTCGTATGGTGTTTGTGTCAAGGAGCGTGATGGAATAATGGTAACCATGCACAGAGACCGACATCTTCTGCGCATTATCCGCCATCTCGATATTGATCAGATCACCCTTCCCGGCCATGCCGAAGATATTCTTCATCTTCATGAGGTCAATCCCGAGCTGGCTCTGGGTTGCCTTGAACGTGTCGAACGCTTCCTTTTTGAGGGTGAGAGCGACCATTGCGACGTTTGCCGTGTCCACTGCACGTGTTGAAATGCCCGTCTCGTCCGTATGAAGCCGGCACTCAGGGATGAGAGCCGATATCGCGTCGATTGCTTCCCTGAACATGTCTGCGTCTATTGTTGCCTTTAACATCGCTTACCCCTTAACAACTGTCTTATAAGTATATCGTCATACTTTAATTATAGTGTTTTGGGTTTAACTCAGGCATTTTTGGAGAACGAGGAGCGTAATGGGGTCACAATGGGGATACGATAAAACCTACATGCGGGCAAAGCATGAGGGATACCGATCACGTGCAGCGTACAAACTCATGGAGAT
>CAZCZK010000202.1:0-3318 GCA_964503195.1 uncultured Methanoregula sp.
TCTTTTCCAACAACCTGCTCTGGGTCTTCTTCTTCTGGGAGGTCACCACGATCTGCTCGTTCCTGCTCATCGGGTACTCCGGGACAGAGGAAGCAACCAACAACTCGTTCCTTGCCCTGTCCATGAACCTGCTGGGTGGCGTGGCCTTTATGGCGGCAATTATGTACCTTGCCCTCTCTGATACGTCCGGAGGAAACCTGCTGGGCCTCAATTACCTGCTTACAACGGGTAAAGCGGTTGCCCTGGTTCCGGCTGTCCTGATCTGCTTTGCCGGCATCACAAAAGCCGCCCTGATGCCGTTCTCATCCTGGCTTGTCGGGGCCATGGTAGCACCGACCCCGGTCTCGGCCCTTCTCCACTCGAGCACGATGGTCAAGGCCGGTGTCTATATCATCGTGAGGTTTGCGCCGGTGCTGGCTGGGACAACGGAAGGGCTCATCATTGCACTGGTCGGCGGTATGACGTTTGCTCTGGCGTCCTTCATGGCTATATCCCAGAACAATGCCAAGAAAGTCCTTGCCTACTCAACCATTGCCAACCTCGGGTTGATTGTTGCCTGTGCCGGGGTCGGGACCTACAACCTGATGTGGGTGGCGATCCTGCTGATCATCTTCCATGCGATTGCAAAATCGCTCCTCTTCCTCTGTGTCGGGACGGTTGAGAACCGGATCGGCAGCCGGAATATTGAGGATATGGGCGGTCTTATCGTCCGGATGCCCAAGATCGCCATCATGATGTTCATCGGGATGGCCGGCATGTTCCTTGCACCCTTCGGAATGGTCATCTCCAAATGGGCCGCAATTGAGGCGTTCATTGTCGCCCCGTTCGGCCTTATCTTCATCGCGATCCTCGCCTTCGGCGGTTCTGCGACCGTCTTCTTCTGGAGCAAGTGGATGGGTAAGATCATATCAGTGATGCGTGACCAGACGGTGATTGAGGATACGGTGAACAAGGAGAAATGGGCGGTGCTCTATATCCTGACAGGGCTTGTCGTTGTTGTCTGCCTGATATTCCCGCTCATTTCATCCGTCCTGATTGAGCCGTTCGTCCTGAATATCTACGGCCAGACCGCCCGGCTTGCGCAGGCTAACCTTACGATCATGATCATGATGCTCTGCCTCCTGATGATCATGCCGTTCTCCATGCTCATCTACGGCAGAAACCCGCAACCCCCCGCGCTGCCCTATATGGGTGGGCGGCCGATGGATGGACCCATGCATTTTGCCGGTTCCATCGGGACCTCCCGCGAGATTGTGCTCTCCAACTACTATCTTGAAAAGACCTTTGGCGAGGATCGGCTCTTCATGATTGGCGCATCGTTGTGCTGGGGTTTGCTCCTCATTGCCGGCATCCTCCTCCTGGGGGTGGTCCTGTGATCCCAGAACCATTCCTGCCGGTCTTCTATGCACTCGTGTACATTCTCGTTGCACCGATTCTCGGCGGCCTTATTGCCGGGATTGACCGGAAGGTAACTGCGAGGATGCAGGGACGTGTCGGGCCGCCAGTCCTCCAGCCATTCTATGATGTGGGCAAGCTCTTTGAAAAGGAGAACCCGGTGGTCACACCCGCCCAGAACTTTTACGTCCTGAGTTACGTTGTCTTCATGGTCGTGGCAGGGGCACTCTTCTTCTCGGGCGGGGATATGCTGCTCGTTATATTTGCCTTTACCCTCTCGCACATCTTCATCGTGCTCGGGGCGTATGCCTCCTACTCGCCGTACAGCCATGTTGGTGCCGAGCGTGAACTCCTCCAGATCATCGCGTATGAACCCATGATCATCCTGACCGCTGTGGGGATGTACATGGTCACGAAGAGCTTCTTTGTAAGCACAATCGCGGCCTCACCCGTGCCGATCATCCTCTACCTCCCGGGTGTCTTTATCGGGTACCTGATCGTGCTGACCATCAAGCTCCGCAAGTCCCCGTTCGACATCTCCACATCGCACCATGCCCACCAGGAGATCGTCAAGGGGGTTACCACGGATTTTGCCGGCCCGAACTTTGCCAAGATCGAGATTGCCCACTGGTATGAGTATGTCTTCCTGCTGGGTGTCATCTGGCTCTTCTTTGCCTGGAACCCGATCATCGCGGTTGCCGCGATCCTTGTCGCCTACTTCCTCGAGATCCTGATCGATAACACCATGTCCCGGGTCAAATGGCAGCTGATGCTCCGGAGTGCGTGGATCATTGCAGGGACCCTCGGTCTTGTAAACCTCGGGGTTTTATATTATCTCGGGATGGTGGTGGTGCCATGACCTACTTACAAAAATCCCCCTGGATTGTTCATTATAACGCGTCATCGTGCAATGGCTGCGATATCGAGATCCTCGCCGCCCTGACACCGGTCTTCGATGTCGAGCGGTTTGGTATCGTCAATACCGGTAATCCCAAGCATGCGGATATCCTGCTCTGTACCGGCAGTGTCAACGAGAAAAACAAGGTGCCGTTAAAGAACGTGTACGACATGATACCGGAACCAAAAGTCGTGGTCGCCATTGGCATTTGTGCTGCAACAGGCGGCATCTTCCGCGAGTGCTACAATGTCCAGGGTGGGATCGACAAGGTCATCCCGGTCGATGTCTGGGTGCCCGGGTGTGCTGCACGACCGGAGTCGATCATTGACGGTGTGGTGACCGCCCTGGGAATTCTTGAACAGAAGCGGGCGAAGATGCTAAAAAATGGCAGTGCGGGCAGCATAAAGGCGGGTGAAGCGGTATGACCGTTCAACCACAGGCTACAACGATTATCGATGTCGGGAAACTGGTCGGCAGCGTGGAGCATTTCCGGAATGAAGGCTATCGCCTCGTCCAGATCGGCTGTACCAAAACCGGGGACCTCTACGAGATCAACTACTCCTTTGACAAGGACTACCATTTTGAAAATATCCGGATCGTCATCGCGGCCGAGACCGAGGTCCCGAGTATCTCCGGGATGTACTGGAACTCGTTCATCTACGAGAACGAGATGCACGACCTTTTCGGCATCCAGGTCCGGGGCATGAACATCGATTTCAAGGGCACCCTGTTCCGTACGAGCGTGAAGTACCCGTTCAGCCAGCCGCCGGTCACGGTTACAAAGGGGGACAAGCCATGAGCAAACAGATTATTGTCCCGTTCGGGCCGCAGCACCCAATCCTGCCGGAGCCCATCCACCTCGACCTTGTGCTGGAAGACGAGACGGTCGTCGATGTGATCCCGTCCATCGGGTACATCCACCGGGGTTTCGAGAAGCTCGTGGAGAAACGCGAGTTTACTGAGTATGTCTATGTCGCTGAAAGGACCTGCGGGATCTGCAGTTTCGTCCACGGTGCCACCTACTG
>CAZCZK010000203.1:0-3288 GCA_964503195.1 uncultured Methanoregula sp.
TCGGGCAATCCGGATATCGATATAAATAGTACCGGAAGATATAACGGTCGAAACAGCGGGATATTCCTTCATGAGACGGATGATTTTTATCAGTATCCTCTTCGTTTCTCTTGCCCTGATTACCGGTTGTATTTCCCAAACTACAAATCCGTCACCTGTGACCGGGCCCCAGCCCACGGCTCCTGGTGATCCATCGGTACAGTATGGCGGATCGGCACTTGCAATCGCCTTTAAAGCCGATGAGATTTCAACGACCTCCCCCGAGGCAAAGGACTTGTTCTTCCAAGGGCTGACGTACTCGACACAATATGCCCGTTATAACGAGTCGCTGGTGTTTTTTGATGCAGCGCTCGCGATCGATCAGGATTTTACCGAAGCATGGGTTGCCAGGGGAGTCGCCCTGCACAATATGAGGCGCTACGATGAAGCGATCAAAAATTATGATAAGGCCCTTGCGATCAACCCAAACGATGCGGGAACCTGGTCTGTGAAGGCTATTACTCTCAGGGATTGGGGAAAGCCCGAGGAGGCTGCGGAATGTAACCGGAGAGCGAGCGAGCTTGATCCCCGGTATGGGAACAACCCGAGGGCCACCGTCACTCCGAACCCGGTAAAATCCTGTGAAGGTTACCTGCCTCCTGTCCCTGCAGGTGGGGATGTGTACATTGGGGAAAGCTGCCTCAATGTGAGCGCCGGCGTTGCTTCCGGGCAGGTTATTTCATGGTATAAAAATGGCCGGGATGTGGGGAGTACCAATCCTGATGCTAGCCGGGTTGTTCGCGATGCACAGAATTTCTTTGTGGATCCCGCGGAATTTCTGGGATATGAAGGAACCTGGTACATCGGGACCACGGATAAGATTGCTTTCGTAGTCAGGGTTCCAATTCTTGATACCAATTCCACTTCAGCCAACTAAGCATCACCCCATCCCCGTAATCAGCCCAACAATCTGCTGCGCCGTCACCGGGTCCACGACCCGGGCCAGAACCAGCCCGGCCATCCCGATGAAGAAGGTCCAGAAGACTTTCTTCACCTGCTCGTTCTTCCCGAAGGTTAAAACGGATAACGGGATTGTAATATATTAAGATAGAAACTCAAAACTCACAGGAATGACGAATCAAAAACGAATTCAATATAATAAAACAATCATCGATTCGTTTTTGTTGAGTGATCATTGGGGATTCTCACTGGCCCGTGATTTATCTGGGGTCATAGCAACAGCTGGTAACATAGCGCCCGTCCTTATTTATCCCGTATGTGCCAGGACCATTCTCCGGGTACGGAGAGATATATCATGACACGCTCCCGCGCCACCTACGCCCTGGCCTTCATCCTCATCCTCGCATTCATCCTCCGCTTCTGGCAGCTTGACCTCAAATTGCTTCACCATGACGAAGCTATCCATTCCTGGTTTTGCTACGAGTTCCTGACCAAGGGTGTATGGCAGTACGACCCCAGTTACCACGGGCCGTTCCTTTATTACGTGACAACGGGCATATTTGCCCTAATCGGTCCGTCAGACTTTGCAGCCCGGCTGCTCCCGTCGCTCTTCGGACTTGCCATCATTCCGCTCGTGTACACGGTTTACCGGATCGGGTACATCAGTAAAAACCAGATGCTGGTTGCCACCCTCCTCATCGCCATATCACCGGACATGGTCTATTTCTCCCGCTTCCTCCGGCACGATATTTTCATGCTCTTTTTTACCATGCTCCTCCTTGTCGCGATCCTGTATTACTTTGAACGGGGCCAGACGAGATTTGCCGTGCTCGCCGCTGTTGCAGCAGCCGGTGCGCTCTGCTGCAAGGAGGAGATGCCGGTCATCATCATCATTTTTGCCGTCTTCTTTGCATTTTCTGTATGGAACGGACGATTTATTCTTCCCCGGAAATGGAAGACCGACCTCATGCTCGTTGTCATCATCATCGTCGTGATCATGAGCATGCTGTACTCGGTATTCTTCAACCATGCTGATACCCTGATCGGCCGGAACTTCAGCATCGCCTCGCAGGGCGTGCATTTCGAGGCAAACACGACCGGCTGGTACCAAGCCATTGACCATTGGACTGCCATGCACAACCAGCAGCGGCTCGGTGGCCCGCTGTATTACTACATCCCGCTCTTCCTGCTCTACGAGCTACCCATCTTCATCCTCGCCTTGGTCGGGACCGTCCAGTTTATGACGGTCGGGCTCCACCCGGTACTCTTTTTCAAGAAGGTGAAGAACTGGTTCCGGGAGCGCCGCTATACCCTCCCCATAAACGAGACGGTGGCAGTCAGCCTGAAGCAGCTGCGGGACGGACAGGACGTGAATAAAAAATCCGAGGTGTTCTTCCGCTTCTGTATTGTCTGGATGATCGGAACTATGGTCTTTTATGCCTTTGTCGGGGAGAAGGTTCCCTGGCTCATCATCGCTCAGCTGCTGCCGATGATCTTCGTTGCGACCTACCGGCTGAACTGGCAGAAGACCACGTTTGCGCTTGCGGGCTGCCTCTTCCTTATCGTGATGACCGGGCACGTGGCGTTTATTCCGGCGGACATCAACGAGCCGATCGTCCAGGTCCAGAACTCGGAGGAATTGCGAGAGGTCATGGGGCTGATGGACAATACCAGCCTTGTCGTCATCGCGTCCCAGCACTACTGGCCCCTTCCGTGGTATTATCGGGGTGACACGTGGAACAGTAAGATCAAGTTCTACGGGAACATCACCAATATGGACATCATAACCGAGAAGGATCCCGGCGTGATCATCCTCCACGATATGGAGAGCTATCCCTCCATTCCCGGATATTCAAAGAAGACCTACAAGCTCAGTTACTGGTTCTCATTCTATGACAACGACAAGCGGCTTGCTGAGTACTACCTGAACCGCGACGGGAAGATGGGAAGCATCAACATCGATGTCTTCACCCCGCTGCCGGAGTATACACCGCCCATGGAAATAATCCCCCCAGGTTGATCACCTGTTATGGAGTATTCGGTGCTCGAACAACCGGAAATATTATTACTCTCTGAAACAGGAGTTCCGGAAATAGGGGTTTTCCCTAAGAATCCTGACCGATCATGGCACCTGATTTGTCCCAGTTCGGAACCGGGAACCCACTCAAAGATAAAGTTTTTCGATCACTCTGTGATAGCCGTATCACCTCCAGACCGATAGGAAAATCGAACGATTCAATAGTGAAGTTGAACGGGGAATCAAATAAATTTTGGATCCCTCAACAAAATCGTCCAGTGCCCCGGCAAGTACTGCACCGGCCCGTTTCCCGGTATACCATCCGTAGATGA
>CAZCZK010000204.1:0-3263 GCA_964503195.1 uncultured Methanoregula sp.
CACTGGGGACACGGCCCCTATTCCCTCGCGGTCATCCACGGCGGCCCGGGGGCGCCGGGCGAGGTGGCACCGGTTGCCCGGGAACTCTCCTCGGTACGGGGGGTTCTCGAACCGTTCCAGACCGCAACAACGCTGGACCTGCAGGTGCAGGAACTCCGGTCTGTTCTGGAAGAGGATGCGCAGGTGCCGGTTACGCTGGTCGGCTTCTCCTGGGGGGCATTTCTCTCATGGATGACTGCTGCACGCTACCCCTCGCTCGTTAAAAAACTTATCCTTGTTTCCAGCCCCCCGTTCGAAGAGTCCTATGCCGGCTCCATCATCCGGACCCGGCTCGACCGCCTGAAACCTGATGAGCACAAGGATGCCAGCACCCTGATAGGGCAGCTGGATGACCCTGCCCTCCCGGATAAAGACCGGATCCTTGCGCACCTGGCGGTCCTCCTCTCCCACGCGGATGCCTATGATCCTGCCCCCCTTCCGGATGAGTCATTTCATGCCCAGTACCATGTCTTCCGCGGTGTCTGGGACGAGGCCTGCGAGCTGCGCAGGAACGGGGTGCTCACCCATATGGCTCACGGGGTCCGGTGCCCGGTCATAGCGATCCATGGAGACTACGACCCTCATCCGGCCGAGGGGGTACGCGAACCCCTTTCCCGCAAATGCCCTGATTTCCGGTTTTTCCTCCTGAAAAAATGCGGGCACCGGCCATGGGTTGAACGTTTTGCCTCGGAAGAATTTTTTGAGATCCTGATAAAAGAGATCTGATCCCTCCATTGTCCTGTAACGTGTGCAGCGGTGATCCAACCCCCGGCAGAAATTTCCCCCTCATCCTTTGAGCTCATGCTCCATGTGTTCCTCCAGCCGTTTCCCGTGGGACCCGTTCCAGTAGAGCTTCTTACAGCTGCTGCACCAGAAGAAAGAGAGGTTTCGCCAGTCTTTTGGGGCATAGGTGGTTTTCTGGATCTCGCAGGTATTTGCCTCCCGCAGTTCAGTATTACATAACGAACACCTGCTCATCGCGAGTCTCCTCCTGACAAGATGTATATCGATCAGCTGCTGCACCTGTTCTATCACATCATCCGACCTGATCAACAGGGCTGATGCATCCCCCCGGCGGGCAAGTTCTGCGTCCTTCGTGAGCAGGAGCCGGTTCTCCTCCTGCGCAATCCTGAGCAGGTATGAGTCCTCTTTTTTGTTGCCCATGGGAATTGCGTTCGCACTTGAGGTGTCGTATCCCATAAACCGGAGGTACCGGGTGAGCGTGCCCAGCATGCGGTCAGTGATGAACTTTTGTTCTGCAGGAGATTCAGCTGACATGGCGCACGATCTCTATCTTCTCCCCGCACTTTTTACACTGCTGGTCATCGAGTCCGGTAACCCTGCTGGAAAACCCCCTTCGTTCGATGAGGGTCACGCCGCAGGCCGGACAGTACGTGTTCTCGTACGGGTGAGTGTGCACGTTCCCGATGTACGGGTACTTCAGGCCAAGATCTTGTGCTTTCCGGTAGATTTTTTCCAGGGTTGCGAGAGGGGTAGCCCCGCGATCCAGCATCTGGTAATCGGGATGGAACGCGGAGAAGTGCATAGGTGTTGACGGACCAAGGTTCTCAATCACCCAGCGTATTAATGCCGACATTTCTTCCATATTATCGTTGAGCCCGGGGATGACCAGCGTGACCGTCTCGATATGCATGCCCAGTTCGCGGGCGAGCAGAGCGGAGTCCAGCACCGGCTGGAGGTGCGCCCCGCAGACCTTTTTGTAGAATTCCTCAGTGAATGCCTTGAGGTCTACCCTGAACGCACCAAGCATTGGGGAGAGTTCGCGGAGGGCTTCCTCCGTGATATACCCGTTCGTTACATAGATGGTCCCGAGTCCCTCTGCCCTGGCGAGCGTCCCCATGTCAAGGGCGTATTCGTGCCAGATCGTCGGTTCATTGTAGGTCCATGCAATACTCGCACAGCTCCCGGCAAGAGCCCGGTGGACACCCTCTTCCGGTCCAAGGCATTGTAACCGGGCTTCCTCTGGATGTGCCCGGGAGATATACCAGTTCTGGCAGTGCTCGCAGTGGAAGTTGCAGCCGATCCCCCCCAGCGAATAAGAAAGGGTCCCGGGAAGATAGTGGTACAGGGGTTTCTTCTCGATGGGATCCATTGCTTCGGCACTGATCTTCCCGTAGGTTTCTGCAACCAGGGTTCCCTGTTCGTTTTTCCGGACCCCGCAGATCCCGTGCCGCCCGGCTTGTATGCTGCAGTGATGGTTGCAGAGCGAGCAGGTTACTGTGCCATCCTCATTCTTTCGGTACTGGTGTGCCTCGTGCATGGCTGGCCTGTGTAAACACCATGTGATTATTTCCGGTCCTTATCGTTTTTTCCTTCCTGGCCACAAGCACCGCAATCATCAATCTCAAGAACGAATGACCCGCGGTACCCGCAGTCCTTGCAGAGGTAGACCTGGCCGATATATCCCCCTGCAACCGCATAGATCTCCTGGCTCTTGCAGGCCGGGCAGTAGAACATAGTAAACAACTCTATGTGCATCCGGTACAAAAACTAGTGCAATGAAGAAGGTTGTCATCTCCCTTGGCGGCTCAATCCTCATCCCGACTCTCGAGGAACATACGATACAAGGCTATGTACCGGTCTTAAAGAAGATCGCACAAGAGCACCGCCTCTTTGTCGTTGTCGGCGGCGGCGGCGAGGCCCGGCGGTATATCGGTATCATGCGGGCTCTTGGCATTGACGAAGGTACCTCGGACGAGATCGGCATCCTGATCACCCGGCTGAACGCGACCATGCTGATCGCTGCCCTCGGAGAGGAGGCGTACCCGAAAGTAGCCGAGTCCCACGCAGAGGCAAAAAAATTCGCAGAATCGGGAAAAATTGTCGTGATGGGGGGCATCACCCCCGGCCAGACAACCGATGCAGTGGCGGCTGTGCTGGCAGAACGGGTCGGGGCCGCGGTCTTCATCAATGCGACTTCGGTTGACGGGATCTATTCAGCCGATCCCCGGAAGGATCCAAACGCTACCCGGTTCGATGCGATGACGCCCAAAAAACTGCTGGAGATCGTCGGAAGCACGGGACTGGGTGCGGGCTCCAATACCGTGCTCGATATCGTAGCAGCCCGCGTGGTCGAGCGCAGCGGGATCCCTCTTGTCGTGCTGGACGGGCGCGATCCAAAGAACCTCCAGAATGCTATCCTGAAGGGTAAATACCGGGGTACCGTAGTCTCTGACAGGAAGAAGAACCCGCTCCCGGTGTGA
>CAZCZK010000205.1:0-3256 GCA_964503195.1 uncultured Methanoregula sp.
CGGGCCACCAAAACTCTTTCTTTCCATTGTATTACTCATGCAGTTTTGATCTGCATATATACAATTAACGGTTCAGTATATATACATCTCCCTGAAAATAGCAGGTTTTATCCGGTGATTTCCCGTGCATTCAGGGTATGATCTCGCAGCCGTTGAACTTCTCGTGCGAGAAATCTCCCGGTGTAATGGTGCCCCTGTCAATGAGATTCCGGACACGGGGAAGGGCCTTGATGAGTGCTTCGCGGAGATTTTCTACAGTATTGCAGACAAGCTGGCGTTCAGGTATGGTCCATGGCTGCATAATGTTAGAGTAGAGACAACGGCCGCCGCAGAATCTCCGGATCCGGCAGTCCTCGCACTCTCCTTGGATACCGACAGTGTCCAGCTCCAGCGGGTGTGACCGGGAAATATGCCCGATATAGTACTGGCTCATTCCGATCATTACCGGGCAGGGCCCAATGTTTCCGTCAGTCATGATAGTATAATTGGCATACCCGGAACCACATCTGAGCCGGCTCTCCCTTTTGTACAGAAGATCCTCCATGGGATCTAAAAAGGGGTACCACGGGAGCACTTCTCTTTCTTTTTCCATATGGTCTACCCAATCATGAACGAGCCGGTGGATGCCGGGATTATAACTGTCCTGTGCCCACTGCCGGAACCTGCGTCGGGAAAAGTCCCCCGCGAAGTTTGCATCCATCTGCCAGTGGATGGAGGAGAATGAATAATCCGGGTTGGAAGCAAGGTGGTGAACCTCCTCAACAATATCGGTCTTCTCCGTTACCGTCATCCGCGCGATCAGCTCCCCGGTATACCCCTGTGCACGGATCTTCCGGATATTTTCCATGACCTTGTCATAGACCCCGGCACCCCTGTTGGCATCGGTGAGCTCTTTCCTGCCGTCCAGGGAAATCAGGATCGTTACAAAGCGGTTGAGAACCTCCGGCGCAATCCGATCCAGCAGTATCCCGTTGGTCTGCATCATGAACCGCGTGATGGGCGCCTCCCGTACAATCCGCTCGATCAGGTCCGTGCGAAGAAGTGGCTCCCCCCCATAGAACGTGAGGGTGGGGGAGGGATCTTTTTTCAGAAAACCATACAGCACATCCAAGTCGACGTTCAGTTCAACGGGCAGATCCTCATCAATGATCAGTGCACGCACCCCCTCACTCTCCTCGAGATTTTCGAAGGCCTTTGCCTTGCAATACCCGCAGCAGAGATTGCAGTCATCGGTGAGGATGAGGTGGAAGTACATGGAAATACCTGTATTATTAGTTTTTGACAGACGATAAAATTTCAGTTGCTGCTGGTACTATCCGTGTCACAGGAAAGATGAATAAGCGGAAGTTCCTGTGGGAAGGCAGTAACCTATAAGCGATTCCGCCGGTAAGTCTTTGGTATGCGGGCCGGTAACTATTTTTCTGCCGATATCGAGACTATGGGACGCAGCGACCTCAATGCACTCATCGATGAACGGGTCCGGTATACGGTGCAGTATGCGGCTGAGCACTCCCCGTTTTACCGACACTGGTTCCACGAAAACCGGATTAAACCAAAGGAGATCCGGGTCCACGAGGATCTGCTCACCCTCCCCCTTATATCTGGTAAGACAATACGGGAACATCAGCCTCCCGTTACTCCGGACTTTCAATTCCTTTCAACGGACTGGTCCAATGTCTTCTCCATCCAGGAGACAAGCGGCACCAGTGGTACCCCCAAAGGATTTTTTCTGACATGGGAGGACTGGAAGCGGTATGCGGAGAAGTACTGTCGCAGTTTTGTCTCGCAGGGATTCACCAGCAGGGACCGGATCGTGGTCTGCGCTTCCTACGGTATGAATGTTGGGGCAAACACGATGACCGTTGCTGCACAGCGAATCGGGATGGGAATCATCCCGATCGGCAAATGCTCCTTTGATTCACGGATCCTCAGGAGTTATCGGCCAACCTCAATTGTGGGGAGTGTGTTTAAACTGCTCCGGCTTGTCCGGCGCCTGAAAGCAGAAGGGGTGACTCCTCAGGATATTGCTATTGACAAACTCGTGGCGGGTGGGGAAAGTTTTGCTGATGAATCACGGAAGTATCTTGCAGACCTGTGGGGCTGCCCGGTGTACAACACCTATGGGAGTACCGAAGGTACTATGTGCGGCGAATGTACGGAAATCAATGGATTACATGTACCGGAAGACCTTGTTCATTTAGATGTCTATGATCCACAAATGGAAGGCTTCGTAAAGGATGGGGAGTGTGGCAGGGGCGTACTGACCACTCTTCTCCCGGTTGGGGGAAAGGGCGGAATGCTCCTCCTCAATTATGATACCGAGGATACCACGCTCGTGATTTCCCGGGAACGCTGCGGGTGCGGCAGGACGCACATGAGGATTTATAATCCGCAGCGGGACGCAGAAACTGCCTGGATTTTCGGGAACGCCATGAACCGGGTGGATATTGAGGCAGGTGTCTTCCAACCTGAAAACATGGAGTACCTCACCGGGGAGTATGAAGCATTCATCTATAGCGGGGATTCGCCCCATGAAGTGATTCTCCGTATCAATGTGGAATGCCTTGACCTTGAGCGATGCGACCGGAGGCTCGTGGAGGACACGCTCATCGGGCGGTTCCTGAAATACAAGCCCGGCCTTGCAAGCCAATACCATGATGGTAATCTGACCATCATCATCAGCTGTACGGAGCCTGGGGGACTGGAACTCCATACGCTGAAAGGGCGTCCGAAACGGCTTGTTGACCGAAGGAAACCCCCATAAACCGGCCCTGCTTCCGGGGAGGCTCATAGCGGGTGCGTATTATGAGATAACCTCTAAATCAGTCAGGAACGTTCATGGTGTTCACTGAGCAGGCATGACGTCTGGAGTTATCTCTGTTTAAATCCTCACGAAGACCCTGCGGACTCGGTATTTTACGGTAGGTTGAAGATTTTCAAAGGTGATCTGGGAGTCCTTGAGGTAAACCGTGAGTCGGTGATGATCCTGCCGCACCCCCGGCAGATCTCCGAAAACCCCCCCGCTGACTGCGCTTTCACATCCGGTCCACCAAACGGCGCCGCCACGCGTTCAGCCCATTATACATAGGGATATTGAAAAATGGGAACCTTTTAGAGCTTTTTTAATCGGAGTGAATAGTGTGGCACAATGACCAAAAAAACCTTAAATAAGTGGTAAAAATCAGGGCATCGACGGGCTTTCGACGGAAACCTTTTATATAATCAGGCGTTAACTCTCATTATCAAAACCCAATAG
>CAZCZK010000206.1:0-2997 GCA_964503195.1 uncultured Methanoregula sp.
GAGAAGTTGAGGAGGCCGTCAAGGAGGAGCATGATACAGTCCTCGTCGCCATCGCACTGGCCGGTAAAGATCCCGTTGGCCGCCAGGGTATGGTCGGTATCCACGGTCAGGCAGTAGACCCGCTCTTCGGGGGCTGGCACCGGTTCAGCCACCGCGATCCGGTCCGCGATCGCACAGGACCCGGTGAAGACCGGTACCGCATCACCGGCCTTCAGTTCCACGGCCTTGACCTTCCGGAGGTACCCGGTGTCCCAGACCAGCATCGCGTGGTCCGGGGTCACGACCAGTTCTTGTCCCCGGGCAGTCTCAAACCGGATAAGGGCTGCCGGGGAACGGTGGATCGAGACCGACGTGATCTTCCGGAGGTGGAGGCCCCCGGTCGTGTCCACCGAGCGGGTCAGGAAGGGGCGGGCGGGGTCCGAATAATACGTGCCGAGCCGGTCGATACCCGGGCGGGAGAGATCGAAGTTCTCGAGGACAAACTTCCGGATCGGTGTCTTCGCCCAGCGCTTCCCGTCAAACACCTCGATCTCCGTATCGCCGTAGAAGCAGTTCCGCCGTTTGGCGGCATGGAAGAACGGGTGGGCATACCCCACGTTTGCCCGGGTGAACCCTATGATCCGGGCAAGGACACCGGCACTCGTGTGGGGGGCAAGCCCGATCACGAGGTGGCCGACCAGGTCTTCGGGGGATTTCACGTTGTAAAACGGTTCCAGCTGGTAGCACCTGACGAGGAGGTCGTCGATGAACTGTGTAACGCTGACCATGTATTCCGCACAGGAATCCGAGACAAGGATATCCTGCGGGTGAAGCTCGACCACCTGCGATCCGTTCTGGAGGTCATACCCGTGCGTGTCTTTCCCATAGCCGAGCGAGCGGAGCTGCTCAACCGGCACCCGCACCTCATCCGGGCGGATATGGGTGAGGGGGAGGTCGATCATGTCAAACCGCGTGGTCCCGTCCTTGAAGACCCAGATGGAATGGATCGCCCGCAGGATGCCTTTTTCCATTGCCTCGACCGTTTTCTCCTTCGAGATTACCCCTTTTACCCCTTTCACCAGGGCAACACTGTCGGGTCGCAGCCCCAGGCGTTCCATGACTTTTGCATACTCCCCTTTCACGTCAAGGGTCAGTTTCTGGCTGCACGTGGCGGGGGCGTCACAGACGGGGCAGCGGGGGAGTGCCGTTTCCCGGCCGCATTTTGTGCAGGTAAAGATCGCTAGGGTGTGCCCCCCGCACTTCTCGCACCGGCAGAGATACCCGATCTCCCCGCACCGGGAACAGCGCCGCCGCCCTACCTCGATCTCGATGATCCCCCCTTCCTTCTGGAAGTCCAGTTCGGTGTTGTTCTGGTCCGTTTCCGCGGTATGGGCGGATGCTGACTGGAACGAGCGCCGGGCTCCCCCCGAGTCCCCGAGCGGGAAGAGGCCGTGCGGGGGCGGGTTCATCTTCCGGGGCTTTGACTTGCCGGGCCGGCCCATGCGTCCGCCAATACGGGTGCCGGACCGGGACCGCATCTTCAGGCCGCTCAGGTGCCTCACGAGATCGAGAGGGGCGGCCTCTGCCGGGACGTTCTTCCACGAGTCCCGTTTCTTCAGGTCTTCATCGAGACCGAGACCGCAGAGGAACGCCCGGTACATCGGGATCCGCACCGTGTCCTCACGCACCTGGTGAGGGATGAGGATTGTTTCCAGGAGCGGCTTTGTCACGGGATCCAGCGGGATACACAGGGTGTCGTCCCGGATCGATCCTCCTGCGGCAACAGCCTCGGCGAGTGCCCGGACCTGCCCGCTCGTGATATCGTCCCAGAACCACAGGTAGTCAGGATGGAGGTACCCTCCTGCCCGTGCCATGAAGAGCGCCTCCTCCTCGTCCTTTGGGGGCAAAACACCCGGCCCCTCGTCGAGCTGCCACCATTCCGAACAGTACCCTGCGGGGATGAGCGGGTGGTTGTTCTCGAGGAACTCCCCGAACGAAATGAGGATCTCGCCGACATCGAGGATCTTCTCAATTGCGGAATTCAGCTGTTTAGCGGTCGTTTCGTCATCGATGCGGAGCACGTCCCCGTTCTTCAGCCGGACGGTCGGCCCCTCAATACTGTCGACCGGTACAACACCACAGGCCTTCCCCGGCCGCTCGGTCTTCATCTGGGTGCCGGTGGCAAGAAATTCGCCAAGGATATAGAGGGTTGCCGGGTGCATGCCGGCCGCTGCAAACCCGGTATTCCGCGACCGCCCGTACCGGAGCCGGAAGCCCCCCTTGCGCATCGGGTACGAAAAGACCGGGCGCCCCCCGATAAGATCGCGAAGGTACTTGTCGAGGGGTTTTATTCCCCCGGTATGCTCCCCGTCCCCGCCCTTCGCTGCACCGGCTATCAGCTTGTCGAGCCAGTCCCAGCCCCCCATCTTCATCTTCTCGACCCGGCTCTTGAGCTTCCGGGCTTTGCCGGCAATACCTTCCCCGATGACAAGGGCCATGCCTCCCCGGACCGTGTTCGTTTCAACCCGCGAGAGGTTGCGGTGGCCCGCCACCTCCTCCTGCTCGGTTGCCTCCCCGTCAACACAGACCGGGCAGTTCTCGATGATCAACCGGATCTCGGCCTCGCTCGGGAGGTACTGGAGGTTCATGATCGAGTTATACTGCCGGATCTCCTCGATGTACCGCTCCACTTCTTCCTGCCGCGGGATATAGCGGTTGATCCCCAGTTTCTGTCGCACGTAGTCCCCCACGAGCACGGACATGGCCTGCGCCGTACCCCCGGCGCTCCGGATCGGTCCTGCGTAGAAGATCATCAGGTACTGGGTCCCGTCATCGTTCTTGCCAAGGGCAACTTTTGCGATCCCTTCCGTGGGTGCCGCCACGACCCCTTCGGTGAGGAGCGCCATCGAGACACGGATGGCGTGATCGAGCACCTCCATGATGTCCTTCTCGCCAAACTTCCGGGCAACGAAGTCATCGCCGATCCGCAGGGCAACCTCCTCCCGGGACATCGTTGCT
>CAZCZK010000206.1:3007-3252 GCA_964503195.1 uncultured Methanoregula sp.
GCGGATCCGGGCTGCCACACCCGTGACCCCGACAAGGACCTCAACACGGTCGGCAAGGTCGCTTGCAATCGGGATCTCGGTATCAAGGGAGGGATCGAGCCCGCGGGAACGGGCTTCCTTTGCTATCGCGATGGTGCGGTGCAGTTCGTCGAGTAACGACTTCTCGTAAGCCTGCATCGCGGGCGAGAGCTTGAGCATCACGGTAGAATTCTGCGGGCGGGAATTTATGGATTGGGATTAGTACC
>CAZCZK010000207.1:0-2236 GCA_964503195.1 uncultured Methanoregula sp.
GCCGGGGGGCCCGGCAGAAGTGACATATGCGCAGACCGTAGTGCTGGAGCTGTTCAGGGCTCAGGAAGGTCCCGGGGAGTTCGGCGCTTGCGGCCACGGTCGAACCGCACGGCGAACCCCGGATGACCCGGATACTGTCAATCATGCCGTCGTCCCGGATCTTAACATCAAACACCGGCCGTCCGAACACCTTCGCGAATTCGTTGATCTCCGGCACCCAGGTATTGTCTTCGAGCGAGCACATGGTCGGGGTCGCCACAATATCCTCGTTGATCTCTTTTGCCTGCCGGAGGAACCCGGGGCCGAAACTTACCCCGAGGATCACCGGCTTCCGCTTCTCGATGATTGCAAGGGCAACGTCCGGGTGACGAACATACGAAATGTAGAGGTCGCATTCCGGGAGCGTCAGTTCGATGTCATCCACCATCATTCCCGAAGGGAACGGAGCCATAATCCACTCGGTCGGGAACTTTTCCCGGATGATTTCGAAGGCCCGGTCGCCGAATTTTCCGTCACTGACAATGCCGATCTTCATTGCTGCCTCACAGTTTTCTTTATCGCGTTTACAACGGTCCCGATGTCAGACTCCCCTCTATCAAGACCGTGAGTCTTGTCCACTCCCAGTTCCGTGACGATAATGTACCGGTCGATGGGGATCGTGTTCACGTCCAGGATCTTCTTCCCGCAGCCGACCGGGCAGCCGTCGATGAGCACGCGCTCCACGGCCATCTTTGCAGCCCGGATCATCGGCGGGTTTGCACTCCCGATACCTGCGATGCAGGAGAAAGTTCCGAATCCCTCCTGCGCGAGCCGGATCGCTGCCTGTAAGGAAAGCACACCGACATTGAAAGCGCCCGAACCGCAGAAGATGAGGCGTCCGGGCGCTTGCTCGGATTTATCGGTCATAGGCATTCCAGTAATCCGGATTTTCATCGTGATTAATCCACGTATTCCGGGCGCTCACTCCTGCCGGAAGGAACCGGCGCCGGGCGACTTGCAGCACGTTCCGTCCTCCCCACAACAGCCTTCCGTATCCATGTCCTTTCCCCGCAGGGCGGCCGCGATCATACCCCACGCGCACCCGACGCCGCTCTGCACCGTAATCGCCTGTACCGGGCAGTTTCCCGCGCAGGCCCCGCACTCCATGCAGGACTCCCGGCTGACCAGTTCAGCATGCGCCGGTCCTTCGGCAAAGACCCCGTGCGGGCAGACCTGCGTGCAGCGTTTGCAGTTGATGCAGAGTTCCGGATAATACCGGAGCGTGTTCTCGCGGTAAGAATCAAACATCATACCCTCATGTTCCCGCTGGATCGATGCCCAGTGCCCGGTACGCTGCCTTTTTAATCATCTCCGGGGGAATATTCTCATACTGCGTTTCACCGATCTCAACTGCCCGGCAGCAGGTGCTTTCGCCCGCAAGGGTTCCGCAGGAGGGGCAGTCTGTCGATACAACTGTTGCAGCAAGCAGGTCCTCGATCCGTCTCCCGTTCATCCAGATCTCATTCGATTCCGCGATCCGTGTCTTGTCGAGCATCGTCTCGGTCAGGTTGGTTTTCACACCGACAGGAGCAAACTCGCGCCGGAGGTCTTCGACAACGGACCGGAGCGCTTCTCCGGTATCCCCGCACCGTTCGCAGGTGGCACCGTTCACCGCGAAGTGCCTCCATTCGATCTCAAGGCGCTTGTAACGTGGAGTGACTACGGCCATCTTCTCACCCCGCAAACGATCCGTAGATCAATCCTGCAAGCGTGCAGAAGAACACGATCAGGAGCACGTAGGCGATGGTCTGTTTCGTTCCCATGAACTTGCGGACAACGAGGATACTCGGCAGGGAGATGACCGGGTCGGCGAGAACGTACGCGAGCAACGGGCCCCGGGCCATTCCGAGGTCGAGGAACATCCGTGCCATCGGCACCTCAACAAGCGTAGGGAAGTACATGAACGTCCCGAAGAGGACCGCGATCAGGTTTGCCATGACAGTGTTCGAGCCCAGGTACAGGCCGAGGAAATCCTTTGGCAGGAGCGCACTGATTATGCCAGCTGCGAAGATCCCGATGAAGAGGAGGGGGAAGATCTTTTTCATGAACGACCAGGTCTCTTCCAGCCAGGAACGCTGTTCGTCCCGGGTGAACCATTTCAACGCCTCTGCAATGATCAGGAGGATGAGGAGCGGGAGGACGATGAATCTGAGCGGGATACCTGCAAGCTTGTTTTCCATGAAAAGAGCCCAGGTGC
>CAZCZK010000207.1:2246-3232 GCA_964503195.1 uncultured Methanoregula sp.
CCGACAAAGAGGATCGCGACCAGGGTGGCGATGAACAGGATCACATGCTTCTGGCCCTTTGCAGCAGAGGCCTCGGCTGCAGGACTGCAGGCACAGCCAATCGGATCAGGTGTTGCAGCGGGAGTCTCTGCAAAGAGCTTCGAAATGATGAGGCCGATGAGGACTGCAAAGGTGACCGAGAGAACGATACGGGCAATGGCAAAATCCGCCCCGATGACGCTCCATGTGAACGAGACCGCAAGGATGTTCGTTGCCGGAGCAGTGTATAGGAATGCGATGGCCGGGCCGATACCCGCGCCTTTCTTCTTGATACCCGCGAAAAGGGGGAGGATGGTACAGGAGCAGACTGCCAGCAGGAGACCCCCGACAACGGCGACCGGGTATGCCTTGTATGCAGGGGATTTCTCGCCAAGATACATCGTGATCGAATCTTTATTCAGCAACGCATTCATGGCACCCGCGATGAAGAATGCCGGTATAAGGCACGTGAGCACGTGGGCTGACAGGTAATCGACCAGTGCTGTTACACCGCCGAGCAGCCCTTTCAGGATTATGTCTTCATACATTTTTTCGCTCCCCTGATATCCATGACCGCCCGGACAACCTTCTCGATCTCGTCATACTGCACCTCGCCCATCCCCTTTTTCTCGATGCCGAGTTCGGTGGCGATGATGTGGTGATCGGGTGCGATGCGGGAAGAGGACAGTTTCTTCATCGCGCAGCAGTCTTTGCATCCTTCGAGCACGATCAGTTCGTCCGCGTCCCCGATCTCCATTTGCAATGATGCAGTAGACTGCCTGGCATGCATCCATACGTACTTACCCGGCTGGCGCTGGAGCAGGACCTGGGCTGCCTGCGTAGTGAGTTTACCGGTGTTCGAGACACCGGAGCAGGTGACGAGTGCATAGGTCATTTTGGTTCTTCCTTTTTTTCTGCGGTATCCTTTGTGAAAAACAGCCGGCAGAGGCAGTGCCCGTCCTTTGCGA
>CAZCZK010000208.1:0-3144 GCA_964503195.1 uncultured Methanoregula sp.
TCAGCTTTTTGCCGGGTGAACTTTCCGGCGGGGAGCAGCAGCGGGTGGCCATTGCCCGGGCACTCATCAACAACCCCGCCATCCTTCTTGCTGATGAGCCCTGTGCCAACCTTGACACCCGGAACTCTACGATCATCCTGGAATTGATCCGGAAACTCAATAAAGAACTGGACCAGACCGTCGTGATGGTCTCGCACGAGGAGTGGCACCAGAAGTATTTCGACCGGGTCATCGTCATGAAGGACGGGAAGATCATATCTGACGGGGATACCCGCGGGAAAGCAGGATCGTTACAGGGTTAGCGGGCGTTCCGGTCCTGCCCGGGAACTGGAAACTCTCCATGCAGGTACCCGGTGCACCGTCTCATTCTCCGGTCGATCCGCCATAAGCGATCGTCAGCGAGGAGCGGGCGATGGCCGGGAACCGTTGGGCGTAAACGAATAGTGTTGCGCTAAAAAACGGGGGAACCTCCCCCTTTTTTTCGCTGCACCGGCTTCATCGGGATGCCGACGGAACCGGGAATCTTTTTTTTTAGTCGGCCAGGGCCGGGTCTCGTGGCAGAGCGGACAACCATGACCGCGCTGCCGGAAACCGTGCAGCACTCACTCCGCCGTTATCCGGTCGTAGAAGACTGCCGCGAGCACAGCGCCGATAACCGGGCCGATGATGTAGATCGGGAAGAATGCCCAGAAATTCGAACCCCCCAGGAGGAAGTCCATCAGGTACGGCCCGAACGTTCGGGCGGGATTGAGGGACGCCCCGGCGATGTTACCGGTGACCGTGATCATTCCTCCCAGGGTAAGCCCGATGATCAATCCGGCAAAACCCGGCGGGGCCCGTTCGTCGACCGCCACTCCCATGATGGCGAGCATCAGCACGAAGGTGCCTATCGCCTCGGCCAGGATTGCCTGGCCGTACCCGATCCCGGGAAAGGGCGTGGTCGCTCCGAGACCCCCGATAGTCACGGCATCCATCCCGGCCATCAGGAAGAAGAGCAGGCTGCCAGCAGCAGCCCCGGCACACTGGGCGATAATGTACCCCGCGGTGTCTGCGGCAGAGAACCGTTTTGTGATCCAGAGGGCGACCGTCACGGCCGGGTTCAGGTGGGCGCCGGATACCCGTCCGAGCGTGTAGATGACTACCATGAGGATGATGGCAAAGGACAACCCGATCGCCAGCCAGTCCGCAAGCCCGCCGAGCTGGCCGATGCCGACATTGAATGCCGTTGCCGGTTTTGTCCCGGCAGCGAGCATCAGCGTCACCGCCGCCGCCCCGGCCCCGAAGAAGACCAGCAGGGCCGTCCCGACACCTTCGGCTATGCAGCGGGTGGTGAGGGAGGCCATCACTTACCCTCCCCGTATGCCGCGTTGCAGTCCGGGCAGAGCATCCGCGGCATCTTTTTGGGGAGCTTCCGGGATGGCAGGGGGTAACCCCCCTCCCAGACATCCACCTCTTTCCTGATCGTATGGTTCATACACGTTCCCATGCCGCAGGCAACACAGACTGCCACGGCGTCACTGTCTTTTCCCACTTTTGCACATACATAACATTTCATTACACTCACTTCTCCTTCATTCCCGTTTTTCAGACGGCTTCCTTCCACTGGCAGGAACAGTGCCGGAAATCCATCAGGGCTGCCGATGCGCAGTTCTTGCAGATCCGTGCAGGTGCGGCTGCGACATCCTTGTGCAGCGCAATGATGTTGGTCATCAGGGTTGCCGTGACCGGTTCGCTCGTCAGGAGGCATGGGTAATCGGAGAGGCGCATCATCGCCGAGAACCGCACGGTCATGGCACAGGCAGGGTACGCGTACCGCTGCGGGTTGGCCAGCACCTCGTTTTTAAGAACCGGGGAGAGATCGACATCGAACCCGCCGGCTTTTGGTTTCAGGGGGCCGGGTCCGGCTGCCTGCATCCTCCGGGCCTTGTCCACCATCTTCCATCCCCTATAGATCATATCCATGAAATCGCAGTTGTGGAGCTCGATTGCCGCCCCGCGCTTCGGGTAGAGCTGGACATAGTTGTGGTACCGTTTTGTCAGCATGTCCACGACCATGATCGCGTTGAACCCGTCGAGTTCAAGGATATATTCCGCTGCACTGGCCGAAGCACCGGTCGCTACCGAGAGCACCTCGTGTTCGGTCTTCATCCCCGGGGCTGCCGCAGAAAGGGTCCTGTCCATGACTTCGGTCACCGCTTCGATGACGGCCATGATGACATCGTCCTTGCACATGTTGTACGTGGACTGGGAGATGTGGTGTGCAATGTCCCCGACACAGTAGGCCGGCACGGTCACGATATTGCCGTAGTGGACACCCTCATTGAGTGAGGCCTTCACTGCACCCTGCATCTTCGTGCGGTAATCCTTCATGTACTTCCGGCAGTCGAACGATGACTGGCCCACGCTGTCCATGAGGGTTGCCTGTGCATCGACCGGCGTATCGTAGATCGACTGGATCATCGCGACTTCCTTCTGTACGGCATCCGCAAGCGTGGCTCCGCCTTCGACTTCGTGGGCAAAGACATCCCCGATCCCATACGAGGTGTTCATTGCCCATGATTTCGCGGCAAGGATCGCCTGTTTGTGCGCGACCGGGATATCCGTGGTCTTCAGGATTTGGTTAACGATGTTGCTGCTGCTGCCCGGGATCAGGGCAAAGTCCACAACACAGGTGGGCCCGTAGAACCCCGCATACCTCCGTGCGGATTCCCTGCCGATCAGGGCTTCAGCCTTCCCGACCGCTTTGATAAACACATCCGTGCTCCTGCGGAACGCCGGGTCCGCATCGTAGAGCATTTCGAGGATGACCGGGGTCTGGTAATGCTCGACATAGGGATCGTCCTCGGGACGGATAGTGCTGGTGAGACCTTTCAGGATGGTATAATGGGCATTGACCGAATCGGTGTGCAGGGCAAAGACGGCCCTGCTCTGGCCACCGGCGGGTCTCATGCCTTTGACCGCATCAACGTATACCTTTGTGTCCTCGATACCAAAATTCTGCCCGCGTTTCTTTTTTATCTGGTTCACGTCCGCGCGCTGGGCAGCCATCGCTTCCGTGATCATCTTCCTGATTACTTCCTGCATGGTGCTGGACCTCCGGCACCCCTCTCTAAACGGGGCGCCACCAAAGCAATCATTGGCTTA
>CAZCZK010000209.1:0-242 GCA_964503195.1 uncultured Methanoregula sp.
CCGGCTTTCCTGAGCCGCTTCATTGCATTGCCGTTGTGGGCATCGGTAACAACGGCAAGTTTGAGCCCACTGGCCTGCAGTTCTGAAAGCGTTTCAGCGACATTTGGGTATGGTGTGATAGCGGCGACCTTCTCATCGTCGTAGATTGAACAGCATCGGGAGAAAGCGTCCTCTGAATAGCAGTTGTTGTCCCATAGGAAGTCACGGATATTTTCGTGGCTCTCGAACCCGTGAATGGGCCG
>CAZCZK010000209.1:291-2343 GCA_964503195.1 uncultured Methanoregula sp.
AATTACGGCAGCACACGCTATGAGTTTGGCTTCGACAAAATCAAACAGGGTGTTGTCCATGTCGAAGATGACCGCAGTTATACGGCGATGTTTAATTCCTGCAGTTTCCGGCATAGAGTGAGATCCTTTCTGAATGGTTCGTTGAGCGCTTCATTGAGAAACTGCACTTTGAGTTCATCACTCTTACTGCCTTTTCCCCGGTACTCACCGAAGATGACTGCCGAATTACACTGGATGAAGCCAAAGACTCCTGCGAGTGTTCCCAGCAGGTGTGTAAACGCTGCCGGGGTGCAATGAGTTTTTCCGAGAGTGGCCGGCATTTCAAAGAAGAAATATTCCACACCTTCCGCATCGCAGAGCGTTGCAAGGTTCCGGTCAGCGGTCAGCATCACTGGCAGAGCGAACTTTTCCTTCTCGAATGCCTTGAGTGATTTGACGATGATAAGATCGTTTGCTTCCTTGTCAGCAGATGATGGTTCCACGGAAGGGACTATGGCTGCACGGTCCCGGATAGCTCGGAACTGGGGCAGTGCAAGATGGGCTGCCCGGCGGGCCCGCCGGGTCCGGGCATTGACCAGTTCATCGAGGAGGGTCTTCTGGAACTTCGCTGTGCGTTTGAGATCGGTGATCTGACGGGATGAATACTTGAAGTTGATGGAGGACTCGATCTCGGTCCGGACCGTTTCAACGAGCAGGAATGTTGAAGGGTCAAGACCGGCATTGAGCGGCAGGCCGTGGTAGAAGACATTCGTGTCAAGCCCATACCGGACACCTTTTTTCAGGTTTGCAAGCATGCGGTGTTTTTCCGTGAAGGCATCCCGGTTGGCATAGGGAAGAATCCCGCTGTTCATGAAGCACGACAGGAGATCATGAAACGCCGGCATCTCCTGTGCTGCATCGCCATACGGTTCAAGGGCATCTTCAAAGAACTCCCGCGAACCGAAACTTTCGAGAGCAAATCCCGTGCCATCCGGTCTCGCGGTAAAAAGATCGAATTCATAGAGCGGATAGGAAACGGCGAGCGATGGTCCCAGGTAATTGAGCAGCAGGGGCAATTCATTGATGAAGATCTGCTCCTCCTTGGTCATGGCGTCACCTTCGGCGTTGTGGCACGGAAATCCCTGAGCTGCTGAGATGCGAGCGGGATCATCATGTAGGGTTTTGCCGCATCATCCGTGGTGGTGATCTGGAGGTAGAAGACATGATCAACGGAAAGGTTCGCAAGCGGGATGAGAGCTCCGGCAACCAGCGCTTTCCGGCCCGGGGTAATATCGATAGCAACTTTACTCCCTTGTTCCTTGCCAGCCCTGATCCGTGCGGAGATCTTCTTGCCCGCTTCAATAAAATCCCCGGTCTGGACCTGTTCTACATCAACCTTCGGAGCGATTCCGTACCCGTCTGAAAGAATTTTAAGTCCTTTTTTCACAGTCGGGATCTGCTCTACATGTTCTGTCTCGGACAGGACGATGATCTGCGTGGGACGGAATGCGGTCTCACGGAGCGTTGCGTAATATGCATTCAGCACCGACCGGCCGGTCATCGTGATGTAAAGGGAATCAGAACTCAACCTGCTCGCCGTCCTTCACGATCCGCGTGTTCTCCCATTTCTCGGCAAACCATGCCGGGTTTTCCGTATGGACCGGGATAATAATATCCGGGTCAATCGTATCGATAGCCCAGAAAATATCCTCGGGTGACGCATGTCCCGACGCGTGGAAAGCAGCATCAAACATTGGGGTTATGGTATCGCCCTCAGCACACAACCCAAACCCCTTCACATCAAATTCGAAGAATTTCAGCCACTCGCCGAGGCGTTTGAAGTCAAATTCCATCTCTTCAGAGAATGCCTCGCAGGATGAGTAGATGTAGGTCCCGCCATCCGGTTTTATATCGAGGAGATTTTTCATGTCAAAGAACGAGAAGCACAGAATATAGCGGCCCGGGTCCCGGGCAATTGCCGCAGCATCAATGTACTGGCCCGGCCGCTGTTTCATCACAACCTCTGTCTCCCACTTGGCATTCCGCCGGTCTTTGAGTTCATAATAGATCTTC
>CAZCZK010000209.1:2353-3095 GCA_964503195.1 uncultured Methanoregula sp.
GCTGGGCGGCCTGTCCGACGCGTTCGAGCCGCTGGGCAAGGCATCCCAGCGCATGTGAGTGCAAGGAAAAGGTACATGTCCTTTGCCGTGACCACGAGTTCCCGCCCGGTCTTCTCGGCAATGGCGAGGAATGATTCAAGCCGCTCGAAATTACGGGGCGAGAAGTCCGCGATAACCAGTCCTCTGGCTGATTCCACCGCTGCCCGGCAGGTCTCCCGCACCGATTCTTCGGACACGGCCCCCTTTGCATCGCAGGCATTCTTCCGGGTTACTCGTGTACCCTCGCAGATGAGGACTGATGCATCCTTAGCTGCATTCACAAACTTCCGGGTCTTGTCACCATGCTTTCCATGGAGCCGGAAATCCCCGGTATACGCGATGATCTCCTGCCCGGTCAGGAGATATGCGCATGCCCCGTAGATTGAGTGGTCTACCTCATATGCCTGGACCCTGAACGGGAGGTTGAGGTTGTCGTACGAGGAGAGAATGCCCGGTACAAGTGCCTTCCGCGCCTTCTCGCCCGAAGGTCGCATGGAGAGAAAACCGCACATGGCCTCCGAAGGTTTTGCGGTACAGTAAAAATCCCTGCCCTGGTAGGAGTCCTTGCCGGATTTTAAGAGGAGACCGTTTTCATCATTCGCTTCTTTCTTCGAGAAGTAGACCGTATCGGAACCAATCGTAGGGGAAGTGTCCTGCATCCCTTTCATAATCGCAAGGCTGACCGGTGATGCAACAATGGGGA
>CAZCZK010000210.1:0-3093 GCA_964503195.1 uncultured Methanoregula sp.
ACTCTTCCACGGTATATACCATACGATATTCTCCGATCCTGAGCCGGTATTTCTTGGGACTGGTGGCAGCCAGGGGTTGTAGGTCCATGCCGGACCGGGGATTGAACGGATCCGAAGCCAAACCCTCGAGCGCATGCCGTATGGAGCAGCTTCCGTATGATCGCATCATAACTCTCGCCTTTTTCACCGGTTCTCCGGAGGAGTTCTTTCGTGCTGGCGGATACCGCTATCGTAGTTGTGGCTGCCATAGTTACTATGATATCTATAACATCCATAGAAAAAAGGTTTCCTGCAGGCCGGTCCCGCTACACCCAAAGGAAAAAATTATACACCACGTTTTTCCGGCATCAGGGTTTTTACCCCCCAGCAGCAGGGATTGGTGGGCGGGAATCATCCATCATACAAACACAATGACCTTATATTCCTGTCTTGGTATGGATACTGAGGAGAAGGTATGAAACAATTCAGGATTATTGTGGAAAAACATCCCGACGGGTATGTTGCATATCCTCTTGGCATGAAAGGGGTGGTTGTAGGAGAGGGTGATACGTTTGACGAAGCACTCTCGGACGTTACCTCCGCAATACAATTTCACCGGGAAACATTCGGAAATGACGCTTTTTCAAAATGATGAAATCATCGACACCCGGGTTGCTGAGGTTGTTGTTTAGATGAAATTTCCCCGTGATGCACCAAAGCCACGGGTGATGAAGGCATTTGAGGCACGTGGGTTTCACGTCGTGAGTATCTCAATGAATTCTTCCCGGGTAAACTTTCCCTGTCGCATAATGGAGAGGAGAGTTCCAATGGGAAGGATGTCTCGTTTAGGGACGATGAGGAGGAGTTTCTGACCCGTATTGTCAACACGGATCAGGGCCGTGTGGCTTCCCTTTCCCTGGTATCGTGCTTCTGTAAACCCTCTTTTCTTCAACCCCGAAATAACATGAGCAGACGAGACTCTCTAGAATTTCACGCCCGGACCTCGATTAAGGAAGTGAATTTGTCGTGCGTTGTGAGAGAGGGTTCGATATCTGCCAGTATCCCGTACTCCCGGGCATTTTTCAGATACATATCGATCGCATCGCGGATATTCTCCAGTGCTTCTTTGGGTGTATCCCCGCAGCTGGCGACATCAAGCTCAACGCATTTTGAAACATACACACCATCTTCTTCCCAGATGGTGACAGAAAGGTGATACGTTGTCATAGGCTTATTGTTCAACTCCTCGTGTTGCTTGTTTATACGATGCACGTATGTAACTTATTTCTCTCATTTTAAAATAGAATCGCCCGGCGATCCCATCCATCCCTGTCATTCATCGCGTTGGATTACCTCATGCCTGCGGCCTTTCTGAATCTGAAAAAATGGATGAGCGGGAGTCCTTTCGGACTTTTCTTTTCATGGAGCGGAGAAAGGCAAACCCTCTGCCCCCATTTTGGCATCAGGGTGTTCCCGCCCCCGCGGCAGGTACTGGCAGGGACTCTGAGCGGTTCCCGGTGTCAGCCCCGCCAGCCCGGTCGTCCGGCACAGCCGGGTCCTTTGGTGTGAGCCTGGTCAGCGGTTCATCCCCATTCCCGTCGTCCTTCACCGGTTCAGCCGCGTCTTCCGGTTTCACCGGTCTCTCCTTCCCCGACTCCTCCGAATCCTCCGGCACATCCCAGCCATCCATCGCCTCCACCGACTCCGCGAGCACGAGATACCGGAACCAGTGCCGGTCCGGCCCCCTCACCCAGAGCTCCCGGAAGATCTCTGCCGTAACGGTGATGGACCGGAGTTCTGCAATATCCTTTTTACAGGACGCTTTGATCTCCTCCACCGAGGAGCCCGGGTACTTCAGCCGCCGGACCCGGACCAGGCTGATGCAGTCCCCGTCGCAGATGATGAAGTGGAACGGGAGCTCCCCGGCCGGTTCGAGCGCGAAGACCACGAGGCCCTTTGCCTTCGCCTTCCGTTCGGCCTCTGCTATCGCCACGTACGGCGGGTGTCCCCGGATCATCCGGCACCACCTCCCCCGTTCTCCGGTGCCGGTCTGCCTGCGCTTCTCATCCCGTCCCCGTCCGTTCCGGGGGGTATGGGGCCCCCGGCCTGTGCCGGCAGTTCAGGCCCGGCACTGCCCCCGTGTTCATCCTTCTGTCCCGCAGCCCGTGCGGACCGTTTCTCCGTCCGCGGGCCGGTCATGCTGCCGGGAGGGTTGATGCAGGTCAGCCTGTGGGGCTTCATGGTGCATCGGGTATTCTCCCGGCCAGCGTGTCGTTTCGTTTCGGTTTTCATGGTTGTTGTTTCCTGCCAACGGCCCGGCCTTCAGCTGACCGGGTCCGGTCCGGGAGCGTACGCTCTCCGCTGGTAGAACGAAAGAAGCGCCTTTCCCTCAACCGTCCCGGGCCTGGTGCCGGGCCGTGTGGCACCTACCCTTTGGACCCGGGGATATAAACCCTTTTATGATGAACGGAAAATACCCGGAAACTGAGCCCGTACAGGGCAACCCGGCCCGATATCGTGGCGTTTCAGGGTTTTTTTGGCCATAACAAAACGGGTCCTCCGGGACACCGGCATGAGCCGGGGGATCTTTTGGGAAGCCGGAACAAGGGATCTGCCCGGCCCCGGGTCCCTGCCGGAGGAGCGATGTCTTTGTGTTCCCCGGCCGGAATGGCAATAAAGAGCAATTCCGGCTGTCGTCGGAACGCCCCTGAAAAGGGGCGTGTTTTGGGGAGATTTCCATGCGGGTGGACAATTTGGGGTGTTCCGGCCGATCCCCAGCCTGTCCACCGAACGAAAACCCATATTTTGTGACACCCGTGAACAGAGGGTTACGACGGAGGATTCATGAAAGGGGTGGACTGCCGGGATCTCCCGGGTCCAGGGTTTTTAGGTGCCACCCAGGATCCTGCGGATCCCGGATCCACCGGAAAAAATCCCCTTCAGACTTTAGGGATTTCCCTAACCACAGTTTCCTTTCTGTTCCGCTGCCGGAATCGCAATAAAGAGCAATAACGCTTATCGTCGTAATGCCCCGGAAAGAGCTGTATTCCTGGGAGATTTCTACCCGGGTGGACATTTTGGGGTATTTTGCGTGGTCTCCTGCCTGTCCACCGC
>CAZCZK010000211.1:0-3076 GCA_964503195.1 uncultured Methanoregula sp.
CGCTCTACGCGGCCTTCAAGGTCGCGGACGAGGTCCTCATGCGTGCCGTCAAGGGGATCACCGAGCTTATCACCATGCCCGGGCTCGTCAACCTCGACTTTGCCGATGTGCGCACGGTCATGGAACGCGGCGGCGTTGCGATGATAGGGATGGGGGAGAGTGACAGTGAGGACAAGGCGGCAGATTCGGTCAAGAAGGCGATCCGCTCCCCGCTCCTTGACGTGGATATCAGCGGCGCCACGGCAGCTCTTGTGAACGTTGTTGGCGGGCCGGGCATGACCATGGAAGAGGCAGAAGGGGTCGTGCAGGAAGTCTACAACCGCGTTGACCCGAATGCCCGTATCATCTGGGGTGCCCAGATTGACCCGGCAATGGAAGAGAAGATGCGTACCCTCCTTGTGGTCACGGGCGTACGGTCGCCACAAATATATGGTCGGAATGAGAAACTAACCCCCAAAGTACAGAAACAGTTTGAGATCGATTTTCTCAAGTGAGCCCCTATGGAAATTTCAAAACCTGATTTCAAAACAGACGCCATCCACGAGGAATTATTCCGTAAATACCTCCGGGTCCTCAAACTCGCGCGCACTCCCACCCGGGACGAGTTCATCAAGATAGCAACCGTGGCAGCGGCAGGGGTCCTCCTCGTCGGTCTGATTGGCTTCATTATCATGGTCGGTTTCGAACACAACAAGATGCTTGGGTTCTAGTCGCGAGGGTTATGACACAGCCTACCCCCCCGGCACCTGCAGTGCCACCGGTCCCTGCCGCCCCCGAGATTTTCACGAACCGCATCTTTGCGATCAAGACCACCTCCAAGCAGGAGCGGACGGTAGCAGATAATATCCTCAAGGCTATTGAGACGAAAGCAACGGATATCCGGGTCGCGTCCATCATCGTGCCGAACGAGCTGCAGGGATATGTCCTCATCGAAACCCCCGAGCAGCGGAACCGCATCGAGCAGCTCGTGGAGCTGATCGCCCACGCCCGCGTTGTGACCAAGGGCGAGACCAGCCTGGCTGAAGTCGGGCACTTCCTCATCCCGAAGCCGGTGGTTGCCGGTATTGATGAGGGCACCATCGTTGAGCTGATCGCCGGTCCGTTCAAGGGCGAGAAGGCGGTTGTCAAGCGCGTCGATTCCGCAAAGGAAGAGATCACGGTCGAGCTCTACGAGAGCATTGTCCCGATCCCGATCACCGTCCGCGGTGATAATGTCCGGGTAGTCGAGAAGTTCTCGGACCGGTAAGGATCCCGATCTCTATTTTTTAAGGTTCCAAGGGGAACCTGCATGGACGGCAGCTGGTTTCGCTGCACCGCAACCATTTCTCACCGGCCAGGCCATTACCCATCCATGTCAGGAAGGAGTACCTGCCGGATTATCTCAATCCTTACTCCCGTGATCGTCATCCTCGCCTGTGCGGTCCTTCCCTGCGGCTGCCTGCAGCAAGGTGAGGAGACGGGCAGGTTCATGGGCACTGTCTCTGTTGGCCCGCTCTGCACGGTGGAACCGTGTACGGTTTCCCACGACCGGCTCATTGCCGCGTATGCAGCCCGCCCGATCACGGTAACGACATCTGCGGGATTGTGGTCGCGACAATAACCGCCAATCCTGAGACCGTCTCCTCGGTCTCCCTGAACCCAAGGACGTGCGTGGTCGATATTGAGCATCAGGGACTTGGTGGGGGCCGTGATCTGCCGGCAACGATGACGCTTGCGCTGGGGTGAGACGGTTCGACTCGACATCTCCATTGATACCGGGATCCGGTGAGCAGGTGGGAAGGATACCGGACATCCGTACCGGTAAGAACTACCGCTACCGGAGGTACGGGACACTGGCAGGTACGGGGCAGCGTCTCAAGGGGAGAGGGTTACCGGAGGATACCTCCCTTTTCGCAATTCCTAAATCCCCTTCACCAGGTTCCTCTTCTGGATGACCTTCGCACACAGGATGAACAGGGCAATCACGACAACCAGTACCAGTGCATCGACCCATGGCGGGTAAACTGCGTCACCGTTCAGCGCTGCATGGAACAGGTCGACAAGATAGGTTAGAGGGGAGAGGGAGGTGAGAAGAAAATACGGCCCGGTCAGCTGACCAAGCGGGATAAATATCCCGGAGATGAACATGAGCGGGAGACGGACGAGGCTTGAGAGCATCATGATATTTGAAGGGTTGTCCGTTGTCGGCGAAGCGAGCAGCGTGCCCAGCGCTGCAAATGCCACGGATCCGAGCACGAACGCCAGCAAGAGGAGCCCGGCGCTTGCGAGCGGGATGTGGAAGACCAGGGCACAGGCAGTAAAAACAACGGTCGTGATGGCTATCCCGAAGATCGCCCCGGCCAGCAGGTCGCCGATGATGATGCTCTCGAGGATGACGGGGAGGGAGACGAGCCGCTCGTAGGTCTTCTCCCGCTTCTCCCACGGGGTGATGAGCGGGCCGACCGACGATGCGGTAAAAAAGAGCATCATGCCCAGGAATCCCGGGAAGAAGAGGATGAGGTCGAGGTCCCGGCCGATGAAGAACGTGAGGAACATGATGAGGGGGAAGAGCAGGCCGAAGACGACTACCGGCCCTTTGAAGTAGTAGATCCGCATGTTCTTCTCGGTGATGACGGCAATGCTCCGGAAAAACGTTTTCCAGTCCATCTTACGGGCCTCCCGTGAGTCTGACAAACGCTTCTTCAAGTGTCGGGTTCGAGGTTGCGATGGAGACGATTGTCAGGTGCTCCCGCTCCGCTGCTGATGCAATGTACTTCACTGCGTAATCCGGGTTGTCCGTGTAGACCCGCCACTTGTCTCCCCACGGCTCCGCCCGGGTGATCTCAGGCACGTTGAAGAGCCCGGGTGCTACCTGCTGGTCGAACGAGACCTCGACAAACCTTGATGTATCAAAGGTTTTTTTCAGTTTCTCCGGGCTGCCCGTTGCCACGATCCTGCCCCGGTTGATAACGCTGATCCTGGAGCAGAGCGCATTGGCCTCCTCGATGTTATGCGTAGTGAGGAGGACCGTGCTTCCCTCATGGTTCATGTGCCGGATGGTGTCGATAACGAGCCGGCGGCTGTACACATCCAGCCC
>CAZCZK010000212.1:0-3021 GCA_964503195.1 uncultured Methanoregula sp.
CCGCACGTTGTGAAATACAATGATAGAATACGCTCTTGAAATCTTTCTTTTCATACTCTGTGTCATCTTGTCTGCATTTTTCTCGAGCTCTGAGGTTGCCCTTATCTCGATGACCCGTGCAAAAGTGAGGACGCTCGATAATGAGAACCGGGTAGGATCGCATGCCCTTGTGGCACTGAAAGAATCACCAGAACACCTCCTGACCACGATCCTCATCGGGAACAATATCGTCAATATCGGAGCAGCCTCGCTCGCAACCGCGATAGCGATCAAGATGTTCGGGGATGTCGGGGTCGGGATTGCAACCGGTTTTGTGACGATCATCATCCTCATCTTCGGGGAGATCGGCCCCAAGATCTATGCTACCCGGGCATCGGACACGTTCGCCCTGACGGTAGCTCCCATCATCCTCTTCCTTTCAAAACTCCTCAGCCCGGTCATCTGGCTCATGGGACGGGTCAGTCCAAGCCTTGGAATCGGTAAGGATAATACTGAACCGGCCGTGACGGAAGACGAGATCAAGGAATGGATTGATGTTGGCAAGGAGGACGGGACAATCGAACAGGATGAGCAGGACATGCTCTACTCGGTGCTGGAGTTCGGCGACACCACGGCCCGGGAGATCATGACCCCCCGGGTCAACGTGATCCTGATGGAAGACTCGATCTCGTTTGAGGACGCGATCCGGATCTTCAGCGAGACCGGTTTTTCCCGGATACCGGTGTATCACGACCAGATCGACAACATCACCGGCATCCTGAATGTCAAGGACGTCTTCTCCGCCATGGTTTCGCACCGGAAGGACTCCACAATCCGGGAGATAATGTACGATCCGATGTTCGTTCCCGAGTCCAAGAAGATCGATGACCTCCTCAAGGAACTCCGGGTCCACCGGGTCCAGATGGCGATTGTTATTGATGAGTACAGCAGTTTCGTCGGGATTATCACTGTCGAGGACATCCTTGAGGAACTGGTGGGGGACATCCTTGACGAGTTCGACAAGGAGGAGCCCGGCGTGCAGGATCTTGCCCCGGGAGTTCATGTCGTGGATGCCCAGATGTGGGTTGAAGATCTCAATGAGACCATGGACCTTGCACTGCCCGTCGATGAATCGTACGAGACCATCGGCGGGCTTGTTATTGACCGGCTCGGGCATCTCCCGCAGCACCCGGGCGAGAAGGTCGAGATAGATAACGGGCGGATCACACTCGTTGTCATGCAGATGCACGGAAGGCGCATTGTCAAGGTGAAGATCGTCAACCATGCTGCCCACGGAAACGGCTTCACGGCATTACCCGAAAGCACACCTGGGGAGAAAAAATGACAAAACGCATAGTCGTACTGGCCTCGGGCCGTGGCTCCAACTTCCAGGCTGTCATTGACGCGATTGCTGCCCGTCATATACCGGCAGCGTGTGTTGCCCTCATCACTGATAACCCGAAGGCTTATGCCATTGACCGTGCACAGGACGCAGGTGTTCCGGTCATTGTTCTCGATTATGCGTTCTTCCCCTCCAAGGTGGCGTATGAGGATGCCCTTCTCGACGCCATGCAGCAGCAGAAGGCCGATCTCTTCGTGCTCGCCGGCTATATGCGTATCCTCGGCACGGCAATCGTGCAGGCATTCCCGCAAAAGATTGTCAATATCCATCCCGCCCTGCTCCCCAGTTTCACGGGTCTCCACGCCCAGCGTCAGGCATTGGAATACGGGGTTAAGGTGGCCGGGTGCACGGTTCATTTCGTGGATGAGAACCTTGACTGCGGCCCCATCATCCTCCAGAAATGCATACCTGTCCTTATGGGTGATGACGAAGACTCCCTTGCAGATCGAATCCTTGCCGAGGAACATACGTGGTACCCGGAAGCAATCCGCCTCTTCTGCGAGGGACGGCTGGAAATTGTTGGCAGGACCGTGCAGATCCGCTGACATACCGGTTCAGATATCGCATCCATGAAAAAACCCTCATCACCGCGGGTTTTTTACCATCGGCACCTATAGTATGCACAAGCGGATGCCGGCCGCTCGATTATGAAGGAACGCTCGAAGAATCCCACCACAAAGATGGTGGCAAAGGAACGGGTCAGTGTGTTGTTTACGCAGGCACGGCTGGCATTTCGCGAGCACCCTGAACGGAGCAACCGTTACGTAGCGCTCGCCCGCCGGATCGCTATGCGCCAGCGGGTCCGGATAGACCTTGAATTCCGACGCCAGTATTGCCATCATTGTTATGCGTTCCTCGTACCGGGGCAGAACATGCGGGTCCGTGTGCACCGCGGCAATGTGGTGGTGACCTGCGGAGTATGCAATAAAAAGACACGCTACCGGATAGTGAGACCTCATGTCCGATCAGACTGATACATCGATGCCGGACCTCAAGCCGACCGTCTGGATCGGCAAACAGGGCTGTACGGAGACCATGATTGACGAAATTGTGGCACAACTCAAGAAGCGAAAGCTGATAAAAGTTAAATGGCTGCAGAACACCGAAGTCGACCCGGAGGCTATCGCCCTCAAGGCAAAGGCGGTCCTGGTAGGTGTGCGGGGCAGGACGATGGTGCTGGAAGGGAAGGGGAAGGCTGGTATGGGGAAATCTGTGAAGGGGGGAAATCCTGCAAAGCCTGCGGAATCCACAAGATCCCAGGTAATCGGGAGACTGAAACCGGCAAAGAAGTGAAGTCTTTTCTGATTATCTGAGGGGGCTGATGCCTCCACCCCCCGTAGGGGATAACGGTTCATGGAGATGGGCCTGCATCCCCCCTCACAGCAGGTGAATGTCCGGTCCTTGACTCCCCAGAGGGGATCTCCATGGGGGTGACAACTTTCATCGCAAATCAATCATAATCAAATCAATCATAATAAATGAAAGGATATCATCAACGTTTTAGTAAAAATTATCACCTCCTCTTCTTCTCCCTCCGTCGATCTATCCGCCTGTGGAAATATATAAGAACCCTCCTCACCAATACGTTAAGACTGTTATTTCATTATCAACAGTGAGGTAGTAGATGACAACAGTATACG
>CAZCZK010000213.1:0-2979 GCA_964503195.1 uncultured Methanoregula sp.
CCTCGGCACGCTCCCCGATATCGCGCCCGGCGAGAGTATCTATGCCGCCCGCTTTATGGGCGACCGGCTCTATCTCGTGACATTCCGGCAGACCGACCCGTTCTTCGTGATCGGCCTCGCGGACCCAAAGCACCCGGTTATCTTGGGGGAGCTGAAGATCCCGGGCTTCTCGTCCTACCTCCATCCCTATGACCCGGACCATATCATCGGCATCGGGAAGGAGTCGGCAGGCGGCCCGCTCAAGATCGCCCTCTTCGATGTTTCGGACGTGAACAACCCGGTGCTCAAGGACAGTGAGACGATAGGCGAGGCCTTCAGCACGTCACCTGTGCTCGAAGACCCGAAGGCCTTCCTCTTCGACCGGGAGAAGGATCTCCTGGTCCTGCCGGTCCAGACAGAGACCCCTTCGTTCTGCCCGGCCCGGGGGCCCTGCAGCCCGCCCAACTCCTGGGGCGGGGCGTACGTGTATGGCGTGAATCCCCAGACCGGTTTCACCCTGAAAGGCACGGTCCGGCACTACAGCAGCAGTTACGCCTCGTACCAGAGTCCCGTCATGCGGTCGCTTTATATTGAGGACACGCTGTATACGATGTCGGACGCAAAGATCGTGATGAGCGACCTCACGGGCCCGCTGGTGCAGATCAACGAGGTTGATTTCAGGTAAGGAGTTTTCCGGGTAAAGACCTTGCGGCGAGAATTGAGAAAGACTCCTGAGGTTGATGTGAAATGAATCAAAAAGCCCAAAAGACCCTCGTATTTATCATCCTGGTAGTGATTGTTGTCGCTGTATCAGCATGGCTTGGTGATTATGCCGCTGCTATGATGAGGGCGTCCACAACCGCGAAGAACGGGATGCTGTGCCAGATCCTCTTTCTTCTCGGCCTGGTTGGGGGCATTGCTCTGTGTATGCTATCGCAGGATCTGGAGCAAAGATATCTTTCTTCTGACAGGAATGAACGTTCGAAAGAGGAACAAATATCATGAGGCGCATCATGAATAAGGAATTCTCTTGGATCTTGCTGGGAATTGCAGCCTTCTTCGTTGTTTATATTGTGGGTCGGTTGTTGAATGTGGATGTTACTGCGATATTTGCGATAATTGGAATCAATCCGGTATCTTTCTTTGCCGGGATTATTGTCGGGATTGTTGTCGGATATCTCCTGTTCACGAGATCCAGGGGTCCTGGATCTGGAGATTGAATGATGCCTATTATCTTTAATATCCCGTTGAAAATCACCCTTGTCCTCGCCCTCTATCTGGTCACACTGGTCATAATCCCCCCTGCATCCGCGGAAAACAACTCCATACTGTCTCCGACATGGAAATATAAGGATGTGCCCGAGCATTATATCCCGCCGGAGTATTTTAAGGATGCAAAACCAGCGACTCCTCTTTCCGAGTCGGAGATGATCAACATCATCATCTCCGGGCGGACGTTCGAGCGGTTCGCCGGGGTAAAGCAGCCGGGCATTCTTGCTGTTCCCGTCTCGTATCTCGACTTTTCGGCAAATTTTACCCATTCCACATCGTCCCCGACATGGCATTATGAAAAAAACCTCGCGCCGTATGAGCCGGTCGCTATGATCCGTATGCCCGGTACGATGTATGCCCGCCTATTGTCGATGTCGGATGGGAAAAACCTGGAGCTGCCGGTATCCGCATATGTCCGGCAGTATGACAACCTCACGGACCTCCACGCACATATTGAACCTGACGGGATGTACCTGCAGGCTTCAGTAATGGGTAATGATGACACAGGAACCAAGCCCTCCCCAACGGTGCCGATCGTTATCATGACAACGCCCCGTATCCACCCGACACCCGGCACGCTCCCCGCACCATTCCCTCTTGTGTCAGCTATCATCGCTATCGGGTGCATTGGTATAATTGCAGCGGTTCAACGAAAAACGAGGAGATAAGTGATGCGGACAGGATCTGGTTTTTTTGGGTTCAGGATCCCATTCTATCCGTGATTAACCGGAGACCGGATGAAAAAACTCAGGGAATCCCATGAAAAAGATCCTGATTGCCGGAATTATTCTCCTCGTTGCCGGCATCATAGGTATCGCATTCATTGTTTTATCTGCCATGACCGATCCGACGCCACCCCAGGTAAGGGCCGGATGGTATCTTCCAGGACAGGATATTGTATGGACACCATTTGGACCGAATCCGACTCACCTCACGCAGGAACGCCTCATCCTTAGCGGTCATCAGGATGGTTCGGTACCACAATTCCCGGCACTTTCTCCCTATTGCCGCTATGAAAATTACACGCATTTCACGACAAAGGACCCGTATATGATCGCAGTATGGTATTTCAATGACAACGGGAAATTTCTGGAATCACAGAAAAACCTGGTCAGTTTTTTGGAAACATACGGAAAAATCTCATCTGTTGAACTCAATTTTACTGAGAATATCATCAGGTACGGAAAATCTGCATCGGGCATTCAGGATTCACAAAACCGCCACACAATTCCTGAACGCATCAAAGCCAATGGATATGAAAGTATCAATACATCAGGCTTCTTTTTCACCGTGACGATCCCTGGGCCGGGAATACCTGCAGAAGATAATTTTTACACCGTAAAAAGAGACTATTATATTGTCTATTACGGAACAACAACCCCGGCAAACCTTTCATCACAGACTCCATTTATGAGGGAGATGATTGCCGAAACCTACCGGTATGATTCAATGTCATCAGTGGGACCTTTGATATGAGGAACTGATTAGAATGACCCTGCTGACGAGAATCAAGGAACAGATAATACCAGTCACGGTTGAGGCAGTCATCCTTGCAGTCGGATTCTTTACCTTCACCAAAATGCCCCCGCGGGGAACTGCCGGAGATATAATCGCCTGGTTCATGCTGCTCGTTGCCTTTTGTGTTGTATTCTCCATCTTCCCTGCACTTGCCATCATCTACGGATGGTATACCGGGAAACGGGCCGGTGCAGTACTTGCCGGGGCACT
>CAZCZK010000214.1:0-2963 GCA_964503195.1 uncultured Methanoregula sp.
GGAGCTGAAACCCACTAAGAAACCGGTCCGGGATCTCGAAAAACAGCCCCCGGTAAAACGGCTGATCTCTTTTGCCAAAGCTCCTGAAGAGGTCCCCCCCGCTGTAGTACAACCCGTCCTTCCCCCCCGGCGAGCCCAGGTCCGTCAGGTCATGGAATCCGTAAAGCAGGCATCCGGTATTGCTGATACGGAACCCAAAGTATTCCCGGTACCACGTGAGAATGTCCAGCCCGTGAAAAAGCCAGAAGTCCAGTCTGCCATGAAGGTTGCCATGAAAAGTGCCATGAAACCCCTGGCTCAATCTCAGGTGCGCCCGGTGAAGAGGACCAGTTTTGAACATACGATGAGGCGCCCGGTCGTGGAAGCCGAACTGAGGGAACCTAAAAAGCCGCCCATCAGCCCGGCAATCCATGATACTATCCATGCACCCCCGGTCCGCGAAGAGCCTGCTGACGTCCCCCAGTTCTGTCATAACTGTGGAAAGAAACTTCCGCTGGAGGCGAACTTCTGCCCCGGGTGCGGGACACGACTGGGACAGAACCGGACCCTGACCAATACCTGGTTCTCCCAGACACCGCGTGAGAAAAGAACTTTACCTACAGATACGGTTATTCCTGAACGGAAGCCGGCACCCCCGATCCGGACGGAAGCACCCGATGAGGATGAGATCGAGAATGAGAAGCCGCAACCTACCAAACCCCCGATCAAAAAGGTTCCACGGGGAAGCGAGATGACCATCCTCCATAAATTCCTCCGAAGATAATTTTTTTTAGCTGGTACATGAGATTGTCCATGAACCCATCACGCAGTATCGTGGTGAATACTGACTTCTGTAACCGGGTTCACCGCTATTTTCCAGGTCTGACTGCTCCCATAATTACCATGGGTAATAACAGGAAGCCGAATATTGTTGAATGAGAAATGTTATATGAATACCAGTCCCTTGTATTGTAACGAAGTGTCACGAGGAACCAGAGTGAAGAGAAATATCCATATTGAAGCACTGAACCAGATTCCCCTTGAAAAACAGCGCAATGAACTCGTCGAGCGTAAATGCCTGGGACATCCTGACAGTATTGCAGATGGGATCGCTGAATCGATCAGCCAGGCACTCTGTAAAACCTATCTCGAAGAGTTCGGCGTTGTCCTCCACCACAACACCGACCAGGGGGAGGTTGTTGCCGGGGAATCCAGCCCGAAGTTCGGCGGCGGCCGAATGATCCGGCCCATCTTCATCCTCATCAACGGGAGGGCGACCAAACAGTTCAACGGGGTCACGATCCCTACGGATGCCGTTGCTGTTGAGGCTGCAACGGAATACATTCAAAAGATCATTCCGGATCTCAAGACGAACCGTAACCTGATGATCGATTGCCGGCTCGGGACCGGCTCAACAGACCTTCGGGACGTCTTCAAGCCTTCCAATGGCAGGGTACCCCGCTCGAATGACACATCCTTCGGTGTCGGGCATGCCCCCTTCTCGGAAGTAGAGACCGTCATCAGGAACTCGGCGGACTTCATTGATACCAAACTCCGGAAAAAGTATCCTGCCATCGGTCAGGATATCAAGATCATGGGCCTCCGGGATCGTGACACCATAACCCTTACGATCGCTTGTGCGATTGTTGACCGGCACTGTGCGGATATCCGGCAATACCAGGAATACATGGGAATCATACAAGAGCAGATTACTGCCGTTGCAAAAAAGAGCACGAAGCGCAAAGTTGAGGTCCACGTCAACACTGCGGATGATATCCGGAAAAAGAGCGTCTTCTTAACTGTCACCGGAACGTCTGCTGAGATGGGTGACGACGGATCGGTAGGTCGCGGCAACCGCTGCAACGGTCTCATCACCCCGAACCGCCCCATGAGCATGGAGGCAACGAGTGGTAAGAACCCGATCAACCATATCGGCAAGATGTATAACCTCCTTTCGACCCAGATTGCTCAGGAGTGTGTTGCGAAGGTTGACGGAATCGAGGAGATGTACGTCCGGCTCCTCTCCCAGATCGGCAAGCCGATCGACCGGCCTCTCGTCGCAAGTATTCAGGTCCTCCCCGGTTCCGGTGTGAACCTGAAGGATATCAACGATGATCTCTACGAAATTGTCGACAACCAGCTGGCAAATATCACCAGTATCACCGAAAAGGTCATCGCCGGGAAACTCAAGACATTCTGATAAGAAAATGCCGCGAGAAAAAAAACCGGGTAAAACCGCCCGTGACACAACCCTTTTTTCCGAGACAGTACGGCTTGCTATCCCCAACAAAGGACGGATTGCAGCCCCGATCATAGACCTTGTTGAGAAAAGCGGCCTCCACCTTGCGGAAACCGGCGAACAACGCCGCCTGATCACCAGGACCCTTGACCCCCATGTCGAGATCCTCTTTGCCCGCCCGGTGGATATCCCGGAGTATGTTGCAACCGGGGCTGCTGACCTGGGGATCACCGGCCATGATATGGTGATCGAGCGCGGGTCCGATGTAGTGGAACTGCTTGACCTCCAGTCCGGGAAGGCCAAGCTCGTGCTTGCCGTGCACGAGGACTCGAAAATAACTCAGGTAAAGCAGCTTGCTGGTCTCAAGGTAGCAACGGAGTTCCCCACCATCACCCGGGCCTATTTTTTTAAGCATCATGTCGACGTCAATATCGTCCTCGTCGGTGGTGCCTGCGAAGCAACACCTCACCTCGGGATCGCTGATGCGATCATCGACCTGTCCAGTTCGGGTACCACGCTCAGGACCAACCGCCTCCGGGTGATTGATGAGGTCATGGTGACATCTACCCATCTGATCGCAAATCGCGAATCCCTGAAAACGAAGAAGGAGAAGATTGGAGAAATTCATCTCGCGCTTGAGAGCGTGATCCGTGCCCGGGGACAATGCTACCTGATGATGAACGTGAAACGGGATTGTCTCGAGACGGTGAAGCACGTGCTGCCAGGGCTCTCGGGGCCTACCGTG
>CAZCZK010000215.1:0-2962 GCA_964503195.1 uncultured Methanoregula sp.
AGGAGTCCCGGTTCCCGCAGATCCTCCTCATCTCCCATATCGCGGAGATGCAGGGTGAATTTGCAAATACCCTTCTCATTGAGATGGGCACGGACGGTGCGAGCAGGATCCGCGTGGCGGAGTGAAATCCGGGTTAACGGGGGAACCGTCAGGATCCAGGATCAACGGTCCCGTATGCCCTTTGGGATCGGGGCCAGCGGGGCTCTTCCCCGGCGAAGGTTCGAACATTTTTACCTAAGAATTCCCGCTTGCCATCTTCCTCAATGACATGGAGAACCCCCTCGTGTCCGCAGGCACAAAACCCGGTCATGGCATTGCTTTCGATACCTCTCGCTGGTATACCAATCACCCACCTTTATGAGAGATATGCATGCAAGGCCATACTATTTTCGAGGCCGCGCCGTGAGGTATCGTGGGCGTTCACCGGATCTCACAGCATGACAGACTCCCAGAGAGGCCTCGCGGGATCCCTTGAGAAAAAACCCGTGGTGCTCCCGTGCAGGACCGGGGCACCCCCCCGCTTCGCTGCACGTATCCTCCGGTAAGGCGGGCAGGACGTGGGGGTATAGCCTTCCCGTGGGCACCGGTTCCTAAAAGAACCCCCAGCTCCCCGCCCGTGAAATACCAAACTCAACGTTTATTATTTCCGGTACCAAGCTGAACACATGTTTCCCCTCGGTATAGAGCCCTACCTGATCGGTGGGATCATCATCGGCCTTGGCGTCAGTATCATCTACATCCTGACCGGGCTGCACGCGACCCAGAGCAGCTTTTTCACAACAACGCTCTCATGGTTCTCGACGCTGCCGCACTTCCAGGAAGAGCGAACCACCAGCGAGCGCGACTGGCGACTGGCGCTGTGCCTCGGCCTGATATCGGGCGCCGTACTCTACACCCTCACCCTGTCACCTTCCGGCATGTTTGTAACCGGTGTTGACCCCTGGAGGCTGGCGCTGGGCGGGCTGCTCGTCGGTTTCGGCACACGGCTCTCGAACGGCTGCACCTCCGGTCATGGCATAAGCGGCATTGCGTCCCTCTCAACCACATCCCTCTATGCAGTCATTACCTTCCTCGGGTTCGGCATCATAACCGCCCACCTCGTCGAATTCATGGGGGTCCTGTGATGAACCCAAGGAACATCGCAGTCTACGGGGGAGGCATCCTTTTTGGTTTTGGTCTCGCGTATAGTGGTATGACCCGGCCGGAGATTGTCCTCAGTTTCCTCAGGCTCGATGATCTCGGCCTCCTGTTCGTCATGGGTGGTGCGGCAGTGGTCACCTTCTTTGCGATTAATGTCGTGCCGAAATTCATGAAAGCCCCTGCACTCGGGGGAACCTTTGGGCCCCGGGTCAGTGTATTGACGAGAAACACGGTGATCGGCGCAGCACTGTTCGGCACCGGGTGGGGAATTTCGGGCATGTGCCCCGGCTCGGCAATTGCAAGCATCGGCACGGGAAACTGGCCCATCCTGGTTGGCCTTGCGTTCATATTCCTCGGTGCGTACCTCAGGGGCAGGTTCATCAGAGACGGGAATTAAGCGTTACGGCAACTATGATTGAGAACCGGAGGATCTGCCGTGAACGGGCATTTCACCCTCTCGCGTTCTCCGGGTGGTGCAGCCCCGGGTCCTGTCGCTGCGCTTCATCCGTACATACATCAGCGGGGAGATCATGACGAAGCAAAATCGCCCTGGTAACAATAATCCTGGGTGTCGCGACCCTGGTGAGATTATTCGTCTGACCCGGTATGGATTGTTACCGAGGTCCGGCGGCAATGGGAGGTGCTTCCCAAAACCCCCGTATTTTCGCCCCGGTATCATGAAATAGGTCATATGGTTTCACTTTTTACTCTCAAAGGCAGGAGATATCCGGTCTTGTTCCTTCGGGTTGGTCTTCCCGCCTCCCCAAAATCGATGTGACCGGATACCCCCGGGGTGTCCAAACGGGATCCTTTTCTGCCATCAGAACCACAGGAGACTTTCCCTCCGTGACCATTCCCCGGGAGATCTTTTCGCGTTCTCAAGACCCATCCTTCGGGAGCCTGCGAAGCGGATTAGTGCATCAACCGAATCCTTTTATACAGCGGTATCCCAGCAGAAACCGGTGATGATGGTATGGAGAGATCCAAACTGTTTCTTATCGGCGGGGTTATCGTAGTCGTCATCGTGTTCATGGTATTTTTTCTCAACGGCATGAGCAGCTCCGCACCGGGCTCGCGCCCGGGTTTTGGCCAGGAGCGACCGGCAGGACCCGGGCAAGGGCAGGCACCAGGATCGGGTCAGGGACCGGCATCGGGCACCGGCCCGGGTGCGAATGCTCCGGTTCTGCTGCCCATGACCGATACAGATACCCTGACCGCAGCAGAGGCTGGCGATCTTCTCTTCATGCGTGAAGAAGAACAGATGGCACACGACCTCTACCTGCGGTGGGCCGGCATGTACACGGTCCCGGTATTTTCCAACATCGCCGCATCGGAGACCATGCATATCGCAGAAGTCCAGCTCCTCATCGACCGGTACGGGTTGCAGGACACCCAGATCGGCAACGCTTCTGTAGGGAATTATAACGCTACCATCCAGTCGCTGTACATTACCCTTGCACACCGGGGTGATGCGTCCATCAACGGTGCATTCGAAGCAGGTCTTGCTGTCGAGGAGCGCGACATCGCCGATCTCGATCATGCCCTTGCTGACACGAAACGGGCCGACATCATCCAGGTCTGGTCGAACCTGCGGCAGGGATCCGTGAACCACAGAAATGCATTCCTCCGCCAGCTGGGACGGTGAGATCGACGGACGGTACCGTACATCACCCGGCACCTGTCACTTCCTGACCGGAGAATGCAAAGGTCCTGAATATCCCCCGGAATAAACGAGAGCAGGGTCTCTGAAACGAACCATGGCATCGGTTATCTCCCACCGACCTGATACCATAAACGGTTGAGCTCCCATGAACTCTGAAAA
>CAZCZK010000216.1:0-2948 GCA_964503195.1 uncultured Methanoregula sp.
GACAGATACCACAGACACGGGACGCGATCTTTGGGACCTGCTCGGGGGTTTTACCTACGGCAAGTTTCTCAACGCCCCTCACCGGGGTAATGGAACACCAGTTACCCGTCTCGATGATACCAGCGTCATTGACCTTCAAGACAAGTTTTGAGTGTCCCTCATGTCTTGTGGTCGGGGAAATCTCTACAACTTTCGACAAATGTTATCGCCTCATGTTATGTTATTCCAATGGCTGTACAAAATTATCTGGACTCTCCCGATTCGGGAGATTGCTGAGCGTACAATGTACGTTCAGGTTATGTTGCACTACGGGTTTTATAACCTTTATGACTTATTCACGTGTGGAAAAAAAACCTGAAATCAGAAGTGGTTCAAACACACACGTCCTTGGTCCAAGATAGTGAAAACGTATCATAAATTTTTTTAGAAATATCAAAAAACATAAAAATAATTTCTTTATACTGGTAATCTCCCCGACCCTGGGATGCCATTAATCAGTATCGTGCTTATCACCATTCAGTTCATCTGCCAGTTCGGCTATCGTAGCCCGTCGTTCGGCATAGGCATCATGCTGGTGGATGCTCTCCTCGTTGGTCTGCTTGATTGTGACAATGGAGTCCCCCTGAAGGAATTCAAATTCTGCAAGCACCTTCTTTGCCATTTCCCGGACACAATCTTCAACGAACCGGGGGTTTTTATGTGCAGCAAGAACCACCGCACCTTCATCGCCACGCTTGAGTAACTCGTAGATCCCCGAACTCATTGATTCTTTGAGGATCATGATGATCTTCTCAAGATCGACACGCTGGTCATCATCCGTTTCAATGCAGAGGAAACCCCTGCCGCGCTGGTTGTGGGTAGCCATGGGTACCGCGGAGAAGAACTCGTCGATCTTGTCCTTATTGACATCGAGACCCTCCAGGACCCGCATGGCGCGTTCCTTCATGATATTCTGGGCGCAGGGGCATGCGGTCATCCCGGTCACTTCAGCGCCAATACTTTTCCTGACGATAGGGTTGCGGAATGTCCGCCGCGCAATTGCCCGGGCATGGACTTTGACCACCTCCTGAGAGGCAGTGTGGCTGACCGGGGTTTCGCGCTTGACCATGAACTCGCTGTGCATGAGCACCTCGGTACGGTCTGCGTATTCATGCCGGTCGAGCAGTTTTCGTGCAACGACGCTGCAGAGTTTTTCTATCTCATTGACTTCTCCGTCAATTGCCTGCTGGAGTACTTCATCGATAACTTCGAAATTCCGGGAAAGGTTAGCTCCTTTCAGACTTCCGGGCAGGTCAACATAGACATTGAAATTGGAAATGAATATCATCGGCCGTTTTCCATGCCGGTTTACTTCCACGAGTTTTTTTACGTTTTTAACCCCGACCCGGGTCAGGTTGATCCGGACATCGGGAGAACCCGCCTGCACATCCGGCAGTTCCCTGCTGAATGATTTTTCCGCGGACTGATCGTTTTTGCTGCTTTTAATAGGTCATCGCATCCAGATGGTTTTTGTGTGCTTCTTTAGTTTTTTTATATAATATTTATGTGCTTTGTTGCTGATAACTAATCGATACCCTATGTTAAAAAAATACTATGAAGCCGATGCAGATATCGGCGCGCTGAAAGGCAAACGCATTGCGGTGATCGGCTATGGCTCCCAGGGCCGCGGCCAGTCCCTGAATTTGAGAGACAGCGGGCTTGATGTGGTTATCGGTCTCCGGCCCGGCAAGAGCTGGGATGCTGCAAAAAAAGATGGCATAAAGGTCATGAAGGTCGCTGACGCAGTGAAAGGGGCCGATATTGTCCAGATCCTTCTCCCGGATGAACACCAGGGGGCGGTCTTCAGGACTGAGATCCTGCCTCATCTTAAAGAAAACCAGTGCCTCATGTTTTCGCACGGATTCAATATCCACTTCGGTCAGATTGTACCGCCGGCAACCGTTGATGTTGTCATGGTGGCGCCCAAGGGACCTGGTTTCATGGTCCGACGCCAGTATGAGGAGGGCAAAGGAGTACCTGCACTCATCGCCATTCACCAGGATCATACCGGTAAGGCGCACGAGATTGCCCTTGCGTATGCCAAGGGTATCGGAGCAACCCGCGCGGTCGTCCTGGAAACCACGTTCCGTGAAGAGACCGAGACGGATCTTTTCGGAGAACAGGCAGTTCTCTGCGGAGGTTGTACATCGCTGGTAAAGGCAGGGTTTGAGACCCTGGTCGACGCAGGGTACGAGCCGGAGATGGCCTACCTTGAAGTCTGCCATGAGCTGAAACTTATCGTCGATCTGATCTATGAGGGCGGTTTAACCAACATGCGCCAGTACATCAGCAACACAGCGCAATACGGTGACCTGACCCGGGGTTCCCGGGTCATCGGGCCGGAAGCCTATGAAGCGATGCAGGAAATTCTCGAAGAGATCCAATCCGGCAAGTTTGCACGGGAATGGATGCTCGAGAATCTGGTCAACCGTCCGGTATTTACTGCACTCACGAAAGCCGATGAAGAACATCTTATCGAGGACGTCGGAAAAGAAGTCCGGGGGATGATGCCCCAGTTCCGTCGGTAAATTCTTTGGGATCGCATGTGTTCCCCGTAAAACTTCCTCACGGTTCAGGAAATATTTCCCCGGTCCCAATTTCCTCGTATGGAGTATGAAAAACACCCCCCGCATTGTTTTTTTGTCCTCACAGAATGCTTGAGTGCATCACGGGCAGTTTTTCTGGACCAGGGAAACCTGCGTTTTTCCCCGGGGAAAATAGTATTAGCCTTTTTTTGGGACATTATTGGGGCATCGAATGCCTGCTGATGGCAGTGAGCAGGATGAAAGTACGAGAGCTGCTCCAAAGCCCAAGGAAAGCCTTTTGGAGGTAGTGAACCTTTATTATATACAATTATGACGGACTCCTATGAAAATCTCCTCAAACAGGCATACTCCAATATTACCGAG
>CAZCZK010000217.1:0-2933 GCA_964503195.1 uncultured Methanoregula sp.
AGCTGGGCTGACCCGGAGAAGCGGCGCGAGATCGAGGAGATCCGGACGCTGTTATTCGGGGTCATCGAGGCCCGCAACAAGGTTCTCCTGACGATGAATGTTCCGACCGCGTCGATGGAGCGCATTGTCGCTGCCCTGCCGGCCATGAAAAAACCGACCGTGAGCCGCCTCCACGGGATCGAGTATTACAGCATCCAGACGGTTGTACCGAAGAATATGGTGAACCAGCTCATCCCGCAGCTCAAGGCCTGCGGGGCAGAGGATATCCTTGAGATCCCGATCGCAAAGATCGTGCCGTGATCGCGGGAGGCAGCTGTTTTTTCCTCCGGGTTTTTTGCGGTCCCGGCCATTTTTTGGTGAACATGCCAATGCAGGGTCAAACAACAATCGGATCCGCCATCCACCAGTTTCATGCGGCTAAAATAAATACCAAATATTTATATCTGTTGTTATCTCAATAAACCCTAAGAGAGAGTATGCGCACAAATATTCCCGTCATTTTCGCAATAGTACTTTTTCTGGCCCTGATTCTCGCCACCGGATGTGTCACACCGTCATCAGATGACCAGAAAGCCCGGCAGGATACCGGGCCTGCCACGACAGACCAGCGGGATTCCGGGTTTGCCCGGATCTCTGAAGGATCGCCCTATATCCGGTTTGATGAAGCGTACCAGAGTTTCCGGGAGTACATTCCCGATCCTGCAGATAATACCTCCACTGCGGTGAAAACGGTCTATTATATCCATGGTACGGATATGGACCGTGCAGGCAACGCATCAGGCTGGATTTTTGGTGCCCGGCACGCCGGCGGGAGTTCCCTGCTCTCCTATGACCGGAGTGGCTGGGTGCAGGTCCCCTGGGATGCATCGCTCATTGCTGAAGAGATCGATGTTCCCGCCATTGTTGCGCCGGACAAACTCTTCAGCCAGAATATCGCGGTTATCCAGACAAATCCGGCACGTCCTGAACGGCTGGACCTCGACCTGATACGGGGGGTCTACACCCTCACCCTCACCTCCGGCAGCACGGAGCGGATTCTGAACTTCAATGCAACCACCGGGAAGTTGATCACGTTACCATGAAGGACGATTCCGGCAATCTCTCGATAGATTTTCTTGTGGGCTTTACGGTTTTTCTGATCGCGTTCATCTGGGTGGTATCGATGATCCCGGGGTTACTGGTCAACCTGCAGGGGTACACCATCGATTATGATGCCGTGGCATACCGGACCGGCGTGATCCTTGCAGAGGACCCCGGGGAGCCTTCGTTACCGAGCTCGATCATCCCGTGGGAGAACCTCATCAGCAGGGACGGGGTTGTCCGGTTTGGTCTTGCCATATCAAAAGACAGCCCCAATATATTGTCCCGGAAAAAGGTGGACCGGTTCTTCTGCATGACGGTCTTTTCCTATCCCGGCGATTACCAGAACCGGACGATCTTCGGGGACTACCCGTACCAGTTCAATATTTCCTTAATCGAGATGGGGAGCACCCGCCCGTCCCTCTATGTGGGCGACGATATGCCCCCGACCAGCAGCTCGGGGTCCATCCGGCGGCTTATACGGATCAAGGAGCCGGGCCTCGCCGTGATCAATGCGAGCAGTTATGACGATACAACGGGGAGTTATGACACCACGAAACATCCGGATTACCTGGACGGCGATAATGAGACCGTACATGAATTCAGCGTCCTGATCAACAAGACCGAACTGCTGAAGGACAAGGTCAGGGACGAGACGTACCAGATCAACCCGGGACAGGAACAGGTTATCATCAACATCACGAACCTGGACCAGGTAATTTATCCGGCTGGAGCGATACTGGCGGATCGCAGACCTTGTTTTAATATCAACCTGACCAGCGTAAAGATCAAGAACGAAGTAACCGGCGTCCCCGGGTTCCTCGAACCCCCCCTTCCATCCAATAAAATATTTATTGACAATGACTTCGACCACGAATACAATGCATCTTCTCCCCGCCCATCTATCAAAAACAATATTACCCTGATACTGGACCCCCCCACGTACTGGTCAGTAGTTGACAGGAGTCACATCAACCTGACGTTTGAACTAGTGAGAGACACCACGGCATGTCCTCTTGATGTTCCTCTCGGTTCACATCCCGAGTATAATTTTACCGGCAGCCGGTTTTTGAATAATACCTTCAATCTGCCCTTCGGGTATAATTACATCCGGAACGACGAGCACAATGTCATCCAGCCGCACCTCCAGAACGGTGTGCTGGAGGTAAAAGTAAAGTCGGGAGCACGGACCATAACGGCTATTGTTGTCGAGCAGTTGGAAGCCGCATTCACACATAATGTCGTGAGTGTCTCACCTCCAATTCCGCCACCGACGGCTATTGACGTTCAGTTCATCGACCAGTCGAAAGGCAACCCGGTGGACTGGGACTGGGACTTCGGGGATACCTCAGCCCATGGAACAACAAGCAATCCCCTGCATTCCTATACCGCAACGGGCACCTATACCGTTACGCTGACAGTAAAGGATGCTTCGGGAAATACCGAATCTGTTACCCATACTGTCGTCTTACTTCCCCCCGCTGCAGCTTTCAGCCCGGCACCAATGACCGGCACCTCCCCGCTGGAGATTCATTTTACCGACAGTTCCACCGGCGCACCAACCTCATGGAGATGGGAGTATTCACCAGATATGGTCACCTGGACCCAGTTCAGTACGGACCAGAACCCGTTGAACACCTTCACCGCCGGTACCTATGGTATCCGGCTCACTGCTTCAAACCTGTTCGGGAGCAATGCTGCAACGCAATCCCCGTACGTGGTAAATCCCGCACTGGCACCCTCGTTCACCAGCATCAGCCCGGCAACCGGCCCGACCGTGGGAGGTACCCCGGTCACCATCGTTGGCACGAATTTTGTCTCGGGAGGCTCGTTCGGGGTTACCATCGGGGGTG
>CAZCZK010000218.1:0-2897 GCA_964503195.1 uncultured Methanoregula sp.
GCAGCGTTCCAGTTGTATTTCGTTCTCCAGGACCTGATCAGGACCTGGATCTCCGACCAGTTCGTCCCCGTCGTATCCGCAGTCTATTATATCATCATCATTGTTGGCGGCGTCTGGCTGCTCCGGGACTATTTCCGGAAGCAGTAATTTTTTTACCCGGGCCCTGGTTTTCAACCCAGGATACCGGATACTTCTGCAGCTTTTACAACCTGCACCCCGATATTCTGCATATCCCGGACATTGGCCCGGTGAACGTCGTCCGACAATGCCCCGGTTGCGTCATCGATCAGCACGACCGGATAATTGTACGCTATTGCATCGAAGACTGTCGTCCTGATGCAGTTCGGCGTCTGGATACCGCTGACATATACGGTTGTCACGCCAAGGGTCCGGAGCATCAGGTCGAGTTCTGTCCCGATGAAGGCGCTCATGCGGGTCTTCTCAATGATGTACTCATGCCGGAGCGGGGCAAGTTCAGGAACAACCGCTGCTCCCGAAGTACCAACAACCGCAAACGGCTGTCTTCTGAACAGCTCCTGCCGGATGATCTCCACGTCTGAGCCGTCGGGCCGGTGGACCCGGATGATGTGGAAGACCGGTAGGGATCGTTTCCTGAACTCTGCGAGCACAGACGCTATCTTCGGGATCACTGCCCGTGCACCCGCCACCTTCAGCGGTTTTCCTTCCAGGACAAAATCGTTCTGCATATCGATGATCAGGAGTGCAGGTTTTTCCATGGTACTTCCCCGTTAGACTATTTTAGAGCCGGGACATAATAACTGTGCAGAAGATTTCCGGAGCCCCCATGGAACCCCTCATCCAGTATGCCTGCCTCTTTTTTACGGGGATCGCGGCCGGTATTGAATCCGGGGCCTTTGGTGTTGGCGGGGGTTCCCTGATGACCCCTGTCCAGTTCTGGCTGTATACCCTTGGCGGTATGGACCCCACGCTTGCCACCCGGCTTGCCTTCGGGACGTCACTTGCCGTGATCATCCCGACGATGATCAGCGGGGCACTGGCCCACCACAGCCGCGGGGTGGTGAACTGGCAGGCAGCCGTACCGATGGGCTTTGCCGCAATATTCGGCGGGCTTTCAGGAGGAACATTTGCCGCATTCCTGCCGGGTATCGTGCTCCGGGTATTCTTTGCGGTCTTCATTCTCATCATGGCAGTGCGGATGATCTGGCACATCCGTGAATGCCGGGTGTGCGAGATACGGGGTTCGACCAGCCAGTACCTTGTCATCGGTTTTTTCATCGGCATCCTCTCGGGGCTGACCGGGCTCGGCGGCGGTGCCCTGCTCGTCCCGGTCCTCGTCCTCCTGCTGGGCTACCCGATCCACCGTGCGGTCGGGACATCGTCTGCCTGCCTGATCTTTTCTTCAGCAGGCGCCATGGTTGCGTATGTGGTGAACGGGCTCGGGGTTGCCGGGCTGCCGCCATACTCGGTCGGGTACGTGAACCTTGTCCATTTCGCCATCCTTGCCGCCACGACCATCCCGCTCTCGCGGGTTGGTGTCCGTTGTGCCCATGCCTGTTCCGGCCGGAACCTGCAGATCCTCTTTGCCGGCCTGCTGGTGCTGGTTGGTCTTTCCATGCTTGTAGGCGGGTGACGCGGGAGAGCGGCCGTGTGAGTGGGCCGGGTTTTTTTGAAATTATTTGAAAGCCTCCCGACACCATGGGGGCTCCGCCCCGCCGCCGTGGCGCCCCCGGTTGCGATGACGCTGCATTCCCTGTTTGTAACACTTTCAAATTTTTCAGTACAGGTTACTTAAGAGAAATCGCATGCGCCATGAGCCCCCACGACGGCAGGGCTGGCACAAGGGAACGATCACTTCAGAGAAAAATCTCCCGGGAAAAAAATGTACGGCCGGAGAATTTCCGGTAAAACACCTCTTTACCTCCGCCCAGGAGGCCCCGTGATTCCCAAAACCCCCTGGTCATTGGCGGGCCTAAAACCGCCCTTCTTTCCAGATCCTGTGCTCCCGTAGGCCTTTTTGGGACTTTCGCCTCCCAATTGCGTGTATTAGCCCGGATTTTGGATCACGACGGGGAAAATCTAATCCGGGTCCGATACGGGATTAGAAATCTCCTCATTGTACCGTTTTTCCCCAATTCCCCGGATTTTCAGTAGAAAGAAATGTTCAGGCCCGGGAAAACCGTTCAAAATGAACTCCGTTTGGCAAAAGGAGGATATTTTTGATATGGGGGGTATCTGACAGGGAGGTATTCCCCAAGCAATTATTCTCCGACGTGAAACCAGTACTGGCCCGGATCTCACGACGGCAGGGGGACCCCCGGGTCTGGTTACTGAAGTGACCACTGATTGCTCGTTAGTGGAATCCCCCTGTTTTACTCATTACTAATTAGTATGGTGGTTCCCGATCCAAAACCACCTTTCTTTCCCGATCCTGTGCTCCAGTAGGACTCAGGAGGACTTCCGCCTCCCAATTGCGTGTATTAGCCCGGATTTTATCTCAAGACGAAGAAATTCCAATCCGGGCCCTATACGCAGAGGAAAATCTCCTCATTGTACCGTTTTCTCCGAATTCCCCGGATTTCAGGTTCACCGATAGGGATCGCCTTTTTACAATTCGTCAAAAATGGGCTTCGTTTGGCAAAATGAGCCCGATTTACAATATCATCCCCCTCCTCAACCTTTACTCTCCGGATCGATATTCTCTCCGACGGAGACCTTCAGTGGATCGACGGATTCTGGGGAACCTGCAGGGAGGAGGAATACCGGGACTCTCACGACAGATCCCGGTGAACCCGGCGCTGGTTCCGGATTGCCGGATTTTCCGCTCGGGGCCTTGGTAGCCGGCCTCTCCCTCCGCCGCGGGACCGGCGGCTGGTCCGGCATCAGCTGGCCACTGCGGTCAAGCTCTGCAAGGGAAT
>CAZCZK010000219.1:0-2883 GCA_964503195.1 uncultured Methanoregula sp.
GCGGAGATTACGCGGTACTACTGACGATCACCAAAGTACGTAAAGAGAGAGAATACCGGGGCGTGGCTGTCCGTCAGTTTGCACCACTGGCCCGTGTTCATGCTGCATCCGGTTCCGGACGCAACGCTGTTCATCCCAACCTGGCACTTTTTCCGGGCACGGGGTTCGGGCTCGCGGAACAAATCAATGATCCGATCCTTGATCGAATTTGCCGCAGCCCTTATCCGTTTACCCGTCTGTGTGAGGAAGTAGCACAGCATTGTAATATTTTTATAAATCCGCAGTTGCTTAAAGGGTTTTCTGAACCAGCGGGTTAGATGGCCGATTTTTGTCATACAAGTGTAAGACATTTGGCTGATTTTGCTGCACCAGAATACGGTGCGCGGCAAAAATTTTCGAAAAAAGAAAAGACTATCATCAATATTGTGGTCGGAAGTTTTGGAGGGGCGGGAGGTGCCGCATTTATTCAGAATCTTAATGCTCACGAACTGCGAGTTGTCATTAGGATTGAAGATCGTGCTTGGTGAAATGGAATCTGAAATGGTAGAATTTGAGGCCGAATGGTCAAAAAGATGTAAAGACCTGGAAGAGATTGAGTTGTCTCCCCACGAGGCAATAACAAAAAAATTGGAATTTGAAATGGCGGAACATATGCTCAAGGTCCACCTGTTAACGTTCGATCTGGAGGAATTTAACAAACGAATGAAAAAGGTTGAATGGGACATGGATATCTCTTTAACAAAGGCAAAAACCAATTTTCGGAATAACGAAACCAAGCGTTTGAGAAAAGCATGGGGACCCATTGCCGGGTTCATTTATTTTGTAAAATCAAAATTGGGATTCTACTGAAAAAAAGCGACACCCCCCCTCACTCCATTATGCCGGAACGTGCCGGAACCATGCCGGAATAATTTTGAAAATTCTGCCGCCTTTTTCAAAAATAACCCGGCCCTGGGCACCAAGCCTGTGGCTGGCTCCTTCGTATTATGCCGGAACGTGCCGGAACCATGCCGGAATGCCCGTGACGTGTCCAATATACGGCAGGACTATTCTCCGATTGGAAAAAAATTGAAAATTCTACGTTTTATGTAAAATTCAATTAGCGAGTTCCGGCATCCACCGGGAAATGCCGGAAGCCCGGATGAATAGTATACCGGGTGAGTTTTCCGAGTCCCTGCTTAACAACCACGTTGAGCCGCACGAGGTCCGCCAAGTCCTTGCGTGCCGTCCTCTCGTGGCAGTTGGCTACCCGGATATATTCCAGCGTCGTGATCGACCCGTGGGCCTTCAGGAATTCAATCGCCAGTTTCTGCCGGTCGTTCAGCAGATCGGGCTGGTCGAGAAGCACATTCACCGATGAACGCCGGAAGGTAACCATGAAGTCCTCGTCCTGCTCGTAAAACTCCGGTTCCGGCACACCGAGATCCCGACAGACACGGATCATCTTCGTTGTTCCCGATCCCCACCGCTCAATATACTTGATCCGGAACAGCAGGTCCGCTATCAGGCGGTTCCTCGGCTTTGAACTGTGCCGTCGTTTCAGCGACTCGATCGTGAGGGTCGGGGGGAGCAGCCCGGGGTTCAGGATCTCCAGCGAATTGGCAAAAATGCTGACCTGCACATTCCCCGATGACTGATAGTCCCGGTGACAGACCGCATTGATGACCGCCTCTCGGAAAGCATCCGGCGGATATTCCCATGACTCTTCCCGCTCGAACTTTTCCTTCGGCATCCATGCGGCTTTTGCGATATTGTCGCGGATAAATAACTCTGTCTGGTCTATTTGCCCGACAACCGCACCGCCGATAACTTTCATGTTCGCATAGGGCTGGGTAACATCATCGCCCCGGAATTTGGCGCAGCGGATCTCTGCAGAGTCAATGAATCTCTGCGGATTCCTGCCAAAGAAGAGAATGGCCGCATTGGTGAGTCTGCCATCATTGAGGAGTTCAAGGGAATCGAGCGCCGTCTCAACCGGGGTATCCGGATCCAGATCAATTTGCCGGACCTGTCGCGCCCGAGTAAGGTAGGATTTCACGAGAGCAGGATCAATGTCAGCAAGGGTCGCACCGGTACACATATCCCGGTCCCACACGTATCCCTGCTGCTCCATGATCAGGCGGGTGAGAACATCCGGCGGCATCTTCACGCTCTCGCTACCGCTCCGGATGTACGGGACCCCATCAACAAAATAGGGTTTGTGTGTTCCCTCGCTGATGATCACTTCGATGATGGATTTGCCGTCATCAGACCTCTCACGGATCTCCGGTATGATCTCGGGCTTGAGTTTCTGCCGGATCTTCTGGGAAACTTTCAGGAGGGTGGAGTCAGCGACCGTGAGCCCGACCACACGGCCATCGGGCCTCACACCAAAGAAGAGACTGCCGCCCCGGTGATTCAGGAATGCGCAGACATCAACGAGGGCTGCGTCCAGTTCGGCGAGGGATGCTTTCAGCTCCACGGTTTCCGATTCCTGATATTTCATCGCTGGCGTTCCTGGACTCATGGTGGTTCACGGAATAATTTCAATCCGGTTGTTGGATGCCACCCCATAAAAAGGGTAGTATTAATATTCGCGCTCTAGGATTGCTTGTTTATCACGGTCTGTTCCTTCTCCGGATTTCCCCCTCATTGACACCAGCCTTAACATTTTTGTTAATTTTGGTGTACGCAAGGGGGAAAATTTTACGACACCTTACACTACAATCTCGCCCTTTGCCACCTTGTCCTCAAACTTCGCGATGAACCGCTTGAGCGATGCCATGTTTTTGAGTATGCTATCGTGAATATCGTCTTCGGCTTCTGTCGCCAGTTCAGTAAGCGACCGTCCGCAGGAATTGCAGAACTCGGCCATGGGCCCGTTGATGAGCTTGCAGTGCGGGC
>CAZCZK010000220.1:0-2851 GCA_964503195.1 uncultured Methanoregula sp.
CACATGACCTCCCGGTTATCAGCCGGGCGCACCACCGGGCTATGCTACGGGCCCAAGAGTTAGCCGTGAATTTACCCTAATTACTACTCCATCAGAGTTTTTATAGGTTGTGAATGCCAGACAGAATGCCCGGACACATTCAGATAGGGATATGTTCACAAAAACCACGGTACTTATACGGATCTGGGATCATGGAACGAAAATATCTTCTTGGGAATGAAGCGATAGCACATGCCTGTATCGAATCCGGCGTGGATTTTGTGAGCGGTTACCCCGGCACACCGTCTTCAGAGGTGATCGATACCCTGCGGAGCCGGCCGGACCGGACTGCCTATATCGAATGGTCAGTCAATGAAAAAGTCGCCCTTGAGAATGCCCTTGCCGCTGCTTGGTGCGGTGTCCGCGCTCTCTGTACCATGAAGCATGTGGGTCTGAACGTTGCTGCAGACCCTCTTATGACCAGCGCGTATACCGGTGTTACCGGGGGACTTGTCCTCATGAGTGCAGACGATCCGTTTGCCCATAGTTCCCAGAACGAACAGGATTCCCGGTGCTATGCGCATTTCGCGCGGGTGCCCTGTCTCGATCCGGCAAGCGTGCAGGAAGCGCACGACATGATCCCTGATGCGTTCCAGTTATCCGAAGAGTTCGGCCTTCCGGTCATCTTCCGCCCGACCACCCGCATCTGCCACTCGAAAGGTGATGTGGAACTGGGGCCGGCAGTCACCAGTACGAGAAAAGGGGAATTTCACAAGGACCCGCGGCAGTATGTTGTCATTCCCGCCCATACCAGAATCCTGCATAAAAAACTCAATGAGAAACAGCCTGCAATCCGGAAGCGGCTGGTCGAGAAAGGGTATAACCGGTTCGAGGTCCGCGGGAAGACTGCCATTATTGCAAGCGGGATCGCGGCATCGTATGTGCAGGAGCTGCTGCCCGCCAAGGTATCATTCATGAAGATCGGTGCTTACCCGATTGATGAGGAGTGGCTGGGCGATTTCGTGAGAAAGCACGAAAAAATTCTTGTTATCGAGGAACTCGCGCCGGAAGTCGAGGAGACCGTCCGGCAGGTGGCGGGATGCGTCCCGGTCTTTGGCAAGAAGAACGGGTATGTTCCGTACGAAGGGGAATTATCCCCGGCAGCGGTTGGCGCGATCCTGGAGAAGACTGGTTTCCTGCCGAAAAATCTGTTCCTCCCGGTATCACCCGTTCAGGGAATTCCCCCACGCCCGCCCATCCTGTGTGCCGGCTGCCTGCACCGCGGCATGTATTTTGCGATAAAAAAGGTCTTCAGGGATGCAATTTACCCAAGCGACATCGGGTGCTACACGCTCGGGCTCCAGCTTGGCACGGTTGACACCTGCATCTGCATGGGAGCTTCGATCACCGTCGCAAGCGGGATCGCACACTCCGGGGAACCCCGTGACCTGGTCTGCACGATCGGGGACTCCACGTTCCTCCACACTGGTATCCAGGGCCTGATGAACGCGGTCTATAACGGGGCGAACATGACGGTTGTGATACTCGACAACAGGATTACCGCAATGACCGGCCACCAGCCAAACCCAAACACCGGCATGACCGCCTGCGGTGTGGAGGTCCCGGCAGTCTCACTGGATGCGGTCTGCCGGGCTTGCGGCGTCACGTTTGTTGAAACCGTTGACCCCTATGATATCACCGCAACGGTGAACGTGCTGCAGGAGGCAAAGAAGCACCGGGGGGTCAAGGTGGTTATTGCCCGGCAGATGTGCGTGATATCGGCGCGCCGCGCCGGGGTAAAACGGGGCAGATACCAGGTGGATACGGATGCATGTACCGGATGCGGGACCTGCGTGCGGTTCGGCTGCCCTGCCATTGAGTTTTCAGACGAGAAGGCCCACATCAGCGATCTCTGCAGCGGTTGTTCTGTCTGCGCGGAGCTCTGTCCTGTCGCGGCTATTGGCCGGGAGGGAAAGAAATGAGCGGCAGTTTCGATATCCTGATCGTCGGGATAGGAGGGCAGGGGACCATCCTTGCCTCCAATATCCTTGGCGAAGCCTGCCTGATCGAGCACCGGCACATCAGGGGAGCGGAGACACATGGTATGGCGCAGCGCGGGGGATCGGTGGAGAGCCATATCCGGATCAACGGGGAGTTCGGTCCCCTGATAACACCCGGCCAGGCCGATCTGCTCATCTCTTTCGATCTTCTCGAAGCGCTCCGCTACTCGCATTACCTGAAGCAGGGCGGGAAGATGGTTGTGAACAACCACCTCGTGCTCCCAACATCAGTGTACACACAGAAACTTACCCCCCCTGCTGAAGTGGAGATTATAGCGGCACTGAAAAAATACCCGCTCTGTCTTCTCGATGCCGATTCACTGGCAGTCGAAGCGGGAAGTCCGCTCTCTGCAAACGTGGTGATGTTAGGCGCAGCGTGCAGCGCCATGCCCCTGAAGCCGGAGTCCCTGCTTGAGGCGGTAAGGCGTCTCGTACCGAAGAAGACCGTGGAGATCAATATAAAAGCGTTTGAGAACGGCAGGAGAGCCGGCGGGACTTTCTGATGAAGCGGTGCCTCGGACCATTTCACGAGGACACTGTGTACGAAGGGGACGCGCTCGCTCTCCTGCCTCAGGTACCCGGGGGATCAGTCGATCTTATTGTCACTGACCCTCCCTTCGCGATAGACTTCAAAGCCCAAAGACTGAACTACAACCGTACCGGCAGCAATGTTCTTGAAGGTTACCGGGAGATCCCTGTGGAAGAGTACGGAGAGTTTACGAGGAGGTGGATTGCAGATGCCGAACGGGCCCTCTCCCCCACCGGGAGCATGTACGTTTTTTCCGGCTGGAACCGGCTCCGGGATATCCTTG
>CAZCZK010000221.1:0-2846 GCA_964503195.1 uncultured Methanoregula sp.
TATGCCCGGACGCCGATATCTGCCGGGGTGATATCGAAGGATTCCACTACCACGTATTTCGTCACGGTGCCCGGGTGGACGGGGGTGTAATCCGTCAACGCCGCACCTCCCTGATGTACACTTTTTCCCGCTCCTTTACTTTTTTGATTTTTTCTGTGTCAATGACCCGCCCGATCATGTTGGTGCCCTCGAAGGGTTCGGACGTAGGCCCGAACTCCCGGTTTGCCGAGAGGCGCACGCCCACGAGCCCCGCTCCCTTCCGTGAATCATTGGTAATCCCGAGACCGGCAGCCGGTGCCTCATCAACAGGAGTATTTTCCGGATTGATCCTGATGCCAACGGGGATTGTGGGTTTGAACAGGACCACATCATCGAACTTGAAAAAGACCGGCAGCATCCCTGCATCGTGCTCCACAAGACCGGTGACCTTCCGGAAGATCGCACAGCTGACCGGCGCGTGTGCGTCGTCGAGCTCGATATCGATCACCTTCTCAAACGGTGCGGTCGTGACCGTCACCTTCCGTTCAGCGAGGACGTCCAGGGTGGTGCCCGGTTCCTGGGAGACGACAATCCGGTCCCCGACATCCTTGTCCAGGACCAGGGCGAATCCCCGGGTTGCGGCGATCTCCTTTGCCTTCGGGACCGGCAGACCAAGCAGGTCGATGCGTCCCGGCTGCACGGTGACGTCGAGCACATCGTGTTCCTGGGCAAGCCGGACGAGCTCGATACCCTGGACCACCTGACCGGCAATGCTGTGCACCAGACTGCTCGGGACATCGGTCCGGTAGAAGAAGATCCCCCCGGAAAGCTTCCCCTTGGTCCGGACCGTGACAGCACCTTCCCTCCGGGGGTGGCGGTATTCCGCGGAGAGATCTGTTTCAGCACGCCGGAGATCAGCGATATGGGTACTGGTTGCCCGGTCCACCACAAAACGGCCGGACTGCAGGGCAAGGAGCATGTGCTCGACGGTTTCGGCTGATTCTGTCGTGATCTTTCCTGAAGAAAAGCCCTGGGCCACGACCGTGACCCGGGTCACGATCTGCATCCCATCCTCAAGAACGAGACCGGGATCTTTCGTGGTGAAGGACCGGCTGGTGTCCGCCCAGCTGATAATCGGCTCGATTTTTGTTACCCGATCGCCGGTCGTCCAGCGGTCGAGCACCCCCCGTCCGCTGACCACGACCCCGATAACGCCACCGCTCGCATCGGCCCCGTGATCCGCCGAATGACGGGACTTGGAGAACGTGAGATACGACCTCCCGGGATCATAGCCGCCGCAGCCAAGGATGACATCGCCCCGTTCGTACAGGTGTGATGTTCTCTCTGGAACGAGGTCCGAAGGAAACGGCCCGAAGACAGCCGCGTTCCGGTCCTGCCAGTGAAGGGCCAGCTGCGGGACAAGTGCCGGAGATTCGAGAAACGCCGCCGGCCCGCCGGAAAGCTCAACGGTGATCTGGCCTGACGTCGTACTGATGGCGAGGCTGCCGGTCTTTGCCTGCTCCTGGGTGGCCGGGCGGATGATCGCAACCGAACAATCCGGCGGGTGGTCTTTTAAGACACTGCCCAGGGTTGTACCGTTAACCAGCTCGAGTTTCTCACCATTGAGATGGATAGAACCCATCGCTGCCTCAGGTAGCCGCCGGCTGGCTCATGACCTTTCGCTCTTCTGCCGTGAGGCTTGCAAGCACTTCCAGGGTCTTGCCGATCTGCACGATCTTCCCGCCCCGCATCAGCGCAAGGCGATCGCAGATGTCCCGAACGAATTCAATATCGTGCGAAACAACGATGAAGGTCTCTTCCATATCCTCCCGGGCATGCAGGATGGAATGCTTCACATCGATCTTGGTGATGGGGTCCATGGTGCCGGTAGGTTCATCAAGGATCACGAGGCGCGGTTCGCGGATAAGTACCTGCGCGAGGGCTACCCGGTGCCGCTCCCCTTCCGAGAGTTGTGCGGGCATCCGGTCAAGTATCTCCGTGCTCTTCTCCTCACTAAAACCTGCCATCCGCAGCGTGACAAGCGCTTTTCTCATGGCAAGTTCCTTGGGGAACTCGAGGCCGATGGCATCGGTCAGGTTGTCGAGCACGGTGCGGTGCGGGAAGAGGTCGTACTCCTGGTGGAGGAGCCCGATATAGGCAGTAGCCCGGCCCCGCTCCTCAACTCCCGGCTTGGTCATATCTACCCATTCCTCACCAATACGGATATTTATCTCGCCGCTGGTTGGCTCGACAAGACCGGCAATGATACCGGACAGTGTGGTCTTTCCCGCCCCGCTCTTGCCGATGATACCGAAGATCTCCTTGGTCTGGACCTCAAACGAGACCCCGTTGACCGCTTTTATCATGCCCCGGTCGACCGAGATATAGCGCTTGGTTAAGTCGCGGGCTACAACCATCTTCTCGCCAAGCTCGGCCTCTTCGAACTTCTCGCTGTCATCGAAGTCCTTCATAAACTGCGCAATAACGTCCTTTGGTGCCCCCATGGCCGCGATGCTGCCGTTGATGAGCAGGATGGCGCGGCTTGCAACGTCCTCGATCACCTGCGAGAAGTGGGACGTGACCACGATCCCCATATTGTTTGCCTTTGCTGACGCCGAGAGCATCTCGTGCACGACTTTTGCCGTTGCGGTGTCGAGCGTACCGGTCGGCTCATCGGCAAAGAGCAAAAAGGGCTCCTTTGCGAGCTGGCGGGCGAGGACCACCCGCTGTTTCTCACCACCGGAGAGGTCCCGGGCAATGTGCATCATCCGGTGCGAGAGCCGTACCTGGTCGATAAGGTCGGCTGCACGGTTGATGGCCTGTTCGGGGGGATATTCTATATCATCGAGGGCATGAAGGACATTCTC
>CAZCZK010000222.1:0-2825 GCA_964503195.1 uncultured Methanoregula sp.
AGCGCATTCCGATACTGTTCCATCAAAATATGATGGGAAAAATCCATCAGTGTCGAGGGTATTATTCCCGTGTTGTCTGACGACAGTCCCCACTATTACCTGCACGACAGGATTAAGAGGAAAAACGGACAAGCGATTGACTATGGTATCGAATGGTTCAACACTGCTGACCTTCATGGTCGCCCTGATCATTTCAATGCTCATAATTTACTACATTGCAAAGTGGTTTGGCGCAAAGGACAGTTTAACAACCGCGCTCATCGCCGCGCTCATCGGTACCTCCGTGTACACGATCTTTTTTTATGTACTCGGTGAGAGCCTGACCGCTGCATTCATTGCCGGTCTCGTGTGGCTCCTGGCATTGCAGAAACTATACACCATCGGCTGGTTCCGGGCCCTGCTCATCGCGGTTATCATCTGGATCGTCACATCCATTGCCGGCTGGTTCCTGCCAGTGCTGACCGGCCCGCTGTAAACCCGGCCTGTATGCCCCGGACAGGGTCATACGCCCATCAGTGTTTCTCCAGGGCTCAGAACCAGCATCCTTTTTTAATGACCGGGAATGGGATCCTCCCGATCTCCCGAAGACCCTGCGAAAGGGTTATGCCGCAGGTCTCAGTGAAATCCCCTGGTCAACAGGACCCTGCAACCTCCCGGAAAAGATACCTGACTCTTTTTACTTCCTGTGCACAACCCGCGTGAGTGGTCGGGCACAATGGTGATATGAACATGGGGAGATGGTGGACCCTGATCCAGAGCGGGTCGGGATGAACGTGCGTGATGCTGTGACTTGACCCGACAAGGCCCCGAATTGCAGTCCTTGGAGACCCCCATATATAATGATATGCCAAGCACATCCTGCAGAAATCCCCGGGTCAGCCCCATTCTTTCCGTTACCTTCTTCCTGACCCCCTTTCTTGGAGGGAGGGATGAGGTATTTTCCGGGCGCAGGTAAAACCTGGTATCGGTCTGTTTCCTTTTCTTCGGTTCTGGTCCCATGATTGGTTTTCCCAAGTACCTGAAATATGTATTCTCCCTGCTATAACAGGTGGTTTTTTTTCATTGTTTTATATGGCTTCCGTGCAATGCACCGGTGCCTCGCCACTCTTTATTACCCCATGAGGAAAAGAAGGCTTAACAAAAATGAAAGGAGGTTTCCATATGATGTCTTTAAACTGCAGGGATCTCGGTATGGACCATTCGCTTGAACTGACCGGAAGGAACGAACAGGAGATCATGAGGAAGTTCATCAGCCATGCAGAAAGCAATCTTCAGATGCCGGTCCTGACCGCTGACACCATTTACCGCGTCAAGATGTCGATAAGAAAATAATCCTCTCTTTTCTTAATCAGCTCTCTCTACGTTTCGTGTCTGCCCGATGCTGATATCCTTTAAAGATGGGCTGGTTCATCGCTTTCGGATTACCCACTGGGTTATTCCCCATGAGAAGATACTGACAGGTATACTCGGCATCGGGATCCCCCGGGTCCCTGCACCAGTCCGCTCCCCATCCCCCGTTCCCCTCCGATGCACCGGTACGATAAGCTTAATCGTGTAAAAAGAACAAGCGGTGAACTATGGTATCGATTGTATCAACTCTGTTGTGGTTCGTTGTCGCGCTGATCATCTCAACGATAATCATTTACCTTATTACAAAACTGTTGGGCGAAACGGAAGATATTAAAACGGCAGTTATCGCTGCCCTTGTGGGTACGGTAGTGTATACTATAATCTACTACCTGTTGGGTAGTGGCCTGATAGCTGCCTTCATCGCAGGTATCGTGTGGCTGCTGGCACTGCAGCAGCTGTACTCCATCGGCTGGGTTAAATCCTTAATAATTGCGGTTGTCGTCTGGATAGTGACTTCCATAGCCAGCTGGTTCCTGCCTACACTCACCGGTCCCCTGTGAAATGAGCGAACCGAATGTCAGGAGACCCTCCGAAGGTTGTGTAATTTCACGACCAGAACAACCTGAATAGGGAGGGGGGTAAAAAAAGTCGTCCACACCTTTTTTATAGCGTATTTCCTTTTTGATGCCTTACGGTATGGTGTGTTTTTACGATACATGAAAGCCTGGGGGAACCTGATTTCAGGAGATTCCCTTTCGGGATTGCTTCAAAATCTCCAAACACGGAGGTCGATACGTCAGATACCTGGAAGATAAGAAAACCAAAAATAATACCTTCTCTCCTCTATGCAAAACACGATTCAGAATTACCAAAAGGCAGTGAACAAACACTGTTAGAAGATCTAAGAAAAAAGATTTCGGATACTATCCAGAAAACCCGTATTATCCGAACAATTTTTTCACAAAACCCATAATACCGCCGCTGCTTTCCGGGACTGCTGCGGTCATGAACTGCTTTGCGAGCGCGGCTGCATCCGGCGATGCTGCCATTGCCATCTTTGACTGGTCCCCGAGGAGGCTCGTTAAGCCTTTGGTGTCCATCTTCTGCGAAACAAACATCTTGCCGACATAGCCGATGACCATGGGGGCAGCTATTGCCATCACCTGGCTGACGATTGCAGGGGGAAGTCCGGTTTTCTGTGATATGGCAGTCTGGATCCCGCTCATCTGGCCTCCGAGAAGCGTGCTCACCATCGCTGATCCCCCGGCTGCCGCCGGGTTGCTCAGGAACCCCCCGAGGTTGTCCAGGGGATTGCTGCTTGCTCCCTGTGTCAGCATCTTGGTCAGGATATCCGCTCCACCCGGTGCTGCGGCAGTTGTTGCCATGGAGCCCATTATCATGGGGAGGCCCATACTCAGGGCAGACTGAACCGCCTTGTTGTCCCCGCCAACCGATTTGGCCAGCATCGAGAGGTT
>CAZCZK010000223.1:0-2824 GCA_964503195.1 uncultured Methanoregula sp.
TCTGTTTCTGTTCAGAAACGGCAGCACAGGGAGTTCCATTTTTTTCACGGAACCTGAAAGCCCCCTCGTGCGCGACCAGTCCCCCCGGGATGACGGGGCGCAGTGCGATGGCCGGTGTGAGGTTACCGGTACTTCGTGGTAGGGCAACCGGGGGATGCCCCGGCGGCAGGGTGAAGCCGGATGGCGAAACCATGGGGAGCGTCTGAGCAGCCTGAGGACTTCCCACGACCGGCATAACCGGGTGGTTTATCCATCTCAGAAAAAGGTGGACGGTTCCTCTTCCGGCACTCAGTTCTCGGTCGGGGTCACATTGAGGCCGGTATCGTTGACCACCGGCACGGACTGGTTCAGGATGGCTGACAGGTTCGGGACCAGTCCCCACGGGAGCCCGTCCAGGAGGCCGGGTGATTCTGCAGGGGTCTCGTCCCCGCCGGGCAGGTTCGTTACCATCAGACCGAGACCCGCGATGACCAGCACGAGGAGGAGGACGGCTGCCAGGGCCCAGGCATTCCGCCAGGCGGCTCCTTTTTTCTTCTTCTGTGCGGCCGGCTGCTTCTGCGGTGCCGGGCGGGACGGGGCCGGGGGTGCCGCAACCCGTGCGGGCTGTGCCTGCGGGACCGGTTTTTTTGGTGCTCTTGTCGGCTGCACTGCTTCGGGGAGGGATGGTCGCTCCGGGGCCGGTTTTTTTACCCGCACGGGCGCCTCCTTTGGCTCCCGGGGTCGTTTAACCTCCTTCTTCGGGAGCTGCCGCAGCTCGTCCAGGCCGTCCGGCACGATCCGGATCTCCGAGCCTGACGGTTTTATCGGACCTTTTTCCGTTACCGCGTCCCGCTGCAGGTTCAGGGCGGACCGCGGGATATAGGCCCCGCACTTCTTGCAGTAAAAGCGGCTCTTTCCCTCGTTTGCAAAACCGCAGTTCGGGCAGATGGTGACGGTTACGGACGGGGGGGCAGCTTGTTTCGGGACATCTCCCCGGTGCACCTCGGGAAGAGTGACTTCCGCGATGGGCTCTTCCCGGGGTTCCTTCTCCACGAGTGGGGTTACCTTCCGGTGGACTTCCACCCGGTGGATCTCAGCCCGGTGCAGGTCCGGCGCGGGGAGGGTTTCCTCTCCCGCGGGAGCCGGTTCCGGGGGAAGCGGTACCTGCGGGGCCGTCTGGGGCATCGCCGGTACGAGCGAGGAACCGCACCGGTTGCAGAACCGGGAGAGCGGGTCGGGGAAGCGCTTCCCGCAGCTTAAGCAGGTCAGCGTCTCGTCTGCGGGCAACCGTTCCCCGCACTGGTTGCAGAACTGCGAGTTCTCATCAATGGCGGGTGTGCCGCAGGAGCTGCATCGTCTGGTCATCTGGGATTTCCTCCGGAATTCTGTATGGATTGGCCGGATGATTAAGTGTTTGCTTGAGTGCACCTCTTCGACGTTGACGAAAAATCCCTCCCGCTTATGGCAATCAAAAAAAAAGGGCAGGGGAATTGTCAAACACTAAGAATACAGGTATCTGTGTGAAGTGATACTGCTGGTATAACCATGAACGGGAATGGAGCGCGAAAAAGGGCAGGGTAAAAACGGGCCGGTACGTTCTTATTTGGTCCCCGCCGATCTTCACGCCGGGTGTTTTTCTTTCTGCTCCAGCGGGTACCCGTGATTCTCCCTCAGCCGGAGGTTGTGCAGTTTTGCTTCTATCGTTGGCGTGATGGTATAATACCCGTCAAGCGGGCAGGCGTTGGCCGGGTCCTGTATGGCCTCCTGGATATCCTCATCGGTTATGCCCTCGAGGTAATGGTTGATGATCTCATAGAACATCACGGCGCCGCTCCCGGCCCGGATCCGGCAGATGCAGCCGGTGTCCTTGTACACCCGGACGAAATAGCACGTGGACCCGGCCGGGAACCGGGAGGTGTCCAGCAGTTTCGTCTTGAGAAGCTGGTACCGTGATTCTGACCTGGTGATGATCTGGTACTGGGGAGTCATGGCTTTTTCTGCATCCGGTCTTTCTTTCAACATTGTTTTTCACCTTGTCCTCAATGTCTGGACAGCAACCGAACTGGGTGGCTGTTTTCTTACAAATACATCATATGCATGCTCTAGTTAATAAATATTTGTATTCTTGTTTGAAACTATTAAATTCAATTTTACAGGTTTTTATAGATTTATATGACATTTATGAACTTTTTTTGCGGAAAACGCCCTCTTCCCCCCTTTCACGAAGGAAGGAGGTAATCCAGGGAACTGCCGAAAGGCCGGGAATGCAGGAAAACGAGTGCTCTTCCAAAAAAAAACGAAGCCCGCTCTGAGGGGAACACGGCTTTTTTTGTTCCAGCCCGATGGAGAAATGATACGAGAAAGCTCTCGCCCTCCGGGGGGTTCGCCCTGCGGCACCACCCCCGCTGCCGGGGCATCCCCTCATTGCGATGGTGCGGGTGCTACCTGTACACAATCGTGGGGTAATTTCCTGACCAGGTACCGCCAGGTTGTCGCAATGCGCCATGAATCCCCGAAGGGGGCCTGGACGGCGCAAGGATCGTTGTCATACTCATGAAAAGAGGTTTTTTCCCGAGCAAAAAAAAGGATTAACCCCATTTCCCGACTACGGGTATCCACCCGGTCGTCCCGAACGCGTAATTCTTATCGGTCCCGGCATCCCAGATCCCGTTGCCATTATAATCGAGGTACCACGCACCGTTGAGGTAGATCCCGATCTTGTCGGGGCTGTCCCCGTTCCAGTCCCCTATGACCGGCTCCCATCCTGCCGAACCGAAGGAATACAACTTTGTGCTGGCATTCACGGCCCCGAGCCCGTCATAGTCGAGCTGCCAGTTCTTGCCGG
>CAZCZK010000224.1:0-2795 GCA_964503195.1 uncultured Methanoregula sp.
GCCCGCCGCATGTAGCGGACGTACATGTCGGCAGGGACGTACGTTCGCAGGTGACCGAGATGGCAGGGGCCGTTCGTGTACGGCAACCCGCAGGTGACAAGCAGCGGGGGTGGATTCATCATTACGTTTTAGATGCTTATGAGTAATAAGATCTCTATATGGCAAAACGGCACAACCTGGCAACGCGGGGGTTCGGTGCAGAGCCCCCGCTGCCGGACGTGGCCGGACTTGCAGCATGGATTGGAGGGCACCGTGGGAGGGAAGCGGATATCATCACGTACCAGCTTGACCAGTCGCTGGCCCCGCAGGTTTCAGCGGATATCGGGTTGCCCTGTGCCGGGGGAACATTCTATGCTGACCGCATACGGCAGTGTATCACCGGGATCGACAACAACAAGGCAGTCGGGGAACTCCATATCAATACTTCAGCACTCCTTGAAGACGCCGCCGGGCTGGTGATCCGGAAGAAAGGTGTATGGTGCGCCATGCCGGCACCCGCCATGCTCGGCATTGTGGATACCTACTACCATGACGGGGATGAATTCAATGGTGCGATCTGCGAGGCCTACAGAAGGATCATGCGGACCATGCGGGATACCGGCGTTTTGGGGCATGTCCTTATTGCTGACCGGTTGGAGGAGACAGAACTTGCATCTCTGGCCGGGCAGAAAGCCTTCTTCTTTGCACCGGGCTGTAAGGACCTGGCACCCCTGATGGAACACCAGAAACAGGTTGCCGTTGGAAAAGACCAGCTTTCGGCGGTATTCGATCTCATGAACGAATTTTCAGTCCGGAAGATCTTCCTCCTCGACCCGGACCCGGCCTCGATCAACCGTGCTCTCTCCCGTCTCGACCCCGAACAGATTGTTGCCGGAGGCTACTGCACGGGTGAGTGCCAGGAATACTGGAAGGATCTGGTCTTGTCAGCTGCCTATACTGCCTGATCCTGTCGGGATACAGAACAACGGTCTGCAGGACCTTGTACCAGGAGATAAAAGGGAAGAAGAGGACTATTGCTCCAGTGCACGGCTGACCGAAGGGAGGGTGAGGGCATCGTAATAGACATCCCGGTGCCCGTCCGGGAACCTGACCATGGTTACACCCGGCGAGAAGTCGGGTGAGACCAGGGGTGCAAACCAGTACCCGTCCATAACCTGCTGGGCTTTCTCAAAGGAGACATGGGGTGTGACCATGGTTGATGTCGCCCCCCCGTTCATGACCGTTGCAAATCCGGGTACATCGATAATTGCCGATGTGCTGGTGGTTTCCAGCACCGTGACAGGTTCCTCGGAGTGTGTATCAAATGCTTTCTTGAGCTCCTCGGCGGGATCAGCAATCTGGAAGAATACCGCGGTCTGTTCGAAAAAGGTGAGCTCATACTGCATATTCATTTCTGCATCGCCATTCGGTGCGAGGGTTACCGTTAAGGATTTTGCGGTAAATGCCTGTACCGGCATCACGGAAAGGGCGATGATTCCAAGGAATATCAGAACCTTATAAAGCTTTTTCATGCTTATACCGAGGTGGATCCAGGAATGATATAAATTATCTGGATAGTCCGGGTTCAATCCATGGAGAAAAAAGTGATATATATTCTGCCCTAAAAAAAAATCCGCGGAAGATCGCCTCACGCCGGGAGGTTCTCTGCGACCTTGATGAGCTCGTTGAAATGCCGGCTCCTCTTGAACAACCACCAGGTGAACCGTTCAATAACCGTGAAGTTGAAGGACCCGCCGGCAGCGGACGGGTGACCACCCCCGCCAAATTCCCGTGCAATAAGATGGCTGATGGGAGGCACGGATCGGATCGAGAACTTCCCGTCTTTTCCAATGATAACCTCGATATCGGTCTTCTTCCGGTTGCGGATAAAATGTGCAGTCTCACTCGGGTACCCGTAGAGGGGAGCAAAAACAATCCGGTATTTTGTCCCGGCAAAGGTTGCCTGCTTCAGGCTCCGGTGCATCATCGCCTCCATCTCGGCCGTGATCTCGGCATTCTCGCGCTCGATCTGTTCATCCGAGAAGATACCAGCGACAAGGCAGTCACGGACATGGTCCCGGTTCTCTTTTCTCTGGAGCACCTGACCGAGCACAGCAGAGCGGGGATCAGCATGTTTCCAGAGATCATAATCGCAGACAACACGGGCTACCTCGGCAGCAACGGGATTATCCGGAGCTATGTCGCGGGCAACGATCCCGGTACCGCAGACTGAGGTATCGATATGCAGGAGGGAAACTACCGGGGTGACCTTTTTCACCTCCTCGTCGCGCCACCGGTGGTGGTCCCGCCACTCCACGTTCCACCCGTTCTTCATCGCCTTTGCCGCGGTGAACTCGGCCCCGCTCTGGTATCCGAGGTCAGAGATTGAGAGCAGGTCACCGTTGCCCTCGCAGGAGGCCACGAGAGAGAAGATCTGAAAAAATTTTCCTACCGAACACCAGATCGAAAACACACTATCCTTACCGAACACCATGCGGTGGACAGCATCAGCTCCCACAGCATCAAGGTCGTTGTGCGTCAGGTGGACCACATGCGCCGTGCGGCTTTTGACGGCACTGGCAAGCGGGGAATCCTTCTCGCCTGCGGAGAGGAGCGGCATTGGTTAATAGTTCCATCGCAGGATATAAAAATAAACGGTAACGGCTGGGGAAGGGACGGCCGGGAATGGAGGAGGAACCGGATCATTTATTAGTCACAAAAAACAACCTATGTATTCCTGCCCTAGTAGCTCAGCTTGGGAGAGCGCCAGACTGAAGATCTGGTTGTCGCCTGTTCAAATCAGGCCTGGGGCACTT
>CAZCZK010000225.1:0-2785 GCA_964503195.1 uncultured Methanoregula sp.
ACAAGGTCCACGGGGTCGTGACCCGGGTGGACATGTAATTTTTCATGCCAAAAGGATGCCCTGGGGTCACTTTATGCATGGCGTGGAAGGCTTGATCACGCGAGAGAAACGGCCATGAGCGGGAGTTCACACCGGAACCATGAAAATCGGAAGCTATGAGGGATCCCCGGGGCAGGGGTGGGATAGTGGAGGAGAGCGGGGAGGGCAAGTGGGACGGTCCTTCAAGGTTCCCGGAGCTGGACGGACCGCGGGACGATTTGGCGATACCCTCTTATCACGCCCGGATAAATATTTTCACGCGGACATGCGGTGCCGGATCCTCAGGTTCTTCAGGAACGCACCAGCGTTGTCACCAAAGCCATCTCATCCAGCGTGGATATCCGAGTCCGGTCAAAGGAGCGGGATTTAGGGTCCCGTCGCGCAGGCGTTCGCAGGTTCAACTCCTGCTCCACGCATCTGGACGCGAAGTCTGATGCTTCACCTTTTTTTAAAAATCACGATATGCCTGTTTTCGGTAATCAATTTCCAGGACATGGATAATCAGGAGATCATTATGGATGGAGAGAAGGGCACGGACGTCTCTTTTGATCCGGAGAGAGTAAACCGGATGGTCCGGGTTTGATGCCTTGTGACTTAAGGACCGCCCTCATCGTATCCGGCTCCAGCTGGTGAACGAGGACCTGATGGCAGTATGACAATCCCCTTGTGATTGCAGAGAACCGGATGCTCCTCATCGGTTCGCTCCCGCATGCAGGCTGTTTCTATCCACCACCTTGGGAGATTCGGGTTAGTGGACCTGCCATACGTCACGACCGTTCCCTGGTGGTGGGCGGGACCACGTTCTGACGGGATGCTCTCGGAGATGCTTCCTCCATAAGTATAATATTCCCTGACTACGATTGTTTTTCATGAAATCAGTGCCACGGATTATTCTTGACCCGTCAGTTCTTGACGGTAAACCGATTATCAGAGGGACAAGGATATCCGTTGATCTCGTTCTCGAACTGCTTGCATCCGGGTGGAATGAATCCGTTATTCTGAACGAGTATCCCGGACTCGTCCATGAAGATATTCTCGCATGTCTCCGGTACGCACAGGAAATTGTCCGTGATGAGCGGGTCTATGCCACACCGCATCAAGGAAAGATCACCGGATGAAACTTCTCGCTGACGAGAATATTCCATCATCGGTTGTGAGGATGCTGGCTGACGAGGGATATGATATTCTCTGGGTAAGAACCGAAGCTCCCGGCATATCCGATATCGAGGTTATGAAATATGCCTGCCACGACGACCGTATCATTTTGACCTATGACAAGGATTTTGGTGAACTTGTCGTGAAGGACAATATCTGCCCTCCTGCAGGAATCATCCTTTTCAGATTACGCCTTGATAATCCTGCCCGGCTTGCACACAGGATCCTGGATATCCTCAAAACCCGTGCTGACTGGGAGGGATATTTCTCTGTCATTGAAGAGAGGAGAATCCGGATGAGACCTCTTCCTCCCCTAAAAGAAAAAGCTGCTGAATGATTTTCTCTGCAGGTCTGCCGGATTTTCGACCGGGTCCGCGCTGGTTTTGGCAACCTTAACCATCTATGGAGCCCGTCACCTCCCATAACTATTTTTGCCTATAGCAGACTATATCCTCTTATGGCAATGACAACGGTCCAGCTCCGGGCAGAGACCAAAGAGAAACTGAACGGTCTGAAACTCCATCCTCGGGAGACCTATGACGAGCTCATCGACCGGCTGGCTGATGCAGCGTACGATGATGAACCGCTCAGCAGCGAGGAGATTTTAGATATCCGAACGAGCGAGAAGGACATACACGCCGGCCGGGTCCGGAGCCTGCAGGAGATCATGCGGGATATGGGTGATGACAAGTTCATCCGTTCCCTGGGGGAATAATGGTGTACCGGGTACGGTTCACCCATACGGCAGAGAGGAAATTCATTGGATTGCCCCGGAGCGCCCGTATCAGGATCGGGATTGCCCTCGAGCATTTTGCGGCTGACCCGTTTCATCATCAGGATGTCAGGAAAGTAAAAGGGTGCCCTGCAGATAAGCCACGATATCGGATCAGGATTGGGGAATATCGTGCTGCGTTCCGGATAATCCAGGACCAGCTGATAATCTGTGTCGTGGCTGTGGGGAACAAAAAGAATTTTGAATACTGACATGCCGTTCTTCTGTCCTGCCGGTTTATTCACCAGGGATATCCGGATCCGGCCAGAAGAGCGGGATTCGGGGTCCCGTTTCGCAGGCGTTCGATGTTCAACTCCTGCTCCAGGCATAGGTAAAAGAGCATAAAAAAACTCACCCACGTGCATGATATCCTTGGCCTCGGTTACATGGCAGGATCCCATGCGGTTTTTTTCCGTAGTGGGAGTAAGTGCATGCGGAACTGATGCGAGTGATGACAGAACCCGGTGGAATCCACGCTCCAATATGCCGGGTTTAAAAAGACAGACTCAACTAAAAAAGTTGATGAACCTGGCAGGAATAGAGATAACCGGGAATGATACCTTTCATGCCTTTTAAAAAAATATGAGAATAAGGAGATCATTTTTATCGTCGAGGAATCACCCGAAGGCGGCTATGAAGCCCGATCATTGAATCATGCGATTTTCACCCAGGCTGATACATTCGAAGAATTAAAAGAGATGGTTCATGATGCAGTATCCTGTCATTTCACCAATGAAGACCGCCCTCATCTTATCCGGCTCCACCTGGTGAAAGAGGAACTGATGGCAGTATGAAACTGCCCCGGGACATCGACGGGGA
>CAZCZK010000226.1:0-2731 GCA_964503195.1 uncultured Methanoregula sp.
CGTCTTCATGGGGAGCCCGGGTTTCGCCCAGACCCGGCCGCCACGGGGCCGTGGCATCGCAAGCTGCGGGATGGGGAGCGGGGCGTACCTGTTCGGGGCAGCGTTTGCTGCGATAGCGCTGTATGCCGGGTTCCGGTTGTGCCGGCTCTTGTTCCCGGCATGGTCCGGGTACTGTTTTCAGGAGTAGTCCCGTTTGAACTACCAGCATTATTCTGGAATCACAACTGTTCAAATACAGTTCCCGGAACGGACGCTAAAAAAAGGTAACATTTTCACTGGTAGAACATCATTTTTTTCCGGTAACCAAGGGACTATTCTTCGGTAAATATGAGGATGACCCCCTCTCTCCCCCCTGGGGGAGGCAGCATGCGGGGAGCCCCCCTGACCCCCCTTTCTTCGAAGGTTCGATCAGCCGTCCGATGCCGCAGCCCCGGACGGAGCACTCCTGCGGAGGAGCAGGACCGAGTGCGTACGTGAAAACACGTTGACTACCCCGCGATACATGCAACCGGACCGGTAGCATCCATCATGGCTGCCCGGGATCGTACCGATGGGGAAAAAAACCCGGAGATACCGGGAAAAAGAACGATCACGGGATCCGGAGCACGGGACACAGGTGGCCGAACTGGTTGATGCTGTACAACGCGAGAACGGCCTCATCGGTCAGTTTCTTCTCCCCGATCCCGATCCTGCTTAACTTGTCACGTATTCTTCGGATTTTTGTTGTGGTACTTATCATAATGACGATGTTTCATTGGCGGGTGATACGATAAAGCGATGTATGACTGTTTGGGGGATGCCGGTCCCGGAACCTCAGGGGGAGACGATTAAAGGACCCTGGAGCAGCCTTCCCCGCCGGTTATGGTGCACACTGCTGCACCCGTGACCGGCTCGCTTTCTGTACGGTACCGTCCCCCGTCCCTCTGATCACGGATACCGTCGGGTCACGAGCTGGTTAAAAAAACCATGACGGGGTTGCTCCCGCAGTTCCCTGCCGGACGACCCCCAACGGCCGGGACCCCGCCCTGCCACCGTCCGCTAATGCGGGGGCGAAGAGAGGGTTTTTTATCAAAAAAACTATCAATCCTGCCACACAAATGAACCGTATGCACCCGGCTCTCCGAGACACTGCCATCCTTGGCACCCTCTTCTGGCTGATCGGGTACCTCGCGTCCCTCCTGTTGTATTTCCTGCCCGTCCCGTACAGCATCGGCTGGGTCCTCCTCGTCATCTTCACCCCGTTCACCATCGGGGTCACGTGGTGGTGGTTTAAGCGGCGCGGGCCTCTCCCTCTCATCTGGTATGCGGGCGTCGGGATATTCTGGATGCTTCTCGCTATCGTGCTCGACTACCTGTTTATCGTGAAGCTGTTCAACGCCATAGATTACTATGTGCCGGACGTGCTCCTGTACTATGCCCTGATGTTCCTGATACCGGTCGGGGTCGGGATCTACCTGGAACGGAAGAGCGGAAAGACGACCGGACAGCCCGGGTGAACCGATGTACCGGGCCCCCCGGGTGGAGGAGAGTCCAGGGTTATACCCGTCCGGCGCCGGATAACCCGTGTACCCCTCTCCTCTCCGGCGTAATACGTGGCTGTATCCGGGGTATTCAGGGGCACCCCGGGCGAACCGCCCCCGCCAGGGAGGTCGGGATGCGACATTCTCCCGACATGCCCGAGCTGGAGGAAGATCCTGCCGCCCGCTCCTTGCACTGCCCATGTGATGCCCGCCCCGCCTTCAGCCTGTTCCCGGGAAAAAATTCTTGGCGTGCGGAATAACCCGGCTCCCCGGGGACTCACCAGCGAACCTTCCGTCATGATCAGGCCTGCTGGCGCCCCCCCCGGGTGCCAGGTGACCGCGAGCGGGCCGGGGATGGTTGCATCGGCCGCCCGGCACCGCATCATCGGAGCCATGACCATCCGGTTGGCAAGCGTAAGGTTACCGAACGAATAGGGAGAGAGAAGGCTTGAGTTCGCGGGCCGGTGAAGAATACGCCATGGTAGTTGAACATGATCGTGTACCCGATTCCTATTGGTGTGTTCGGGTGATCTCCCGGGAAATTTTCCCGGAACGGGATCCTGCCCCGGTGGATTTTTCTTTGTGTCCGGCAATTCCCCTTCGTTATTGTCGGGATTCGCTTAACCCGGATCGGGGGGGCATTGACCGGTCTGTGGTGATCCGGGCATCCTTTTTTTAAGTCCCCCTGCCGTCTGGTTCCGGCCCCTTATACCTCGTTGCGGAACTGGAACTCCGGCACGGCCCCGGTCAGCTCGACATAGTTCCCGATGAGGTCGTTCTCCCGCTCCCTGAGGTTGTGGACGGGCAGGGGTTTTGGTTCGCAGAAGAACGAGCAGGCCAGCTCCCGCTGGTCCCACGGGTCCCGGCTGAGATCAAACAGGTCCTTTGAACAGTTCTCTGACACCCCGATCGCGAGGACCACGTCCGTTGCAGCATCAAAGATGAGGTAGTAGCCCGGGTTCTTTGGGATAGACGCGGTCATAGGGGTGGTGAGGACCCGTTTCGGGCTCCACGAGAGCCCCATCCAGCCAGGTTCGCCCGGCTTGCCGGTCACCGCCAGCGGCGAGGCGCTCGGGCCTCCCGCCGGGTTGAGGGGCTCATCTGGCCTGAGTTTTCCCCCGGCAGCCCCGTCCTTCTCATCCGAAGGCCGGCGGTACTTCCGGTGGAAGCGGCCGAAGTTGCAGAGCGGGGACTCGTGGCGCTCCAGCCGG
>CAZCZK010000227.1:0-2724 GCA_964503195.1 uncultured Methanoregula sp.
GCCCTTCCATACCGCGAGTTATCATGTCACCGGATCCACCACAACCTCCAGGAGTACAAGCTTCGATCTGAACACCGTACCAAAGGGCCAGCACTACGATATTGAGGTCCGTGTGTATACCACCAATGCCCAGGACTCCGCGATAGCGTGTGGCGGGACTGGCATTGACAATTCAGGCAAGACATTCATCAAACTCGAATAATCTTTTTTTTTTGAAAAAATCAGAGAAATCTCTGGAGAACACTCTGGCTTCCATAGGATTTCTCCTGCGTACCCTGCCGCAGGGGCTCCCCCAACAATAACGTAGTGATATATTCCCTGAAAAAATCTGTATTCCCCACATCATTCCCTCCCTATTATCACAATCCTGCCAATCCCCCAGAAGGTGTGCTGGTGGCTCAAGAGGAGAGCTCCATGGTTCGGGAATATGGTTATTTCCGGAGCACTGTATTTGGCTGGTCTTCTCTCCCTCACGGGATACCCCCCGTATCACATATGACGCCGATCCATCCGTCTCCACGGACTATGGCAATAAATTTACGCTCCCCTGGCTGCTGTTTTGAATGCCCGGTGGGTGGACGATGATGATGTTCCCTGTGTGTGAAGAGAGGAAGTCCCGATGATACCATGAGAGCCGTACTCATCTAAGACCTCGTAACGATATGTGCACAGGACGTTCTACGGCGGATATCCCGATTGATTCTCCGGGCTTCATTAAACCCTGAAGAATAGGAAACCTTTGTGAACCTCCGGTGTCCTGTGGAATCCTGAACTGGACGATCTGATAACGGAAAAAAAGGAACAGAAAAAAGATCAGATATTCTTTATCTGGACTTCATATTTTTTGATGACGAGGGTGAAGGGACTGGAACCGGTGATTGAATAGCTGTTTGTTGTACCACAAGCAGCCGGTGACGCTGGTCCATTAAAGATAAGACCCGGCTGGTTGTCAAAGGTTTTCCTCAGATAATTATCCCAGGCAACCGCATGATCCCGTTTGCACTGCCCGGACTCAAGAGGATATAAGAGACCTATATTGATATCATGGACGCCCGGAACATTTATGTAAGTGGTCTCCCCCAGGCCCATCTGCACGGTGCCTATGCCTTCTTTTGCCATGGTGTGGTCGCTCGTTATGTTGATGAGATTGATTACCATCGTATTGGTATTCAGATCATAGAACCAGCGGGGCTCCGCGAGCATGGCGGATCCTCCCTGCCCGTTCCGTGGCTGCAAAACAACAGCCCCGTTCTCGAGAGAGATATCCGACTGGGACTTGACTGATTCGTAGCGCAGTTCACCCGGGCGGAATCCACTCACCAATCCGGGCAACATAACAGCGCCTCCCGAATCATGCGGGGTAATGGTTAACGTCGGCAGACTTGTACTTGAACGGTATACGGTCAGCGAACCCCCGCTGATCTTCAGCGAGGTCTCTTTGAAGGGTACGGTCTTGTACGCGAGACTTTTTATGTCATTCTGCAATACAATCATGTTCTTTTCCATGATCGACTCGTCCGCACTCACCTGCTGCTGGTAGAGCATCGGGTACCCGTACAGGGTCACAAGACCGATACCGGCGATGATGATCGCAAAGATCAGGATAAATCCGATGGATTCGGAGACCCCCTGGTCGTCTGTTGTTCTGGCAGATTGTTGTATCATTTAGCATTTCACCCCTTCTTCCACCCCGGTTGAATTATAACAGATCGTGTTCAGTCCCCTCCCGGTGGTGCTCCCGCCCGCATTGCGGGAGATGCCGATCCCGGAGAGCCCGATATCGGTAACAATGGTATTCCGCGATACCCGGATGTACTGGTCATTATATTCATGGCTGTTCGGGTTCTCCCGTGTCCCGACGTCAACCGTATACTCCTTCCCCACGATCTCGTCAGGGATGTCAAACTTGGTGTAGACTGTTCCCTCGCTCGGTGCAAGGGAATAGACATCGATCATACGTGTGGACACCCCGTTGCCGATATCCGTAAATCCCACATAGACCACCCGGTTCGCGGGATTTTCCATGATATTGGTGTTTACCAGAAGGAGCATCACGATAAAAAGGACCATGATGACTGCGGTTACCCCGAGATACTCGATCATGTTCGCGACTGCAGATTCATTCTGCCGCCGGTTACCTGTAGGTCCAGTTCTCATTATATTCCGTCACTCCGTTATTGTAATGTATCTGGATGAAGGTCACGCCGTCGGCACTGGTGAAATCTGTATAATCAACCACTGCACCTTTCCGGTTCATGGAGATGATCCTGATATCATTTAACTGAATGTCTCTTTCGGCTGCATCTATACTGGTGTCCACGGACTGACGGATCACCTCCCGGACATCCCGGATATCATTCTTCGGGAATTCGATCACGCCCTCCGCGGTTGTCTGGCCGACAACCGTGGACTGGTTGATGACCAGCGCCAGGAAGAAGAAGCTGAAGCTTACAATAAATCCCATGAGGACAATCCACTGGGCATCGTCATTCAGTCTCGCCATAATAACACCTCCACAAGTACGGAGCGATTACGTGGAGAGCCGCCGCAATTCGCCCCCGTGTCTGCAATTACCCACTTTGTCGCCCGGACCGTGTGTTCCCCCCCGGTCAGGAGACGGGAATAACTGATTGGGTAACTTTGAAGATTGACCCCAGCATCCCGGCAGGTATAGGTAGCGTTGAACTGGATATAGTCCATCGTTGAATCGACCCTGCTGTAATC
>CAZCZK010000228.1:0-2694 GCA_964503195.1 uncultured Methanoregula sp.
TTCGTCCGCATCGAGACCTTGGTGAGGTTCCTGTCTTCGGGAACCTCGCACATGATGAGGATGGGTTTGTTACTGTTCAGCTTGGAGAGCGCCATACCAGCCCCGATACCAACGATGGTGTCAGGATACCTCCCGCCCACGTGGAGCCACTGGAGGTTCTCCAGTTCCCGGACACCGGTATCGATGATGAACTGGAGAAGGTCGCGGAGGATGCTGCGGTGGTTGTTGAGCATGTGCTCGGCTTCCCGATATGCCTGCCCCCGGTCGCCATGGAGGATAGCACTCCCGACCTGCGGCTTTGACCATCTGCCACAGGCATTGAGCAGGGTCGCGAACTCCTGGGCATTCCTCAGCGGTGTCCGGGGAATTTCGAGCGGGAATCCGTAGGTCTCAGCAAGCAGCCGGTTGACTTTCTCCCCGTTTGCAATCAGTTGTTCGGCAAGGGCTGAGATGATCGTCCGTTTGTCTTCAACGGAGATCTCTTCCCAGACGTACCAGCGTCCTTCAGGAGCCTGCTGGCGGATCCCGAGCCGTTTTAAGAACTGCCGGGCGCCTTCGGGATTATTGCTGATCCCCCTGATGAACGGGTCGTCGTTGTAAGCCAGCGACAGGTACACGGGGCGGGTTGCCGTGCCGTAGCAGTTGAGGTCCTTCTTCCGTATCTCCACCGATCCGTGCCGGACCCCGTCTTCCACAATGATTTCACGGGCCGGTCCAACGAGCCCGCACTTCTCCCGGGCCATCATGTCGCCCACGTTCCCGATCACCGCGAGGCCGGCAAGGTCCGTATTGGCGCTGTCCAGCTCTTTTCCGACCAGATAGGAGACACCCGCAGCACTCATCCGCGTGTGCCCGTACGGCAGGCAGTTGACCTGTGTGTATTCCCGCCCGGCCGGCTGGCTGACGTGGTGGTCGATGATGAGGACTTCCCGCTCGTTCAATCCCCGCTCAAGCATGAGGTTCTGCTGGCCGGCCCCGAGGTCGGCAAAGACCTTGAGGGAGTTATTGGCAGGGACCTGTGGCATGGTCAGGGGTTCCAGTTGCCGGACAAAAACAGACCGGACCGGGATCTCCAGCCGGGAAATGGCCTGCGACAGGATCGATTCGCAGGAGATACCATCCGCATCGATGTGGGAGATGATGGTTACTTCTTCTGCTGCCGCGATCTGCTCTGCGGCTGCCTTCACATCATCACAAAAACCCATTGCCATATATTTAGGGAGTTCATACAGATGAATTGTACGAACAATGCATCCTGACCCGTTTTCGGAATTCGTGGAGACCGGGCCTGTCAGCCCGGCCCGGATGCGCGTCATCGACGCCAATGCAATGGCACTTGGTGTAACGGAGCTCCAGCTGATGGAAAGCGCGGGAAGGGCGCTCGCGGAGCAGGTGCTCACATTCAACCCGGAACGGGTGCTGGTGCTCTGCGGGAACGGCAACAACGGCGGGGATGGTATGGTCGCAGCCCGCTATCTCCAGCGCGGGATTGATACCCATGTCCTTTACCATGACCGTGGGAAGCGGAGCAGAGCCTGCGAGCACAACCTTGGGGCACTCCGGCACGCGTCGGTCACCCTCCACCCGTTCCAGAGCCGCGAGGATATCGAAGCAAAGGCATCCCTGTTCGGGAAGGCGGAAGTCATTGTTGATGCCCTGCTCGGGACCGGGAGCCGGGGAGCGGTGAAGGAGCCGCTCGCGAGCTGCACACGGATGGCAAACGCGACAAAAGCGAAGATTGTTGCGGCCGATATCCCGACGCCGGGTATGAGAGCGGACCGGGTCTGTGCTTTCCACCGGGCGAAAACGGAAGGGGCGACTGTTGTCGATATCGGGATCCCCCTTGCAGCGGAATGCACGGTTGGCCCGGGTGAGCTCACGCTTCTTCCCGCCCGGGGGAAGAAAGCCCACAAGGGAGCCGGTGGCGAAGTGCTGGTCATTGGCGGCGGGCCTTACCAGGGAGCACCGTACCTGGCGGGGCTCGGTGCCCTGCGGGCCGGTGCGGATATTGTACGGATCGCATCCCCGGCATTCGAGCCAATCCCGGACCTGATCTATGAACGGCTGGACGGGAAGAAGATTGGACCGGAGCATACCGAACGGTTGATCGCCCTTGCAGAGAAGGCCGACGTTGTGGTCTGCGGGAACGGCCTCGGGTTGGAGAGCCACGCGGTGGTGGAAGCAGTTGCCCCGCACTGCACAAAAGCAGTGTTCGATGCTGATGCCCTCCGGCTCCCCCTTCCGTCAGCCAGCGATGAAACAATCTATACGCCCCATGCCGGGGAATTTGCCCGGATCGCGGGGGTCACCCTTCCTGATGATACGGTTGGCAGGGCCCGGATGGTCAGGAAGGCTGGGATCAGGGGCACTGTCATTCTCAAGGGGCATACGGATATTATCACGGACGGTACCCGGGTCCGGTTCAACCGGACGGGGGACCCGGCCATGACCGTTGGAGGGACCGGGGACGTGCTGGCCGGCGTCTGCGGGGCACTTCTTTGTCATTTGCCGGCATTCGAGGCTGCCTGTATTGCCGCCTATGTCTGCGGCAAAGCGGGGGAGTCTGTTGCAGCGGAGCGGGGCAGCGGGATGCTGGCTTCGGATCTCGTGGACAGGATCCCGTCAGTATTATTCAAAAAAGGATGATCGCATGGTACAATTCACGCACATACAGGACGACCGGGCACAGATGGT
>CAZCZK010000229.1:0-2687 GCA_964503195.1 uncultured Methanoregula sp.
GCCTCCTCGTGCTTTCCTTCGCGCCCGAGTGCGAGACCTTCAAGGTAAAAATCCCTTCCCGTCCGTCTGGATGGTCCTGAATCTGCCGGTTCTGATGGAGAAGCCATGGACTGCGTTACCCAAAACTAATTCTTACATGTGCTTAGCGCCGGGGATATATATTTTAACGGATTTGAAAAAAAGGGATGGCCGGGCTGTTGACAGGGAAGCACGCCCGGCAGATCGTGTCCATGCTCACCGGAACCCCGGGAGACGGATTGCTCAATCCAGATCATAATATTTTTTTAAAGTTCATTTCGAAAACGTTATATCGTTCTTAATATAACTCAGGGTGTTGACGCCCTCCCCGCGAACTGAACATGCATCTTCCCCCGTTGTTGGAGTGGTCCTGCTCCTCGGCATCACCTTCATACTCGCCATGCTGGTCCTGCTCCTCTGCCTCGGGTTCCGGTTACCCATAGGCGATTCCGCGATCCCGACAATTTTTGCAATCACAAGAATACAGCACACAAATCCGCAGGGGGTTCTGGACTATGACAGTTACATGGTAGTCAAAAACACCGGAACCATCGCGTTCGACAACAGGAAATTATCTGCAAAAACATACCGGAACGGCGTCCATCTCCCGTGCGATATTCCCACGATGAATGGAAAGGATTTCCTGCCAACGCACCATTTCGGGATCCAGACGCTCGGGGGGTTCGGCTCACACGACTATCTCTGGTACCCTGATGCAACGATTGCCATCAATTATGCGAAGGGTACCTTCCATCCCGGGGACACCGTTCAGTTTGACGTGTATGACCGGACAACCCAGACCATCATTTCACGGGATACGTACCCGCACACCACGACCAGGGACGCCCGGTGGTTCTACAACTATTTCCTCTAGTCCTCAAGGCGCCGGAACACGCCCTTCTTTGCTTTCAGGATCTTGCATTCGGGGCAGCGCCAGGTATCCGGCACCTTCTCCCATGGCGTCCCCGGGGGAATACCATTCCGGGGATCGCCCTTGGCCGGATCGTAAATGTAATGGCATTCAAGACAGACCCACCGTGCATTCCTGTCATCCGCCATCGTGGTTTTTTTCAGCTCCCGTTTTGTATCAGAACGCATCATTCAGCTTTTTCCTGCACCGATATGAAATCTTCCCTTGAGGCATGGAACGTCAGGGCCGGCCCTGCGCCGTAAGGAGCTGCCGGGCACAGAGCCGGGCCACCCGGAGGGGTTCCGGGATCTTTCCTTCAAGCGTGATATCCCGGCAGAATTGTGCGGCTTCGTCATAGCCGATTCCCGCTGCCCGCAGGTACAGGGTGGCATGACCGCAAAGTTCCACCGCTACCCGGTCTCCGAGACGGAGATACGCCTCCACCCGTGCATCATCCCCCGGGAAATGGTGCCGTATGTCATCGAGGAGCCCGTCCGATTCCTCATACGTGACACAGATCACCGGGATTTTAGTTTCGTCAAAAATCCGCCCGGGATCGAGCACATTGAACCAGGCGATCACACAGCCGGAGACGAGGACAATATTGATGTCCCGGCGGTCCAGGTGACGGATCATCGAAAGAATCGTATCCGTTGCGTCCGTTCCACCGACCGTTACCCTGCCGGAACAGAACCCGTCGATGCGGAGGTCCTTTCGCATCACGACACCGGCAAGCACGGAATGTTTCCGCCCATAAAAACTCTCCGCAATTCCCAGTGCCCGCAGTCCCTTTTTGGGGATATGCATAGAAGCACTTATGACACCCGATTAAAAATACTATACGAATGAAATTTAACAAAGACGAGGTCTGCGTTCTAATTCCAACGCTCAACGAAGCGCCAACCATCGGCACGATCGTGAAGGATTTCCGTGACCTCGGGTACACCCATATCCTGGTCATTGACGCAAAGAGTTCGGACAATACGGTAACAAATGCCCGCGAGGCAGGTGCTACCGTCCGGACGCAGTCGGGCAAAGGAAAGGGCAATGCAATCATCGAGGCGTTCGAGGTCATCGAGCAGCCGTATATCCTCATGCTGGACGGGGACGGCACCTATTCTGCAAAAGATGCCGAGAAGATGCTGACCCCCCTCTTCCTGGGATTTGACCAGGTGATCGGGGATCGCCTCATCAATGCCGAGGAGGGTGCGTTCTCCCGTCTCAACCTGTTCGGCAACCATATGCTCAACCTCATCTTCAAGATCGCCCACAGCCGGGACCTTCACGACATCCTCTCCGGCTACCGCGCCTTCACCAATCTTGCCGTCCACCAGATGCACCTGAAGGAGAAGGGGTTTGAGATCGAGACGGAGATCTCGGTTGAAGCGGTCAGGAACGGGCAGCGGATCATGGTCGTCCCGATCCGGTACTTAAGCCGGCCGGGAACCGCTACCAAGCTCTCTCCGTTCCATGACGGGATCAAGATCGTCAGCACCATTTACCGGCTGGCGCGGGTAAATAACCCGATGTTCTATTTCGGCCTGATGGGGGTCTTCACGTCCATTCTTGGGATCCTCGTCGGTATCTTTGTCATGCTGGAATGGTTCAATAATATCGAGCATATCCCGCTCACCATCCTGACGGTGCTCCTCATCGTTGTCGGTATCGAGATTTTCATGTTCGGTATGATCAGCGATATGCTCCTGGTCTTCCACCGGGAGATCGTGCGGGAGATCCAGCTGCTCCAGCCTCCGAAGCA
>CAZCZK010000230.1:0-2648 GCA_964503195.1 uncultured Methanoregula sp.
GATTTATGATTTCAAACCACCGCGGATCATCATGCAGTTTATCAGGAAACTGGACAAGCCCGGTGCAAAATATATCTTTGCCGTCTGTACCTATGGCATTACCCCGGGCAAAGCCATGCGACACGTTGAGAAGGAACTCAAAGCCTGCGGGGGGAACCTTGCCGGAGGGTTTGCCGTGCATATGCCGCATAACGGGTTTGGATCAGCGGCCATCTCCGGCATCCGGCATGAACAGATGTTTGCCAGCTGGAAGAAGCAACGCGAAATCATTTCAGATTATATTCTCGCCAGAAAACAAGGGACATTAGAAACCAGCCATGAGGTTGTCAGTTTCATACTTTCCGGATTTTTTCTGAAGGCGATCCCGATCCTGCTGCCATTATTTACCCAGGTTCTGCTGAAAGGGTGGGATTCCTTATCATTGATTGCTGACGAAAAATGCAATGGTTGTGGGATCTGTCAGAGGATTTGTCCCGTGGATAATATTGCCATGATTGACAACAGACCTGTCTGGTCGGATCATTGCGAGAAGTGTTTCGCCTGCCTGCACTGGTGTCCGCAGGAAGCTGTCCAGGCAGGCCGCATCACCATCAACATGAAAAGGTACCATCACCCCGAGGTGAAGATTGCAGATATGATCCGGGCAAGAGGAAAAAAGCCGACTGAACAAGAATGGCAGACCAAAAACCCGGATTGACGTTCAACGAACAAGCATTCTCGCCTGCCTGAACAATCATTCCCTCTCTTCTTTGCATTTGTCCATAGTCCGGGCACAACTGGGCAACCGGACAGTACTACCTGAACAGAGAACAGCCGGACGCGGTTACCGGTTAACCCCAGGTTTCATTTCACCCTTTTTTATGTAACACAGCATAAAAACAGAAACATTAAATCGGTTTATGGGAAATAGGAAGGGAAGGTGATTCTCTCTGCTTACCAGAAATGACAGCATCCTGCTCGTTGCCGGGTGCCTTATCGGCATTCTTGCCACCGCGCTGGTGGTTCTCATCGCACAGCCGGTCCTCGTCCCTGCGGGGAGGCTCATGCCGGCCTCACCGGCGATACAGGAACCGATCCCGTCGGTTTCCGGTGTCGCGACCAGCGTCGATGCGCTTACGACAAAGGAGGACGTGGCGGCCTTTCTCCGCTCCCACACGGAACAGGAGGACTATTACTCTTCAGGATACTATCAGCCCTCCCCGACAATTATTCCGACACCCGGGGTCATCACGGGAGGAGCCCGGACCTTCAGCTTCGATGTGGACACATCAACCTTCACGCCCGACGAGTACATTGTCACCGCATCCGCGGTAAGAGAAGCAACGACCGGCACAGCCCTTTTTAATGTTCTTGATTCTTCACAACGAAGAGCTGTAATCACGGTCCCGACAGAAACCCCGCAGCCGCGGACAACAGACGGGCAGGGCTACTGGATTCTCATCAATCCTGTCGGGGACAAGATTGTCGGCGACCGGTTCAGCATCACCGGCTCGACCAACCTCCCGGGCGATTCAGAGATCCTAGTCCAGGTCTACTCCTCCTCGTTCAGGCCCACCCAGAAGAGCCACTCCGGCGAGTTCTCCGGGGCGACCGGCACGGTGAAGGCCTCATCGTTCCCGATGCCGGTTCCGACCCCTGCCCCGGTTGTTACGCGACCGGCATCCTCTGCCCCGGTCCCGACCCCTGTGCCGACCACGGGCGGCATCTCCGTGACCCGGGATTACTCGAAGACCAACGTACAGGTAAAAGAGGTCGATGAGGCGGATATCATCAAGACAGACGGTGAGAATATCTACGTGGTCACCGGCTCCTGCATGCATATCCTCAAAGCCTATCCCGCCACGCAAGCGAAGATACTCTCGACCCTGCGGTTCGCCGGCCAGCCCACTGCCCTGTACATTAACGGCGACCGGGTCGCACTGATTGCAACCGATTTCTGGACCCGGCCGATTGCGGCCTGCACGCCCGGCGCCTGCAACACGTATCCCGGCTCAACGCAGCGGACGCTCATCTATGTCTTCTCGGTCAGAGACCCCGCCAACCCGGTCCTTGTCCGGGAAGTGGATATTGACGGCAGTTACACGAGCTCCCGGATGATCGGGTCACAGCTCTACTTTGTGACGAGCTCGCAGATCCCCTACCAGCTCGATGAGCTGGAACTCCCCACCATCCACGACGACCATGGGGGTATCTCGACACCGCCGGTGTACGGGTTCAACACCACCGACCAGGAGTTCGCCTTCTCGACCATCGGGTCGCTGAACGTCGCTGGTACTTCATCCGTCCCGGCAACGACCTTCATCGTGGGGACTGCCGGAACAGTGTACGTATCACCGTCGCACCTGTACATCGCCGTCCCCGACCGGACCAGGAACCGTGCTTCAACCACCACCACGGTTCATTCCTTTGCCATCGACAACGGGAAGCTCTCCTACGCTGCCGGCGGGACTATTGACGGGACGCTCCTCAACCAGTACTCGCTTGACGAGTATGACAGCAACCTGCGGGTGGCAACCACGATTGCGACCGGTTCCTGGCAGATGAATGCCGGTCGGTACAGCAAGGTGACCATTCTCGACAAAAACCTCAGGACCCTCGGCACGCTCCCCGATATCGCGCCCGGCGAGAGTATCTATGCCGCCCGCTTT
>CAZCZK010000231.1:0-2607 GCA_964503195.1 uncultured Methanoregula sp.
GGATTCATCCGGAATCCCTTCCATAAATACCTCAGGCCGTCCTTGATCATCTTCGCATGGATATAGTCAAGCCCGCCTTTCGTGTACACAAAGGTATAGGCATCGCGTTTATACTGAAGGATCTCGCAGGGGGTATCAGGAGATGCAAATAATTTTTCGAGGATATGTTCATACTCGTTCACATACCGGAACATCAGGGCAGAACTCTTTGCATCCTGGTAAATCTTGGCAACGGAAAGTGGTTTTTGAAGGTACCTGACAGAATGACCGAGAGCCGTCCGCAGCCAGTAATCCAGATCCATGGCAAGGTGCAGGTCCACATCCACTTCCCCGACTGAACTGAAAACTTCTCTTCGCAAAAAAACGGATGGCTGGAAGATGGTATCCTGGCAGAAGACAAGCGCTTTTACGTTGAATTCGCCGCTTCGGATTGTCCGGGGGTTTTTCCCGTTCTCATCAGTAATGATGCCGTCGCCATAGAGCATAGAGACATCGGGGTTTTTTTCAAAAAAAACAACTGCAGATTCCACCGCATCGGGCAGGTAGGTATCGTCGGCATTCAGGTATGCAATAATAGCTCCTTTTGCCATCCTCCAGCCCTTGTTGATAGCATCAGACTGGCCTCTGTCAGGTTCGGAGATCCATTTCAGGTCGTTGTGGTATTTTTCCAGGAGAGAAATTGTTTCATCCGTAGAACCGGCATCGATAACAATATGTTCGATAGTTTTGTAGGTCTGGTTGCGGACACTCAGAATTGTCTCTTCAATATAGGGCCCTTTATTGAATGAGGGTGTGATGATCGAGACAAGCGGTGGTTCTGGTGTCATAGTACCTACTCAGATCTGACGGAATTCTCTGGAGCACCGCATGATCGTATTCGTTCAGCCATAATGGTCTTCCGGCCCGGTTGAGAAGATCATGGGATCTGATTTTTTATCAAACACTCGGTTCCCTGATATTTCCGGGATCTCTGCAGGGTGTTGGGGGTGGAAAGGAATCCAGCACCGAACCCGGACGCGAATCAGTACCCGGATTTTACCCGACCGTACCTGCGGATTCGAGCACGTGCCGGTGAACAGTAATAAGTTTTTCAATCAGTACATTGTGGTCGTAATGGTCGGCAGCCGTGATGCGTGCCTTTTCTCCCATCTCAATTCTTTCCTGTGGGTGGGAATGCATCCACAGCACCGCATCCTTCAGCGCGCTGCTCTTGTTGACCGAAACCATCAGGCCGTTGAGACCCTCTTCCACGATCTCCGGACATCCCCCGATATCCGTTGTTATTGCCGGAATACCGCAGGCAAACGCTTCCATCACGGACGTAGGGACAGCTTCTGTATGGGTCGGGAGGACCATGCAGTCAGCAGCATGGAGCCATGTGCGGACCTGTTCAGGGTGGAGAACCCCGGTAAAGACGCAGTTTTCAGGATGGGGGGGAACCGTGCCCGGGCCGATCAGGACGAAGAGGGAATCCGGGCATGCTTCCGCGACACGAAGGATCTCCGGTATCCCTTTCCAGGGGTGAAGGCGCCCAACGAAAATGAAAATGGTCCGCGATAACGGAAGATGGAGTGCTGCGCGGGCTCCGCTGCGGGAACCGGGAGAGAAATACCGGGTGTCTACACCCGTGTGGATCGAATGAATCCGGTCCGGATCGCCCCCGATACCGATGAGGATCCTCCGGATCTCCTCGCTGGAGGTGATTACCTGGTCGGCCCGGTTGAGCATCAAACGGGTCAGCGCCCTGTTGAACGGGTTTTTGAACGGGTAAATCCGCGCATCGTCACCATGGAATTTGAGAATAAGGGGTGTATCCCTCCTTTTCAGAAACGACGGGATGATACTGCTGTGCGGGATGTATTCGGCCTGCAGGATATCGGGAGATGAGTCGCGTGCCAGGAGGAGAGACTGCCAGTAAAACGGGATATACCCCGCTATGGACGGGGAAACCTTTACCGCCTTCCTGACGGTCACGCCGCGGGCCTCGAGATCCCCTACCATCTGCCGGATGAATATCCCCCGGTAGTCGCCGTCAAATGCAGGATACATATTGGCAAACAAGCCGAGGGTGTATGGCTCCATGGCGGTTCAGATAATCCCCATATCGGCGAGCCGGGCCGGCAAATATTTCTTCGTGACAAAGTCAAGGCCGCGGGCGGCAAATGCCTGTTGTTCCGATTTCAGGTTCATCTCGATCTGGAGGTTGATCTGCTTCTTCCAGTAATCCGTGGCAAACCGTGGGTCCGTGAGCTCCGATCTGAGCGCCTCAACATCCTTTTCTGTCAGCTTGTCCGAGGGCAGGTTATAATCCCGGATATCGCTGGGCTGCAGGCCCATGAACTGGGCCCGGGGTGTCGCAAGCAACTCCGACAGGTGAGCGCTCTTGATGGCGCCATAGGCAACCGAGCCGTAAATCCGATAGGACCATGGGTCGCCATCCGTGAAGACGAGGATCGGCAGGTTCCAGGTTGTGCTCATCCGGTTGAGCATACGGCGGGTCGAGCGCGCCGGCTGGCCTTTGAGGTGGACGAGGATCGCGTTGTGTTCCTCATCAAACCCGTTCTCGATGAGACGGTCGTACATACCACCAGTCTCTATGGCGATGAC
>CAZCZK010000232.1:0-2590 GCA_964503195.1 uncultured Methanoregula sp.
CCGCCGCTCTGGCGCCCTTCGGGGCGGCGGCCGTTCATCACAACGGGGGTATGGGGGCAACAGCCTCCATCATTATCTCATTTTGTGTTTTTCAGGGAAAATCCTTCATTGTTTAGTATTTTCTGCTCTGGAGAACTAGTTTTATCCTGATTATAACGCTCTTGGGGGCTCTGCCCCCGCCGCTATGGCCCCCCCGGTTGCGATTATGCCGTATTACCTGTACGCAATCGTGGAGAAATGTCCCGTTCAGGTCATACCGGGGCATCGTAATGCGCCCCCGCCCCCAATGGGGGCAGGGCTGGCGCAAGGGCGTTCATCATCACTTGAAATGAGGTATTCTAAAGAGCTGTATTTTCATTTTTCTCCCGGTGGGGAAATTATGGAGTGCCCCCCTCTCTGGCGGTACGGCAGGCAGCCCCACGGATGCATACCCTTGACCGCCTTTCATTATTCCGGGCCTTAAACCCGTCCTTTGAGAAGATTTCCCGCCAACCTTCTGCCTGACTATCCGCATGGATGGATGCCAGAGCGGCGGGGGCGCAGGTAATAACCTGCTGCAGCTCCCGGGAGCGCCTTCATCGATGCAATAATGATTGCTGAACCCGGAAAAAAAGCGTAAAAATTATGTCTCAATGAATTTCTTCAGTTCGCTCAGCATGTATTTTTCAACTTCCTGGATAACCTCAAAGTTTCCCCGGAACGCGAGGAGCTCCCGCTCGTCTCCATCCATATTCGCGAATTTGAGTTTTTCCAGGCGTTCCACGATCTTCACCTTGAACTTGGTCGAGATATCGATGATCAGTTTCTGTGGCACCCCGGGGGGGATGAGCACATCGTAGAGTTGTTCTTCGGAGGATGTATCGTCAGTCATAGTACACCAGATTCACTTTCCTATTTTGATTCGCCGGCTCATAATACATGGGCCGCCGCGGACCCCTCCGATGGGATTCTTCGGCTTCCCAAGCGAGTTCATGCACCGCCCCATCAGGGCTGCGCCACGGGCAAGCCCGTCGTCCACAAAGACCAGGTGGTCAACGGGATTATCAAATAACCCGCGCTCGGTGATCCCCTCGAGGATATACTCCGGTTTTCTCCCGGAGATGGCAGCCCTGCCGGTGAACCCGATCGAGGAATTTTTCAGGACAAGGCCCTGCTCGCTGGAGACGTCGATTAAACGGAGCGCCATCCTTGCGCAGACCCGGTCCACCACTTCGTTCAGGGTAGCGAGATTATAATTCTTGTGGATCTCCGCACCGATCTCCATCAGTTTGTCCAGATCGCCTGAGTTCTCCCCACAGTCACACCCGATCATGGCAATACCGGATTCAAGAGCCAGTTTTGCATTGACCGGGACGCGCCCGAAGCGGGTACGCTCGGGAGGAACTATCCGGATATCGATATGCGTGTGGCACCGCTCGACAAAATCATCCACAACCCTGCGGTTCCCCCCGGAAAAAAATCCCCCGGATACACTGTGCTCGCCAAAGATGTCCAGCGCAGTACCGGTACGTTCCTGGACAAGACCCGTGCCGCGTACGATTGCGTCCGGGATTGCACCCGCAAGCCCGCAGAAGTTCCCCACCGTCTTTGCAAACGGGTTTACATCATCCTTCGCCACATCACTGGTGATCCTGCCGTCAAGGGTGGTGCCAAAATCCACGGAAACGCAGGGATTCCGGAAATCAACGGGTGTCCATTTTGCCCCCTCCTTGATACCGGCCATGGCGAGTTCTCCCTCCATCTCGTTTGCCACCATCTCGACTCCTGTTGAACCCACGGGCGGGATTACACCTGCAACGGCCCCGACAAACACGACCTTGTCAGCATAACTGAATGGCTGGAGTTTCTGGGACTGGTTCTCTTTGGACATCGGCGGGGTCATCTTGCGGGGAGGGACACCTGCGATAAGACAGCCGTTGGCAAGGGCGATGACAAAATCCCCGATCTGGTCCGGCGATTCCATCTCGGCAACCACCCCCGTGCTCCGGACCACGAAGTCCAGCTCTTTTACAACATCCAGATGAGCATCCCGGTGGCACTTGAGCAGGGTGTCCCGGACCAGCTCGGTTACGGCTTCCCGTGTCAGCTCAGTGCCGTCCAGTGTTGCCCCGAAGATGGTCTCACCGGGCTTCGGGGGCCGGATATCCCGGCTCATGCTGACGGTTTTATTGATGACGTACGACATGCCGGTCTCAAGACTTACCCCGGTGAGAATGCATTTGGTGGTGGTATTTCCCATCTCAACGGATGCAACGATAAAATAGGGTTTGTTCTTGTATTCGGGTATCTGCATTCCGGGCCCGTGAGAGAGAGAGGGAGGCGGAGGGCTCTCGACAATATGGGGTTTCTGCTTGATAAATCGGGATAAAAAACCGGCACACATGTAATCCGTTTTTTCTTTTTATCACACGTTATAATTTTCGATTCATGCACAGGCGGTATGGTGTGCCTTTTTTTCGGGGAGGAAAGGAGGGGACTCCTGTGATCGGCCTGCCGGTGTATGGCGTCCTGCCCGGGGCCCTGGAACGGTAGTTCCTTTTTTTAAGACCGACGGGAAATTTTTCCATCAATACCTTTTTCACCATCCGTT
>CAZCZK010000233.1:0-2586 GCA_964503195.1 uncultured Methanoregula sp.
TCTACTACTCCACGAGCTGCTGGCTGGTGCCTGAGAACCTCGGGCGGCGCGAACGGACGCCCCTCTCCGACAACATCTTCCTCTCCTCAGACATTGTCTTTGATATCGACCGGTCGCCGTTCTCCCTTGAAACGCTCGAACTGGCACGACAGGAAACCCTGCGGCTGCTCGCGTTCTGCAACGATGAAGAGCTGATCGTGAAGTACATCGCATTCTCGGGGAGCAAGGGTTTCCACGTGATCTGCGCGGATCCCTGCCGTTACGATGACCCGTCCCCGCTCGTGCGCGAAGACAGGGCAAAAGCAGCAAGGAAAGATCTCATTGCCCGGGTTCTTGCAGAGGGAATTTGTATCGATACGAAGATCACTGCCGACACCCGCAGGATAATCCGGGTCCCGGGAACCATCAATGCAAAGAGCGGCTATGTCTGCACCGTGCTCTCCCGGGAGCAGCTCGCAGAACCGGTCAGCGTAATTCTTAAATATATTCCCCGGGTTACTACTGGTACCCCACTGATCCCCGCAAAGGGAGATGACCGTCCTCTTCGAGGTTCCCGTAGTATATCCCGGCTTTGTCACCGGTTCGGGGTAAGGTCAAAGCCGGCACCCCGTTTTTCCTATTCCACGTTCCTTGTCAGTTCCGTGCCAAAAACCACCCTGCAGGTACCGTTCTTCACGTTCCCACCCCACAGCCGCATAGAACGGGTCATCTCCCTGCTCGCCGCCGTGCAGGAGGCGTACGGGCTTTCGGATATCTATCTTTACCTCTCCGGCAACGGTATCTCTGCTGTCTGCCTCCGCACATTCCCCCTCCGGAGGCTTGAGAAGATCATCAGGGCCTCGGGTTCAACCAATTTCGGAACACTTATAAAATACAAGCAGCTCTTCTTCCGGATTGGCGAGGTCCGGGACGAGAACCAGAAAATCATCACCGGGACACCGGTTTTTTTAAAGACACTTGTTGCCCCGGAAGAGAACAATGACCACTACGTCAGCAGACCCCATTACGGGTTCATGAAAGAATTCGTTCCGGCACTCCGTCTCTATCGCCGCATGCACGGGGAGGGTACCGTCATCCTGTCCCATACGGTTCAGGAAGAGTAAGAACGGGAGGGTTCACGATCCCGGGTACGGGCAGTAGTTCTCAAAAAAACGTCCCGGGTCCGGTCTCAGGATCGGGATTGAAGACCGTTTCCTTACGCAGGCCCCTCCGCGGATCATGCAGGGCATCAGACTACCCTTTAAAGAGCTGGTGAAAAAATAATGAGCAGCCCTTTTTTCGTCTGTTCTGAACGGATTTTTTCTCCGGTCCCCTCCGTTGAACGGTTTCATCCGGAACTATGGACCTGACCGGCTGAGTCTGCTGGTTGCAGAGTTCAGAGGCAGGGATGGTTGTAGTCAGACCGTGGCCTGGCGGATACGATCTGAAACCGGGAGGTTTTTTTAGATAAGGGGAAGATCCCAGGTGATACGTCGTCATCACCGTGGGGGGTGCCCCGGTGGCGGGGGCAGAGCGTTGGCGAAAGGCCCCGTAAACGTTTGAGAAATGTTCATGCAGGAAATCATCAGAGACCGAAAAAACCCTGCCCGTACTGGTGGCTTATTTTGAGGGATCACCGAAGATAAAACCAGCGGGTTGATATAAAAGGCAGGGTAACAAAAGTTACGCTATGCGTCCTTATGTTGTGGTCAATGTGGCCATGAGTGCCGACGGCAAGATCTCGACCCGGGAGCGGCGACAGGTGAAAATATCCGGGGCAGAGGACTTCCTGAGGGTGGACCGGCTCAAGGCCGGAAGTGATGCGGTTATGGTCGGGATCGGTACTGTTCTTGCGGACGACCCGTCCCTGACGGTCAAGGGCGAGGAGTGCCGCAAGCTCCGGAGAGACCGTGGTGTTGATGAGCACCCGGCACGGATCGTTGTGGACAGCAGGGCACGGATCCCGCTGGATGCATCCATCCTGCACAAGGGCAGCGGACTCCGGATCGTTGCGGTATCAGAAAAGGCAGAACCTGAAAAGATCGCCAAGCTGAAACATCTCGCAACCGTGATCATTGCCGGAGAAAACGAGGTAGACCTTGCTGCCCTTATGGACAGACTCGGGACCATGGGGATACGGCAGCTCATGCTTGAGGGCGGCGGGGAGCTCATCGCAGGGATGATCCGGGCCGGTCTCGTGCACGAGATCTACACCTTTATCGGAAACCTGATCATCGGCGGGAGGGACGCCCCGACGCTTGCTGACGGAGAAGGGTTCGTAACCGAGGATGAATTCACCCGGCTCACCCTGATCGAAGCCCGGCAGATCGGGAACGGCATTCTCCTCCACTGGAAGGTAGGGAAGCCGGCTCAACCGTAATTATTTCGTGAATCTGCTCTGGAGAACACAGTCCTGTGCCGGGAACAGCGCCCCCAACCTGCGCCAATACGTCCCGTTGGGGAAGAGGGAGCATTGCATCGGGTCCTGTGGGGTTAGCGGTTCCCGGTCGTCATTCGTCATCAGGGGAATCCCCGGCTGCGGGAGCAAAGCCGACCGGAGTATCACAGGTTTCTGGATGATCTCTCCAAAACCGGGTAAGGACTCCG
>CAZCZK010000234.1:0-2521 GCA_964503195.1 uncultured Methanoregula sp.
GGCTGAAGGAGCGGGCGGGAGTGCAGGGGCGGCTGGCGGGGGCGGTGGTGAAGCAGGTGGCGGGATGAAACGGAGAAGTTCTCAAAAGGTCTAAAAAAAGTGCTGCAAAAATGAGAACCGGCCCGGTTTCAGATCATTTTGTTGATGCCAATAAAACGATCCCACGGTCATTTTCACCCAACGGTAACACACTTTAAAAGGCCAAACATCCGGTTATCACTAAGTAAGCAATGTCGCGATGGTGGTGATTGATTGAGCGAAAATCCCGTCCCGGAACCGGTATCCCGTTCCCAGATCCTCTTTTACCAGTCCGAAGACGGGACAAGCCGCATTGAGGTGCGGCTTGAAGAAGGAACAGTGTGGTTATCACAAGCCCTCATTGCAGAGTTATACCAGATTACAAAACAGACAACCGGTCACCATATACGGAGTATTTTTAATGAAAAGGAACTCTCTATGGAAGCAACTGTAAGACAATATCTTACAGTTCTTCTGGACCTTCTTCATCGCCCCCGCCGGCCTCGTGCTGGCGCAGGTCGTCGATCCGGCTGCGGCTGAAAGCATGGTCAGGACGATTGTGGGGATCGCCCCGTGAAGGCAGGAATTTCCCTGCTGCTTTTTTTAGAGATACGGGAACTAAACCGGTGAAATCGATTATTATATGAATAAATATTGGTAATTTAATAGTACTGGTAATGGGTTCGCATCGAAAATTTCCCTGTAAAATCGCTATGGTTTTTCTTCTTATGTTCATCTGGGGGCTTTTCGGGATGGCCGCGGCAGTCCCGTCATCGTACGGCAACTGGACCCGGGTTGAGGAGAACGCGAGTTCTACCTACCTGAATACAAATTATGGAACCGTTGTTTTCCATGACAAGATGTGGCTTATCGGGGGACAAAAATACAGAAATGCCACGTACGTGCGTGTCGAAACTGGTTCCGGATATTACACCGGAGGCAAAGAGGAAAATACCAGCGAGATCTGGTCATCCCGTGATGGAAAGACCTGGGACCTGGTAACAGAAAACCCGGGATTCGGCGGACGGATCAATCCCGGGATGGTCGTTTTCCGGGACCGGCTCTGGGTCATCGGGGGAACGGGATTTGATGACGTGTGGTCATCTTATGACGGGAGAAAATGGTTCCGCGAAACGGAGCATGCCGGTTTCAGCCCCCGTGGCGGGATGGGGGTTGTCGTATTTCACGACCGGCTCTGGGTCATCGCCGGAGGCACTCACTACCCATACCCGGAACATGCCAATATGACCGATGATGTCTGGTCATCAGCGGATGGGAAGACGTGGACACGGGAAACAGAACATGCAGGCTTCGGCCCGCGTTTTGGTTACGGGGTTGTCGTATACAAAGACCGGCTCTGGATGATTGACGGAATGAGTGATCATGTCATCAACGGCAGCGGGTGGGTTGGTGGCGGACAGGACGTCTGGTTCTCTGACAATGGTGCGAACTGGACCCTTGCCAAAGATAATCTGCCTTTTGGCAGGAGGGAGTTTGCACCCGTAACCGTTTTCGACAACAAACTCTGGATTGTCGGCGGAGGCTATCGTTCGCTGCATCTGGGCCGGCTTGAGATTTTCTCCGGTTACAACGATGTGTGGTCGTCATCGGACGGGATCACCTGGACGCTTGAAACGGATAATCCCGGGTTCAATCTCGGAGCCGGCCCTGTCGTGGAATTTAAAAATGCGATCTGGAATATCGGCCCGGATATCTGGTCTATGCCTCTTCAGGCTTCCGGTGCGGAATCCACTCCGTCAAAATCCCGAAGTCTTTTCACTCAGTTATTGTCAGTTACTTTCCCGACAACGATACCCCCCTATCAGCGCACAGTTCAGGTAGTCCCGTCAGATACTGATATGCTGCAAACACCGTCATTCACCTCATCGGCACCTGTCGGTTCTGGTACAACGCCCCGTGCGGGGATTGATGGGTTTACGGACTGTCTCAATCTTATCTGTGCGATTGGCACGGTGATGATGGCCAGGGTAATGAAAGGGATCTGAACCTGGAAATCAAAATCACCATTCATAGTAGCCTTGCGTTCTGCATCGCCACTGCCGGCCTCGTGCTGGCGCAGGTACCCGACCCGTTAGCAGCGGGACGATTGCAGGATTCGTCACGTGAACAAACGGCGGGGGAATGCTGAGGGTTATCAGACCCGGACCCGGAGAAGACCGTTCAGGGCTCCTGCAATCCCCCGCCATATTTTCCGGTATTTTTCCTGTTGCTGGATCGTTCCGGTCGGCATCAGCCTCCCGGATTTGCAGACTTCATCCTGTGAGAATTACTTTCGCTCCCCGTATGATTCATTCTTATAGAAATACCGGGTGATAGTAGGGTGAAGGGATACCCATGGAAATCAGATACCCCGAAATCGGCATTTGCGGGCTTTCCTGCAGGCTCTGCCCCCATTACCATACTGACGGCGCAAGCAGGTGCGGGGGGTGTAAAACAGAATCCCGGATGGGTGCCGGCTGCCCGTTTATCACGTGTGCCTTAA
>CAZCZK010000235.1:0-2515 GCA_964503195.1 uncultured Methanoregula sp.
TGGTACCGGGCCCAGATAATCCCGTCGCCGACCACTTCGGCACTCTGCAGCTGAAGGGACAGCAGGAGTTCAGGAATACCTGCTTTTAACGGGTCAGACAAGGTAGGATCGGCTTTTCCCCCGGCGATAACAGGATGGATGAGCACGCTCACCTCCGAGACCAGTCCCGCCTGCAGGAGCACACTGTTGAGCGTCCCCCCGCTGTCCACACGGAGGACCTTCACACGATAGTCGCGGTTCAGCGCTTCCAGCGCAGCCCGCATATCGACCCGGTCAGTGCCGGCAATAACCGTCCCGATCCGCCGCTCTTTGAGGTAATCCACGTACTCCTGCGGGGTCGATGACGAACAGAGGGCGAGCACGTCCCGCATGTACGGCCACTTCCTGATAGCGTCCCAGCACCGTACCCGTCCCCGGCTGTCGGCAATTACCAGGAAGGGGCGGGGATCAGTTTTGGCACCCTTCGTCGGAGTAAACATCTCATCGTGTTCAGGGGGGACTTCAAGCAGGGGATTCTGACGTTCTGCCTCAAGGAGCGTTTCACTCCCGAAGAGGATCGCGTCGGGGCTCCATTGCGCGGCAAGACGGTAGTAGAGCTCGAGGTCCGCGGGGAAGTTCGTGATCCGGCCGTCGAGACTTGTCGCCGTGTGAAGGATGACTTGAGGAAGCATGGTACTCCGGATACCGGGTCGGTTTTCCGGAAGATAAATGGGGGGTTGTGCCGGGTGAAACAGGCCGGGCGGGATGCTCATGGATGGGAAGGATATCGGTCCTCAGCCAAGGTGGGCGAGTGCCCCTTGATCGCAACAGCGACAAAACCGGCAGGGACTCAGGGTGCCTGATTGGAGTCAGGCATCATCTCAGCAAACGGCCCCGTTCTGCAGGTTGTTGATGGCGCCGTACCATAATCTGTATTGTATTGCTCTCTCACGCAGGGCGCGGACCCGCGGGTATCTGAAAAAAAACGATACAATGACATGAAAATATCATGGAGTCGTCCTCAGACAACATCAACAGTAACCTGGGCTGCCGTGGGACAGGAGGAATTACGGTCAAACGGGAACGAGGAGGATGTGGTATCGTATTGATCCAAGTTGCGGTAACACAGAACCAGCGGGAATGTGTAGTTCCCGGGCGGAGTGCGGGCATCCGTCACGATAACCAGCGTACTATTGGATAAACGGAAATTATTTCCGGTCATGACGGGCGGGACAAACGTAAAGGTCATTCCTTCAGGAACAGGCAGCATCTGTCCGGGATCGGCTTCGAGCGGGAAGGTCCAGCTGCTGCCATTTATCCTGGCCGGGATTTTGAAATACACTTCCCGGATACCGCCGCCAAAATTCCTCACGGACAAATTGACCTCCTGTCTGCTACCGGCTTTTATGACCATGGCAGACTGAGGAGTCTGCATAAAACCGGGACTGGGCTGCATGTTTCGCGTCTGGGAATGCAACGTACACCATTTGATGACCGTTATCTGGTCATCGGCACCTGAGGCATCTGCACCATCAACAGTGACCTTCAGCACGAAGGGGAAAACGGGATTGCGGCTCCAGCCGGATCCATCGGGGTTTGTATGGCTTTCGCCGGTGACATCCGGCCCTACGGTGATGAGTACACGCGACGTGTAGATATATCCCGGTTGTGCGATGAAATCGTCGGGCGTTATACTGGCATGCAGGATATCGGGCGGGAGGGGGACTTCCCTGAGATTATCCATATTTGCAACGGGCACGAGAGTATATTGGATAGAGCGGGAAGGACCACTGCCGGTGAAGAGAGAATAATTCGTACCATAGGATTCCGATCCATTGGTGCATTCGTAGGAACCGATAAAACTCTCTTCAAATGCACCTATTGTGGAACCGGAATAGTACCCGGTGGGAAGAGCAACGGGGGGAACGGGAAATTCTGAAGCGGGGGTGGGTGTAATGTTCTCTCCGGCTCCAACGTTGTTTAGAGACGTGGTGCACCCGGCAATAATTGCCAATATACAGAGAAGGGAGGCTATAGCCGGTACTGAGTCCATGGCAGGTTATCAAGAATACCATGGATCGGTTTGCATTATAATTTTCCGTAGTATATTCAAGAGTTAAGACAGAGTATTGCCAAAAATACGGGTGATGTATCACGCAGGCCGCGAGCCTGCCGGTATCCGTAAAAACCGATACAATGACACGAAGAGCGCATCCGCCTGTCATTGAAATGTCATAAGAACCGTGACCGTGAAAGAGTTCCCGGGGACTCTCTTACGTTTGTACAGCATACTACGTGTTCCGGTTTAACTTCCGGGTTCGGCTATCGACCGTGTGTGTCCCGAACGCTATGGTTGCTGTCTCCACAAGGGTATGTTAATGTGTCATTCAGGTCGTGAACCCGATGCTGCTCTGTAGTGAACAGATGACAGAATGTGCTTGAGAGCATTCGCTCTTTAATAAAAATCATGAGAATCAATGTCGTGTAAGAAGGAAGGTGATAGCAGCTTGGTATGGTTCCCGGGGACTCTCGTACC
>CAZCZK010000236.1:0-2460 GCA_964503195.1 uncultured Methanoregula sp.
CGAGCGTGAGAGGCTCGCATGATTGGCCGGTCTACACTATAGCAGCAGTTGCTCAATACATTGGGAGATGAGGTTACTTATAGTTTTTTACGGGTGCATTCTGTCCGGTCTTTCAGGGATGGCCCGGGGGATTACCGACCCGGAAAAATCAGGAGAGGATCCGTGGATGGCGAATCTTCGCACGCTCGTTTTCCCCGGCGTTATGACCCCAATCACAGTTACGGGGTATCCTTGTGCAGCACCCGTTCTTCATACAGGTCAGTGCCCGGGATATCTCCTGCAATCGGGCGGGTTAACCATGGACTTTACAAACAACTATATCTCGGACGTGCAGCGATTAATATAAGAATGAGTGGTCTTGAGGAACAGATCAAGGAACTTGAAGACGAGTTAACCAAGACTCCCTACAACAAGGCTACTTCCAAGCATATCGGCCGTATCAAGGCAAAGATAGCCCGTCTCAAGGATGACGCCGTGAACCGTGCCATGAAGGCCGGTGGTGGTGGTGAAGGGTACGCGGTCAAGAAATCCGGTGACGCTACCGCTGTCCTTGTTGGATTCCCCTCCACAGGTAAGAGCACGCTTCTGAATAAGCTCACCGGTACAGAGAGTGCCGTTGCAGCGTACGCGTTCACGACCCTGACAGTCGTCCCTGGTGCTCTCGAGCACAAAGGAGCAAAGATCCAGATCCTGGATATTCCCGGACTGATCGCCGGGGCTGCCATGGGCAAAGGCCGGGGCAAGGAAGTGATCGCCGTTGTCCGTGGCGCCGATATTATCGTCATCCTCGTTGACGTCTTCAATGAGCGTCACTTCGACGTTCTCATCAAGGAACTCTATGATGCGGGTATCCGGATCAATGTCCGTAAGCCCGACATCACGGTCAAGAAATCATCTCATGGGGGGATCCGGCTCAATGCAGTGGGAACTCTTGATCTGGATATCGAGGAAGTGCGGTCGATCCTTGCGGAGAGCAAGATCATGAATGCCGAGATCCTCATCCGCGGAAATGCGACGCAGGACGATCTCATCGACGCGATACAGGGAAACCGGGTCTATGTTCCGGCGTTCATCGCAGTCAACAAGGTCGACCTCGTAGACAAGGAACGATATCTCGAGATCGAGCACGATATCGCCGGACGGTTTGGCAGCCCCCCGCTGATGATCTCGGCTGCCGCGGGATTTCATCTTGAAGAAACAAAGGACGCACTCTACGATTGCCTCGGGTTTATCCGGGTATACCTAAAACCCCATGGCGGGGAAGCCGACCTCGAGGAGCCCCTGATCATCCGCCGGGGAAGCACTGTCGAGGATATCTGTAACAAGCTCCACCGGGAGTTTGTCCAGAAATTCCGGTATGCACGGGTCTGGGGGAAATCAGTAAAGCACCCGGGCCAGCGTGTCGGTATCACCCATAAAATGATCGATGAGGATTTGCTCACGATCATTGTGGAACATTGACCCTCCGGCTTCTGAGAACGGTGAGCGGGATCATCTTTGCAGGGGTGATCCGATTCCCTCCGGGCTGTCCACCTGATTCCTATCCTTATCCGGAAAAATGACATCCCGGGAGGGGCTCCCGGCACACCCGTCAGACCGACAACCGGCCAGAGCCCTGTTTACTCCTGTTCGATGCGTGTTCCGACCGTAAGGTACAACCCGTAGTCCATTTAAAACATATTTTAGGCGATTTTTAACCGAAGCATTAAATAGCGTAACCCGGCATAACCCTATATGAGGAGTTATGAGCAGGGAGAAGATCAAGGTCCCCGGTAAGGTTTACGACGAATTAGTTGCTCTCCAGCGTGAGATCCATTTCACTTCGGATGTCTCGGATACCATCAAAAAAGCAGAAGACCGTGGATATATGAAGGCAGCAACCTGGATCCGTCAGAACGAATCGGCATATAAAATCGGATTTTCATGGGGTTTTGAACCCGACGCAAATGAGCCACGGGGTTCCCTGCAGGAAATTCCCGAACAGGGTGTACCGGTGCAGCGCAGGACAATCCCCCGCAGGGAGACCGCTATCCAGCCAAAAACATCAAAGAAATCATCCGGTGGCATGTTTGCCGGTATCAAAAACTGGCTCGGAAAATATTTCTGATCATCCGTTCTTTTTTTTGTCACTGATGTGGTGAGCAGATGCCAGCCGAAATGATAATCTCATGAACGCTCTCAGAAGCAATGCTCTGCCCACCTGCCAGGAATGGAACCTTTTTTTTTTAAAAACAAAGGAGCGGGGGGAGTGGCGTGTGCATGGTGAAACAACACCATACCGTGAGAGCGACCGGTGCCCTTCCCGTACGTTTATTCCAAAGCCCGGAACATAAGTACTGGGAAAAACGCCATGCCACGGGAACTTGACGACAAGGATATCGCGATACTGAAAAAACTTGCACCGGAATGCGGAGACCTGACCTGTTCAGGGTCCGGCCATATGTTCCATTCCATTCTTCC
>CAZCZK010000237.1:0-2437 GCA_964503195.1 uncultured Methanoregula sp.
CCGCCGCTCTGGCGCCCTTCGGGGCGGCGGCCGTTCATCACAACGGGGGTATGGGAGCATCAGCCTCCATCATTCTATCATTGCGTGTTTTTCATGGGAAACCATTTGATGTTATTATGACGCTCCCGGGGGCTCTGCCCCCGCCGCCCTGGCATCCCACGGCTGCGATTGGGCCGTATTTCCTGTACGCAATCGTGGATAAATTCCCCGTTGAGAGAATACCAGCGCATCGCAATGCGCCCACGCCCCGAGGGGGGCAGGGCTGGCACAAGGGGGGCGATCATGACGTGAAACGAGGATTTCTCCCGGCAGAAATACCGGGTCTCTAAAAAAAAGGTTATCTGAGTATCTGGGAACTGTTGATGACGGCGTCCGTTGTCCGGCTGAACGAAAGGGTCTGGCTCCCCGGGGGTCTGAGTTCGATAGTGATCTTGTCGTTCGCCAGGAGGTTCACCGGCAGCTCGATGAGGACAGTTCCCTGCGTCTGACCACTCAGCGTCCTCAGCTCGCTGGTGGTTCCCGCTTCCGTTACCGTGAAGGTTGACCTGCTCAGGGTGCCGGCATAGGTGAGCTGGGTTATGGTTGCAACATCCGGCTGGGAGACCACGATTACCATCCGGGTGAGATCGAGGGGGGAGGCTTTGGGGGCCAGACCGACATTCAGCTGGATCCTGTTGATCTCCATGGAGCCGGGCTCGCCGGTCCCGTACCCGTACACGTTCCCTATCAGCTGGATGGAGGAGACGGCCGGGTCGACGACCCTGTATGGGGGGGTATTGATATCCTGGCTTCTGACGCCAAATACCACGTAGGTGAAGACTGCTGCGATGACAACGAATGCGATAAGCACAATCGCGGCTTCAAGACCGCTGAAACCCCTGTCGTTGGATCTGCGTTGCGTCATCCGTTCACCGGTTCATTGCTGCATTGGAGGAGAGAAGCACTGTTATTACCAGATTTCAGGATGTCATAAGGTAAATATCTATTGTAATTCAGCAGGGTCGTCACGGTTATTTTTTTGGGTTTCCCGCATAAAAAAAGGGTATTGCAGGCCGCCCGCTCGCTTTATAGTCCGGGTGTGGTGCACCTTTGGTCCCGCGAACCTGACTGCGTACGTCCGGTCATGGTATAGGCCGGATCCAATCCCGGGGGCCTGCAAGGGTACCCCTCCACTATTTTTAAAAAAAGATGATTGACAGCAGGTATCAGTCAAATTTTTTCTTTCCCATGGATTCAATGTACATGTATTCCTTGCCGACCTCGATGGTGCCTTTCTTCTCTTCCGGAATGGCAACTTCGAAGTTGGTGAAGTCCTTCATGTCCATGAGCTGTGCCATGTTGCCCGCAATGGAGAGGACCTGGCCGCTCTTGCGCTCGACAACCGGGACGTACGTCTTGGCAGATACCGGCGATACGATCGAGCGTTTTACGCCATCGAAGATCCCCACCGCGTCGATACGCGCCTTGGCGGCCCCGTGCTTGCCGGGCTTCGATGTTGCGATGCCGACAACCCTGCACGGCTCATCTTCAATAACGATATAGCGTCCTTCCTTGATCTTTCCTATTTCTGTCTGTTCTTTCATGGCAATCAGTCCACAAATGTCATTACCTTATAACCGCGTTAGTAATTTATCTCTATTGCCTTACATAAATACAGCGTTGAGGCTGGCAGGGGCAGGGATTTCGGGATTTTTATGAGGGATTTTTTTTCTGCATGTGACGAGATGGGAAGACTGGTGGAAGAGAGTATCCGCGGCCTGGTGGGGACAACGGAAGGCGGTGAAACGGTGCGGATGGGGGCCGACCTCACCCCGACCAAGAAGATCGACCAGGTGGCCGAGGACTGCGTGCTCGGGTACCTGAAGGAGCACCCGCTCTGCTCCCTCCTCATCAGCGAAGAGGCCGGGAAGGTCCCGTTCGACGGCGACCGGGGGACAATCTTCCTGGACCCGGTTGACGGCACCTTCAATGCGGTTGCCGGTATCCCCTTTTACGCCCTCTCGATCGCCTACGCGGAAGGGGGGTATACCCAGAAGGCATACGTGCGGAACCTTGCGAGCGGCGAGACCTTTACGGCAGAGAAAGGGAGCTTTGCGCGGTGCAACAACACCCCCATCCATGTCTCGTCGACCGGCAACCTTGACGAGTGCGCGATGAGCGTCTACGGCCGTAAATTCGACCCCACGCGGGTGATGCAGCTCGGCCAGAAGATCCGGCGCTGGCGGCTCCTTGGCGCCTCCGCGCTCGAGCTCTGCTATACCGGCGCCGGGAGGATTGACGGGTTCATCGACCTCCGGGGGACCCTCCGCGTCACCGATGCCGCGGCCGGCATGCTGGTCTGCTCCGAGGCCGGCGGCCGGGTCTCCGACCTGAACGGGCATGTGATACGGTTCCCCAATGAGGTGACGGTCGGGCGCTGCCTTGTGGCCACGAACGG
>CAZCZK010000238.1:0-2430 GCA_964503195.1 uncultured Methanoregula sp.
TGGTGTCACTTTTTCCCGAAACAGTGTCATCCGGGCCGGAAAAACGGGGAATCGGAGGCGAAAACAGCCTCCGTTGGCTCCACCCCTCCCAGGCACACGGGAGCGAGCGGCATCGCGGTTTGCGGGCGGGATCATCAGCCGCACAACGCTGTGGGTCTGGGGCCCGCGGAACATCGACAGGGTTCGGGTTTGCGCACAATGCCTCTCATTCCCCAAAAGACACCCCTCATCGGGAGAGACAAAAAGGCTATTGAAGAGAGAGACCCCATGGAACTAGTGGCATGCAATATTCCAATACCACCCGGCCGGGAAAAAAACGCAACAGCAAGGCAAAAACTCCCCGTTCCTCAGGCAGTTCTCTCATTGAAACCGTCCCGTGCGTGATGGAGTCGGTCCCCGGCACTCCCGGGAACGAGAAGGCCGAGAAGATCCTGTCAGAAATTCTCGCCAGGCTCGAACGCATCGAAGAAAAAATTGACGAAGCCGTTTACCCTCCGGAATCAGCCATCAGGCCCGCATATGTCAAAAAGATCAAAGAGGCCGGCTCAGGGCTTGCAAAGGGAAAAGGGAAAACCTATCCCTCCATGGAAGATTTCATCCGGAATATCAAACAATGAGCTATACGGTAGTTGCGGATCCGAAAGTCGAAGCCACATTCAGGAAAATGTGGCAGAAGGACTCCGCAAGGTTTGGCCAGATCGAAAAGAAACTGCTGGTGCTTGCAGAAAATCCGGAGATCGGCAAGCCCCTGAAACAACCGCTTAAGGGATACTGGCGCCTGCACGTCGGGCATTATATCCTGATGTACAGGATCGACAGGAAAAACCAGAAAATACTCCTCGTGGACTATTCCCATCACGATGAGGCGTATTGAAAATTCCCATTTTTTTTACCTCCCGAAGGGAGCCATGCAGAAGTGAGATACATACGTTTCCTGCATCCTTCGAAGCAACTGCCTTGCTGAAACGCTGCCCGGGTGCCGGCATGAGCGCGAATCTCCCGCAGCAGCAGCATACATTTACACGCCGAACACAAAATTTTATACATTAGTAATGTAAACAAATGGCATAAAGTATACATTGGTAATGTAAATGATCACGGCATCGCAACTCGAGGAACTGGTCCACACCCAGAAAGAGACGTTCCTTGCAAAGGACCCGGGCATTCCCCGGACGATCGATACCGCGGGGATTACGAAGAATGGTGCCATCATCGTGATCACCGGTATACGGCGGTGCGGCAAGTCCACGCTCCTTCGCCAGCTCTCGGCGCGGTACGATGATTTCCTGTACATCAACTTCGATGACGACCGGCTCATGGACTTTACCGTTGCCGATTTCCCGTCGCTCATGCTCGTCTTTGAGAAGACCGCACCCGGGACAAAAACACTCTTTGTTGACGAGATCCAGAATGTTTCCGGCTGGGAGCGGTTCATCCGCCGCATCCATGACGAGGGGTACAAGGTCTTTTTGACCGGCTCGAATGCAAACCTCCTCTCGCAGGAGCTGGGGACCCGGCTCACCGGGCGCTCCACTGCCATCACCCTCTTCCCCTTCTCGTTTCAGGAAGTCCTGCAGTTCCGGGCCATCAGGAGTGACCGGATAACGGCAAAGAGCAGGGCAGCGATCCTTGCGGAGTTCGACCGGTACCTTACGGGCGGCGGGTTTCCTGATTACCTGAAGTCGGGAGATCCCGAGTATCTCAAGCGGATCTATGATGACATTTTGTACCGGGACATCATCAGCCGGTTCGGGATCCGGGAGGTGAAAGGTTTCCGGCAGCTTGCCCGGTATCTGGTCACCAATACGGCAAACCCGGCCACCTACAATGCGCTGAAGAACACGCTCGGGTTCAAAAGTGTCGGATCGGTCCGTGACTATGTCGGGTTCCTGGAACAGGCATATCTCATCTTTGAGATCTTCCGGCATGATTTCTCCTTAAAAAAACAATATGTCAGCGACAAGAAACTCTATTGCATCGACAACGGCCTGCGGAATGCGGTCGCGTTCCGGTTCTCTGATGACAAGGGCCGGCTCCTGGAGAACCTTGTCCTCATCGAGCTGCTGCGCCGGAACACATCCGTGTATTTTTTCAAGAATCCCAAGGAGTGCGACTTCATCACCGAAGAGCGGGGAACGATCACCGGCGCAATCCAGGTCTGCTATGAGCTCACGCGGGAGAACCGGGACCGCGAACTGGGCGGGCTCCTCGGTGCGATGCAGGCGCATGACCTCAAAGAGGGGCTCATCCTCACGTACCTCCAGGAAGAGACCATCACGCAGGACGGCTCCACGATCCAGATTCTGCCGGCCTGGAAGTGGCTTATCACCGGGTCCTGAACCGGCAGTGGAGAGCCCGGACACAGGATGCGCGGCTCATGTTCAACAGGAATACCTGGTGTTCCTGCAATATACTGCTCAATGCCCCTCA
>CAZCZK010000239.1:0-2428 GCA_964503195.1 uncultured Methanoregula sp.
GTCACCTGCGAACGTACGTCCCTGCCGACATGTACGTCCGCTACATGCGGCGGGCCGGCGAGGAAGTTCTCTTCGTCTGCGGCTCGGACAACCACGGGACCCCGATTGTGGTCTCGGCAGAAGAGGCCAGGATATCCCCCCGGGCGCTTTCAGAACGATACCACCAGCACTTCGATGAGACCTTCAAACGGATGGGGGTCATCTTCGACCGGTTCGGCATGACTGACGACCCGGCAAATCATCGCCGGGCACAGGCAGTGGTTGCCGAGCTTGAGAAGAATGGCTATATCTACAAGCAGGTCGTCCACCAGGCGTACTGCACGAAATGCAAACGGTTCCTGCCCGACCGGTACGTGGAGGGGATCTGCCCCCATTGCGGCAAACCCGCCCGGGGCGACGAGTGCGACCAGGGCTGTGGCAAACACCTTGAGCCCGGCGAGATCAAGGACCCGGTCTGCAAGGTCTGCGGTACCCGGGCGGAGTTCCGCAACCAGGAGCATTATTTTTTTAAGCTCTCGGAGTTCAAGGACTTCCTTCTCCCGTATCTCGACCGGGTGAAGGGCACGAGCAATGCCAGGAACTATGCCATCGGCTGGATCAACGACGAGCTGCACGACTGGTGTATCACGAGAACGCTGGAATGGGGGGTGAAATTCCCAGGCCGCGATGATCTCGTGGTCTATGTCTGGGTTGATGCCCCGATAGGGTACATTGCCTTCACCGAGGAGTGGGCGAAGGCGAACGGCAGGGACTGGAAGCGTTACTGGTGCGGCGATAACCGCGTCACCCATTTCATTGGTGGCGATATCATCTACCACCATACGATCTTCTGGCCGGCGCTCCTCCGGGGAGCAGGGTACGGGGTACCGTATGCAGTGGTTGCAAGCGGGATGGTCAAGGTCGATGACCATAAGTTCTCCAAATCGCGGGGGTACGTTGTCTGGACCAACGACGATTACCTTGATAAAGGCCTCCCTGCCGACTACCTTCGCTACTACCTGCTTGCCTACACGAGCCATACCAAGGAACTGAACTTCTCCTGGAAGGTCTTTGGCGAGCGGATCAATAACGAAGTTGTCAATATTTTTGGCAATTTCCTCTACCGCACGCTCTACTTTGCCCGGAAAGAGTTTGAGGGCATCCCGCCGGGCACCGTCGACCCCGCAATCATGGCCGAGATCGACAGGACCGTAACAAGCGTTGACCAGCTGATCCGGGACTACGAGTTCAAAGGTGCGGTTGATGCGGTCATGGCTCTTGCCGCGTTCGGGAACACCCTCATCCAGACAAATGCCCCCTGGAAACTGATCAAGACCGACCGGGCCGCTGCAGCACAGGTGATTAAGAACTGCGTCCAGATCGTGTATGCCCTCTCCATCCTGATCGAGCCGGTGATGCCGGATGCTGCCCAGCGGTGCTGGGAGCAGCTCGGGTACTCCGACCAGGTGGCGGACCACCCGATCAGCGATGCCACCCGGCCGGTAGAGGAAGCGTGCATCAGGCCACCCACCCCCCTCTTTGTCAAGTTCGAAGATGCGCAGATACAAGAGCTCGACGCCCTGCTCCAGAAACGCGTGGCAGAAGCGAATAAAAAATCGGAGAAGATACCCGTGGTCACCTTTGAGGAATTCCAGAAACTGGACATCCGGACCGGAAAAGTCCTGTCCGCAGAGCCGGTACCGAAGTCGGACAAACTCCTGAAACTGATGGTCGATATCGGCAGCGGGACCCGCCAGATCGTTGCCGGTATGCAACAGTTTTACCAGCCCGGTGAGATGGTGGGAAAGGATGTGGTGGTTGTCACGAACCTTGCCCCGGCAAAGATCTTCGGTGTGGAGAGCAACGGGATGATCCTCGCTGCCGGGGATGCAGCATCGCTCCTCGTCCCGCTCCGGCCGGTTGAGCCGGGGACGAAGATCCGGTAATACCTGTCATACCTTTCTTTTTCCCCCGTCTCGTGAGCCCCCCATGCCCCGCCTCCGTACCCTGCTGGAATGGTCCGCAATCCTCATCCCGCTCATCATTTTGGGGTTCCTTGCCTGGCAGTTCGTCTTCGGCGGTCCTGCCATTGCGCCTTCCGGCCTGCCGGATACCAGCGGGGGATTCTACCAGAGCCCGCTCTCCCCGCCGCAGCAGTACACAAAAACCGTGGGGAACTGGCAGTTCACCCTCATATCAGGGTATTCCTATACCCTTGCCGGCAGGATCGTGGGCAGGCATGAATATCCCGCCACGCCGCCGGATGGGATCATCGCGCTCGATCTGGCGGTGGTGAATGGCGAGCTGCTCAAAAAGGATATCCTCTCCTTCTTTACCTTTGAGATGGGGTTCCACACGCTCAAGTACAGTTACGATCTCCCGAACGCGCTCGGACTCACCGAAGCGTATATTGATGAACATATCAGCAACAACCACCTCGTCTTTCTGA
>CAZCZK010000240.1:0-2387 GCA_964503195.1 uncultured Methanoregula sp.
GCGTATTCCATGGAGGGGATGCTGCACGGGACCGTGCTCGCACCGAGTTCTTCGAGACGTCCGATCGCTTTTCTTACCACACCGGCAACGTGTGGATCAACCCCTTTTCCGAAATACTCATCCGGGATGCCAACCTTCAGGCCCTTGATCTCCGCACGGGGGGTGTGGCGGTAGGGCCGGTCCTGCGAGGTGGAATCGTGGCGGTCATGGCCAGCGATCACACCCATGAGCGTGGAAACATCCTGCACGGTCCTGCCGAGCGGGCCGATCTGCTCAAGCGAGTTGGAGTACGCGATGAGCCCGTAGCGGGAGACGCGCCCGTAACTGGGTTTGAGGCCCACGATCCCGCAGAACGCGGCAGGGCACCGGATGGACCCGCCGGTATCAGAGCCGAGCGCCATCCGGACCATGCCGGCGGCGACAGCAGCAGCGCTGCCCCCGCTCGACCCGCCGGGAACTCTTCCGGTATCCGAGGGATTGAGGGTGGGCCCGAAGGCCGAGTTTTCGGTGGTGGTCCCCATACCGAACTCGTCCATGTTGGTCTTGCCAACTATCGCCGCACCTGCTGATCTGAGCAACCCGACCACGTGGGCATCATAGGGTGGAATGTAGCCTTTGAGGATCTTTGATGCGCAGGTGGTCTCGATCCCCTTTGTCGAGATGTTGTCCTTCACCGCGACAGCAATGCCGGCAAGCGGGCCGTCGCCATGCTCTGCCCTGCTGCAGGTGGTGAGGAAGGCATTGTACGGGTCGGCAGGTTCGAACGCGATCGTGCGTACAGCCACTACATCACCCGCGGCGCTTTGATAAACCCGTCTTCCTGTGCGGGAGCATTTTTCAGCACGTCCTCCCGCGGGAGCGAGGGCTCGATCTCGTCTTCGCGCAGGACATTGAACAGTTCGTGTTCTCCTGCCATGCTGCCTTTCACGGTATCGAGCGTGTCAAAATAATCGAGGATCGCGTTGAACTGGGAGGTAAAAGTCCCCAGCTCGTCGTTATTGATGCCGACGTCGGCAAGTTCTGCAATGTGTTGTACATCGTGTTCAGTGACCATGGTCCACCCTGTCTATGTGGTCTATGTAATCTTGTACGGACGTTTTATAACCTTTTTTTCGGGCAAGCCGCTGCAGTTCCTTCCAGACCCCGCTCCCGTACTGCATGGCTTTCTTCTCGAACCAGGCAAATTCTGCAGGGATATGGCGTTCTGCAACCTTCCGGAGCGGGACTTTCCGTAATCCTCCCTGAACCTTTTCATCGGGGCGGATTGCGCGCGCGGCGCGCACAACCCGGTAATCCATGTAGGGCATGGAGAGATACGTGCCATGCAGAGCGGCGACTGCCTGGTCGCGTGCCACCTGCTGTTCGAGACCGGCAAAATCGCGTTCCAGGTCCTCACCCAGCGCCGGGGTCTCAAGGTATCTCTGGTAGCCCCCGAAGAGCTCGTCAGCACCCTGTCCCGTGATGATGCGCCGGTATCCCAGCTCTGCGGCTGAGCGGGCGATAAAATACTGGGTCAGGGCAATGCCCGTGCTCAGGGGGTCCTTCTTCGGGATTGCCCTGATGACGAGAGGGAGCGCCTCTTCGATCCCGGCCGGCGTTATGGTGACCGGTGTGCAGGTGAGGCCAAGGGCGTCGGAAGCGTGCCGGGCCTGCCGGAGGTCGTGGGATCCCTCCAGCCCGACTGCCACGCATTCGCGCCCGGCCAGCCGGGCAATAAGGGTCGAGTCAACCCCCCCCGAGAGCGCGACGATGCCCTCGTCGCTCCGGAGCCGGACCGCGGTGATGATGGCGTCCTCAAGGGGCAGATCCGGTACAACCGGTTCAATGCTCCCCCGCACCTCCCCGCTGCAGACAAGGGTCCCTTTCGGGCAGTCCCCCGGCAGGATCCCGAAATGGTCCCGTGCCCGGCACCCGTCCCATGCAAGGAAGAATTCCCCGCCGCACCGCAGGAGGTCGGCCGGGCGTTTTCGGACGATCTCTCCAATCTCTTCCGGGAGGAGCCGCTGCCCGTCGCGTTCCACCCACCCGGCAATCTCCAGTGTACTCATGAGCATCTCATCGATCCAGGATTGTCTACAATCAATACCCCTGCGTTCTCATTTAAGGTTTTTTAGAAGGAGCCCGGAGATGACAAAAGCGGCAGTGTCCATACCGTGAGTCGGAAGAAATCATCCGGACCTCACCTGCGATCCCGTGGAGTCGTGCAGGGAATCGTTCCGCACGTTTCCGGTTGCTGCACTGTTTTGACAGCTCCCACAGGATCGTATTCTTTTTTGCAGTGGAGGGATAATAGATCAGAGCGCGAGGGTAGGAAAGCCCGGCCAACTCCGACGGACTTAAGATCCGTTCCTGCAGAGGTTCATGCGTTCGAATCGCATCCCTCGCAT
>CAZCZK010000241.1:0-2379 GCA_964503195.1 uncultured Methanoregula sp.
GGCGAACAGGCCGGCCTCTGGAAAGAGGTCGGGGTTGTCTTCCAGCAGTCCGATGACCAGCTCTTCGCCCCGACGGTGCTGGACGATGTGATGTTTGGACCGCTCAATCTGGGCCTCTCAGCAGACGAAGCCCGTGCCCGGGCCATGGAGGCGCTCCGGACGGTGGGGGCATCAGATCTTGTCCACAAGCTCCCCAATTACCTGAGTGGCGGGCAGAAACGCCTGATCTCGATTGCAGGGATCCTTTCCATGAAACCAATGGTCATCGCGATGGACGAGCCAACCTCCGACCTTGATCCGCTCCATGCCGGGATGATCGAGAATATCATCCGCAACCTCAAAGAACACCTGGGAATCAGTGTCGTTGTCGCTACCCATGACATGGACCTTGCCGCCCGTGTTGCCGATCGCATCTGCCTTGTAAAGAATGGTGCCGTCTTTGCCGAGGGTGTCCCGCAGGAGATCTTTTACGACAATGCCCTCATTGCAGAGGCAGGGCTGAAGCTTCCCGTAACCGTGCGGACATATCTTGATCTCTGCACCGCTGCGGGTATCAGACCTTCATCCTGCCCTCTCACGAGCGGCGAACTTGTTGCGGCATTGCAGGAAATACTGGTGAAAAAACAGGATTGACTGCTGATTTGGGATCTCACCAAATTTTGCACAACATTGAATACGTGTGGGGGTGATGGTATCTGGACAACCAGGACCCCTCATGGCACACATCCATCTCGAAGACGGATCCTTCACCCTGCTCTGGGTGATTATCTGGTGGGCTGTCGCCCTTCTTCTTATCGGCAGTGCACTGTTTCTTCTCCGCAGACAGGGTAAAGCCGATAACCGCCGCATAACGATCGCCGCTTTCTGTACGGCGGCTGCTTTCGTCCTTTTTCAGGTGGATATCCCGATTGCCGGGGGGGTCCATATCAGCCTGACCCCGCTCGTCGGGATCCTGACCGGCCCGGTTATCGGGCTGCTCATTGTTTTTATCATCAATATCCTATCCGCCGCGGTCGGCCATGGCGGCTGGGGGATGATAGGGGCCAACACGCTCGTGAATATTGCCGAAGTAGTCGTGGCATTTGCTCTCTGGCGAGGCATGAAATCCTTCCTGCCGGACACGTTCTTCCGGGCCGGTATCGCAACCTTCTGCGGGCTTGCGATGGGGAATATCATGATGATGGGGATTATCCTCAGCTCCGGGCTCCAGGGTGTGAGCCAGAGTCCGGAGCAGATCCTTGCCGGGCTCTCCCTTATCGCTGCCATCAACATCGGTATGGCAGTGGTCGAGGCTCTGCTCACCGGCCTCCTGGTTTCCTATCTGGGAAAGATGCGGCCGGATCTCCTTGCGTGGTAACAGCAGGGCATGGAGGACCCATGACAACCACAAATACCGGAACAGGGTTCCATTTTTATCTCTGCAGACACATTTTTTCCGAATACATTGACTCTCTCTTACGCCACCAGTACCGCAGGGGGACGGGGGGCGCAATGCGATGGTATGGTATTGAATCTGTCCCGGTCACCACACGGGGACGCCATAGCGGCGGGGGTATGCCTGTATACCCTCAGGGATACCAGAATGCATCGTAAGATTTCACCAGCGCCGTTTTTGATCTTATAGGTAAGAAACCGGTTCCTGCCCGTTATTTTGGTTAATGCAGGTCCCGGCCTTTCAAGAGTTCCGGATTGTGCCATCGTCCAATTGTCAGTATCCTCCCTTTTTTTTGTTTACTCCTCATCCACGGTAAGATCAAAATAAGCAATATTTATTTAGTTAAAGCAAGTAAAATTGATCTGTGATATCATGCATATCATGGAAGGTTTCTTACCCTGGCAGTGGTGCATCGTCTGGTGGCTTGTCGCCCTCCCCTGCCTTGCGTATGGTGTCTGGCACCTGAAAAAAGTCATGGAAGCAGACCGTGAGGCGCTGCCCCTGCTGGGGGTGACGGGGGGTTTCATCTTCATCCTCTCGTCCCTCAAACTCCCCTCCGTCACCGGGAGCTGCTCCCACCCGACCGGTACCGGACTCTCCGCAATCTGTTTCGGGCCATGGATAACCTCGGTCATCTGCGCTATCGTGCTCCTTTTCCAGAGCCTCTTCCTCGCTCACGGCGGCCTCTCCGTGCTCGGGGCAAACATCGTCTCAATGGGGATTGTCGGTCCGGTAATCGGGTACGCGATCTACCGGCTGCTGAAAGATATGTCGGTCAACATCTACCTTACGGTATTCCTCGCAACCGCCCTCGCGGACATGTTCACGTACGTGACAACCTCTCTTGAACTGGCGCTCGCATACCCTGCGGAAACCGGCGGCTTTGGCACCTCCTTTGTCATGTTCATGGCCATCTTTGCAGTCACGCAGGTTCCGCTCGCGAT
>CAZCZK010000242.1:0-2341 GCA_964503195.1 uncultured Methanoregula sp.
AGGATCACACCGATAACGGGTGATACTGCTTCATCATTCTTTGTGTACTTCATATTTTCAAACACCTATGATGATGCCCGTTTTCGGGCATGACAATGTGTGATCAAAGTATTACATACACTTGTATTTAAAATATTGCTTTTCAGATTTCAATCGTGTGGAAGCCTTATTCGCAAAATTCGCTCGAATACCAGTAACTCGGGAAAATTCCCATTGCCAAACTCCCTTTCTCATGAACTGAAAAATCCGCTGAATATACTATCAGGATTTTTCAGTTCAGGTATCTGCGACCACCGGTATACAGGAAAAAATGTCGTAACATTGCCGTAAGAATATTGCTGCGCATCGTCTGTCCGTTGAAAAAATTCCCGCTAAATGATATGGCACGGCAGGGTCCACCAGAAGATTTACCAAAGTCCCGGCAAGATACTTCTGGAAAAATCGTTACCGGAAAAGATTCAATAGGGCTGCGATGAGAATACCCGGGCCTGACCCCAGTCCGGTTCCAATCCGTGGGATTGTGCACGGGCCTTCTCAGCAGTGGATCCCAGCACGGTGACCAGGAAAATTCTTCCCACGAAAATTGTTGGTTCCCTGCATCCGGGCGCCAGGCCGAAACAGCGTGGCTAAATAGCGGGTTTGAGATATCAATCCCGTTAATACACTTCTTCGTGCGAACCAATATCGATCAGGACAACCTGTGTCCGTTTCTCATCAACAAAATCGAAGACCAGCCGGTACTCATACGTGATCCGGAATGACCAGAGACCCTGCAGAACACCACTCAGGGTATGTGTTTTTAGCGAAGGGTGAAAGGGATCCCTGGTAAAAAATGTGATTTTCCTTGCAAACTGTGCCTGGAGTTCCGGGTGCCGGCGGATCCACTTCCGGTACATTTTTTTGAACTGCTCGTCCCAGATAAGTTCAACCATTCAGGTCCGCCAGGAGATCATCTGCCGTCCCGCTCTGGCACTGCTTCTTCCGTACTCCCGCCTTCGCCTGCTTTGCACGTCTCACAATCCCGGATCGCTTCTTCTCGAGGATCCGGCGGCGGATTATTTCCTGCAGGTATTGCTGGTCCTCGATATCGAGCTTTTCGACATATTCAAGAACCGTATTGAGGGATACAGCTTCGGTTCCCATGGAATCCTCCTGTACCACTATTGCTCTCGCATTACAAAGGTATTGTGATGAGAGGGAGTGGCCATATCCTGAGATTCATAAACCATATACAGGGAACTATCCGGTCAACCACAGGAGTCTATCCCTTCAGAAGGTATTCGCAGGTCCCGATCGTTCCGTAACTCCTTTATCTGATAATCTCGCCAAATGAGAGGTAAGGACATGAAGATCGCCGTCTTCCAGCACGAACCGACCGAGCCGCTCGGGTATCTTGAACAGGTCTTTTCCGAACAGAACGTCCCCTTCGAATACCTCCGGCTCTACGAGACGGGTGAGGTGCCCCGGACGGATGCCACCCACCTCGTCTTCATGGGGGGGCCGATGAGCGTGAACGATGAACGGGAATTCCCGTACCTCAAAGGGGAGAAGGAGCTCATCAGGAGGTCCGCGAAGAACCGGCAGAAGGTGCTCGGGATCTGCCTGGGGGCCCAGCTGATCGCGTCCGCGTTCGGGGCGCCGGTGTATAAGTACATCACGGAGACCGGCTGGCATGAGCTGGAAACCGTCAGAGAGAACCGGAGCCCTGGGATTTTTAAGAAATTCCCGGAAACCTTCCGGGTCTTCCAGCTCCATGGCGATACCTTTGCCATCCCGTACGGCGGGAGGCTGCTCTGCACCGGAAAGGCGGTGAAGAACCAGGGGTTCTCTCTCGGCGCCTGTCTCGGGCTGCAGTTCCACCTCGAGATGACCGCGGAGATCATCCGGGACTGGAGCCGGGGCCTCAAAAACCATGAATGGGAGACGATCGCCCGCGACACGCCCCGGTACCTTGCGGAGAGCAACCGCCTGTGCCGGCTGGTGGCGGAGGACTTTATCAGATCGTGAATGGTCTCCATTCATGGAGCAGCATTCATCAACTCCCCGGGATCCTGCCCGGACCCATGCCGGGAAATATCTTTTAGAGTGTGAGGGGTTCCTGCCTCATGGCCTGCCGGGTAACTGGCGGGCACGTGCGTGGTCTTTCCAATACCTGGCCTGACCTCCCGCATCCTGATCCTGGTATTGGGCCTGTGGATCCGCGGTGCCGGTCTCAGGTATGGTGCCGTGATCTGATCAAACCCGTGTTCCCCTGCCGGAATGAAGATAAAGAGCAATACCGGCCACCCCGGAGGAATGCGGGTTCCCGGACCCTGTTCCGACGGTGCCGGTCCGGGCGGTG
>CAZCZK010000243.1:0-2326 GCA_964503195.1 uncultured Methanoregula sp.
AAAGAGTAGGAAGCGATGCAGCGGAAGCACTCGTTGTCAAGGCTGAGAAATATATTGCCCAGCTGACAAAGGAAGCCAACAAGCTTGCCGAGCACGCGGGGAGAAAGACGATCAAGAAAGAAGATGTTGACCTGGCTGCAAAGCCCTGAGATCAACTCTTTTTTTTTTAAAACCATTCTCCCGGCAATTCCCGGATTGTTCCTTCAGGACAGCATCGGGGAAAAGTTCATGCCGGACCTGTCAGAATTCGCATTCAGCCCGATCGCGGATGCCAATTGGGTGCCGGTTATCGATCTCTTCACTTATAATAGTGGGCACCGTTTTGCTGCATACCCGAACAGAAAGGAGCAGCGGTTTTTTTCGTTATCCCTGAAGCATGCCATACCTATCCATCAATGGTTGCCAGATTACCTGACGGGACCCTTGCAGGGTTCGGCCTGCTCCGTGCCCACAACCCGATGCCGGCATTCCGGCATGCAGCGGAGATCACGTATTTTTTCCGGCCGTACCTGACAGGAAAAGGTCTGGGATCAGAAATACTTGCCCGGCCCTGAAAAGAAAGGAAAAGAGCAGGGGACTTACTACGATCCTTGCCAGCATCTCTTCCCTGAACGAAGGGAGCATCCCGGTTTCATGCAGGACACGGATTTACTGAATGCGGACGGTTTTTAGAAAATCGGCAGGAAAAAAGGGAGTAGTTTCGATACGGTCTGTATGCAGAAGTTCATCTGACTGGATCAGAACTTCCCCTTCGTGCTCGGGACACCTTTTTTCCCGGAGAGAGAGAGCGCCTGCCCGAGAGCAATCCCAAATGCCTTGAACACTGCCTCGCACTGGTGGTGGTCGTTTTTGCCGGTGAAGGCTACATGAGCAGTTATCCCGGCACGGGTGCACAGGGAGTAGAAGAAATGCTCGAAGATATCCGCGGGTATCGTCCCGACAGCCTTGTTGCCGAATGTGCCGGTGAAGACAAGGTATCCTCTTCCTCCGCAGTCCAGTACCACGGTGGCAATGGAATCATCCATCGGGATGATTGCGTGGGCAAACCGTTGTATGCCCCTGCCATCTCCCATGACCTGTTTCACTGCATCGCCGAGCACAATCCCGATATCCTCAATCGTATGGTGACAGTCAACATGCAGGTCACCTTTTGCAGTACAGGTGAGGTCAAATCCCCCGTGTTTTGCCATCGCGGTGAGCATGTGGTCAAAGAACGGTATACCACTCTCAACCGTGACTTTACCGGTCCCGTCCGGGTTCAGTTTCACTATGATCTTTGTTTCAGTTGTTTCCCGTTTTATCTCAACTATTCTCATCGGCATTCCTCCAGAACTTCTTTCAGGGTGATCTTTCCGCTGTAGAGAGCGGACCCGAGGACGGCACCATATGCCCCGGCATCCCGCAGTCCTGCCACATCCGACCCTGACGAGACGCCGCCGGCAATAACGACCGGGATACTGACATGATCGATGAGGCGTTTCACCGGTCCTAACCGGACACCCTGCTGCAGCCCTTCAATATCCACATTGGTGTACAGGAGCGAACCGGCTCCCAGTTTTTGAAACCTCGCTGCCCAGTCAAGGTAATCACCGGCGGTCTCCTGCCAGCCGTGTACGGCAATCTGCCCTCCTTTGGCATCCACACCGGGCATAATCCGGTCACTGCCAAATTCCCGGGCAAGAGTACGGATACACTCCGGGTCCTGCGTGGCAAGCGTGGAGACGATGACCCGGTCCACGCCGGTCTCCAGCCAGTGCCGGGCATCCTCAAGCGACCGGATACCTCCGCCAAGCTCGATCTCCACACCGGTCTTTCTGATAAGATCCGTTATGAGCGCAGCATTCCCTGATGAACTGCCGAACGCCCCGTCGAGGTTCACAACATGGAGGGCTGTTGCTCCCTCATTGAGCCAGCGGGTGGCACAGGAGAGCGGGTCGCCATAGGCCGTTGCGGTCTCCCGTTTTCCCTGCACCAGCTGGACGCAACGACCGTTCAGGATATCCACAGCAGGGAAAATTTTCATGGTGATCAGCGGATCATCCGTTGGATGGCCATGACGAGGATGTCTTTTGCTCCCGCCCGTTTCAGCTTGTTGATGAGCATATACACCCGTTCCTCGTTTACGACCGCATGGACCGCAACAAGGCCTTCATCCGAAGCCACGTCCATCACGGTCGGCCCTGAGAGCCCCGGCAGAACGCGCCGGACCGTGTCGAGGCAGTCCCGTTTCACGTTCATCATCAGGTAGCACTGGCCCCGTGCACGGATCACGCTCTCAAGGGCAAGGTTGATCTCGCCGATCTTCTCTTTTTTGAGGTGTAACGAT
>CAZCZK010000244.1:0-2317 GCA_964503195.1 uncultured Methanoregula sp.
CACCCAGGGACCCGACCCCGCTGAAGAGCTGGAGGACAAACCAGAGCCCGATGACAACGAGTGCCGGCATCTCCGCGATCCCGTAGCCCGCGATCACCCTGATATTGCGCTGCGGGAAGAGCAGGATGTATGCCCCGAGCACGCCGGCAATCGCACCGGATGCCCCCAGGTGGGGGATCGTGGATCCCATGCTGAACGCCAGCTGGGCACCTGTTGCTGCAACACCGCAGACCAGGTAGAAGGCCAGGTACCGCAGGTGCCCGAACCGGTCTTCCACGTTATCGCCAAAGATCCACAGGTACAGCATATTGCCCCCGATGTGAAGCCAGCCGGCATGCATGAACATGGACGTGAAGATCGTGAGGACATCCCCCAGGGGATTTGCCATAAAGCGGGAGGGGACAAACGACCACGCGGTAATAAACGCATCTCCGCCGATTAACTCTACGATGAAGAACAGGACGTTTATCGCGATCAGGGCGTACGTGACCACGGGCTGGAGCCTGCGGGAACTGTTGTCATCACCAATAGGAAACATCCGGTCCTCCTCTCCTGGTTCAACCTGTCCGCGGTACCTCGTTGGATGGCAGGGATACGTGCGGTTCCTGTGCGAAAATGCACCTTTGTACCAGATAAACTATGCGGGCGGGGGGGGCAAAGAGCACGACGTGCCGGAGCCAAGAAGAGCGATCAGGAGGGGAAAACCGGGCAGGATCCCTGAGGTGCCAGCGTGGGACTCTGCCCTTGTTTTTCCCCCCCACATCCTCCTGGCACCCAAATTATTATTGCCACCATGCGTGATAGGGTGACACATGACAATCTATGTGATGCTCGGGGAACTGAAGAGCACGGCGTTTGAAAAATTTGACAGTATGGAAAAACGGGACCGGAAAGCCCGGAAGGTCGTCGAATCGCTGGGCGGAAAGATACTCTCCCTGTATTACACGTTCGGCCGGTATGATTTCGTGGTGATCCTTGATATGCCCTCAAAGGAGAGCCTGGTGAAGTTCCTTGCGATTGTCGCAAAGTTCGGGACGGTCCGGACCGAGACTTTGGAGACCATCCCTGCTGACCTGATGTACAAGACCGCTAAAGAGATCTGAATCGTGAAGTCCACAAGAGGCCGGGGAGCGCCGGCGCAGGACCCGTCAACCGTTCTTGAGCTTGTCCGGGAGATCAGGATCAGCGATCTGGTCCGGAGCGCCGGCGATACGCGTTTCGAAGCCAGCGGCGTCTTTTTTTTGGATGACTATCTCCACATCATTTTCGATGATGATTCGCGCCTCCTGCGCATCAGGCCTGACTGGCAGAACGCCGGCGGGGAGCCTGTCCTGCTGGACCTGAAGGGCACGGGGGCAGGGTATGAAGATATCACGTTCCAGCCCTCCGCTCACCGGTGGTATTGCCTGATCGAGGCTGCCAAAACGAAGTCCGGCGTCAGCATGCCGCGCGTCGATGAGTTTGACGAGTCGTTTGCCTTCATGAAAAGTTCCTGGATGGATTTCCCGCTCAAAGCCGGCAACAAGGGGTTCGAAGGACTGGCATCCCTGCGTTCTGCCGGGAACGATTACCTGCTCGGTCTCTGCGAGGGAAATAACTGCAAAGGCGGCAGCGCCGGATCAAAACCCGGCAAGGGACGTATCCAGGCCTTCACGCGGGGGGAGGAGACCTGGGAGCATGCGGGGACCATCCGGCTGCCGGAAGCGGTGCGGTTCCTGGACTATTCAAGCCTCGATCTCCGCGACGCCAGGGTCACGGTGCTGTCCCAGGCCTCATCTGCCCTGTGGGTCGGGCGCCTTCGTGCTCAGCCGGACGGCCTGCAGGATTTTTTCGAAGACGACGGAAGGGTGTTGCTGTTCCCCCGCGATGACAAGGACCGGATCCAGTACTGTAACCTGGAAGGCGTGTCCTGGCTGGGGAACGACCGGCTGGTTGTTGTATCGGATAAAGGAAAAGACGACCAGCCGAAACGCTGTGCCAGAAAAGAACAGTCGATCCACGTCTTCGACGTGCCACCGGGAGGGCTGTCCTGATACCCTGACGAACCTGCCGGCATGAGTCTTTTCGGAACCGGGACTGCCTCACCCGGGTGCAGCGGGTGCCGGTTGCGTCCGGCTGGCCCCCCGGCGCTTTTTCCCTTACCTCCTGAAAAGACGGTGGTGACAAGGGTCTTTTCCTGTACCGGAGAAATCATGGGGAATTCATTATGACGTTCTTTGGGGCTCTGACCCCGCCGCTCTGGCATCCCCCGGTTGCGATTGGGCCGTATTTCCCGATGGCAACCGTGGAGAAATTTCCCGTTCAGGAAATTCGAGGG
>CAZCZK010000245.1:0-2312 GCA_964503195.1 uncultured Methanoregula sp.
ACCGGTGCGACGATTCCGTGATGCGGGACGGGTACATCATCCGGCTCTCGCGGGGTATAGCCCCGAAACGGACGGCAATCGATCTCGGGAACTACTGCATTCTCGGCGTCGGCCCCGAGCTGAACGCGAATGCTACGATCTACCGGAGCGGGTTTGCCGTCACCTCCCCGCATGTCGGCAATGTGCGGAACCCGCCAACTCTCGAGTACCTGCAGGAGACGGTTACCAATCTCCGCCGGATCCTCGGGGCGAAGTTCGACGTGATTGCGCACGACCTCCATCCCCGTTTCCTCTCCACCCGCCTTGCCCGTGAACTTGCCGCAGAGAATAACCTCGAACTCATGCCGGTCCAGCACCACCGGGCCCATATCGCCGCGGCAACGACCGGGCCCTGCATCGGGATCGCGATCGACGGGGTCGGGTATGGTGATGACGGCACGATCTGGGGAGGGGAGATCTTTGCCGGGCAGGTCCCAGACCTGAAACGGGTGGCACACCTCGAACCGGTTGCCATGCCGGGCGGGGACCTTGCCACCCGCTTTCCGGACCGGATGCTGTACGGCATCCTGCCGGAGGACGAGGTGCTCGCACTTCTCGCCTCCCGCGGTTGGCCGGAGGTGGACCTTGGCGTGCTGAAAAAACAGGTGGTCTCGGGGTTCAATGTCCCGGTCACCACCAGCACCGGCCGGGTGCTGGACGGAGCCAGCGCCCTCCTCGGGATTTGCCGGGAGCGGACCTATGACGGCGAACCCGCCATGAAACTCGAGTCCGCTGCTGCGGGGATGAGCCCGGAAACCTGGGAACTCCCCTTCTCCACCCTCAACGGCTGCGAGGTGCTCTCCAGCAGGGCCCTGATGAGGACCGCGTTCCTGAAGATGCAGGAACCGGGCATGGAGGAACCCCGCCTTTTCCGATCGCTCGCCGCATCCTTCCAGTACAACCTTGCCCGGGGAATTGCAGCCCTTGCCATCCGGGCTGCCGAGCGGGAAGGAATGAAGACCATTGCCCTCAGCGGCGGGGTTGCCTACAACCATGCGATCCGCGAGACCATCCGGCAGGAAGTCCTTGCCCGGGGCTTCACCTGCACGATCAATGCCGATTACCCGCTCGGGGACGGGTGTGTGTCGTTCGGGCAGTGCGTGTACGCGGGGATGCTGCTGGGGCAGAGAAGGGAATAAAGAATTCTCTGGACAAAGATCTTTTTCCGGGGAACCAAGCCCCCCTCTTGCGCCACCAGTCCCCCGTTGGGGGACGGGCGCATTGCGATTGGGCTGATTTGCTAATCCGGAAAATTTGAGGTTTAACTGAATAATCGATTCCGTCCCATCGCAAACTTCTAAGGACGTTTCAGTACCGAATAGTCAATGTCATTATGTTCATATATTCTGAAATATTTTTATTTCATTAAGACACGCTTTTTAGCAGATTTTCCACCAGCAGGCTGGTTAGGCGGACCCTTTATGGTGCACAAGAAAGAAATGTGGAACAACACCTCATATGACCCATTTCCGCATTACCGAAGAATCGGGAATCCCGCTCATCGGGTCGCTCTATTTCGGCATCATCGACCGTGGCACGAGCCTGTTGCAGGTGCGCCCGAGCTGCGGCTGTAACCTGAACTGCCCGTTCTGCTCGGTGGATGCCGGGCCGAAAACAACGACCCGGGCAACGAGCTATGAGGTAGAGATGGAATACCTGCTCGGGGCGGTCCGGGAGATTGCCCGGTTCAAGGGCCCCGGGGTGGAGTGCCACATTGATTCGCCCGGGGAGCCCCTCATGTACCGCCGGCTGCCGGAACTCGTGGCGGCTCTCAGGGAACTATCGGAAGTGTCTGCCATCTCACTCCAGACCAATGGCACCCTGCTCGATCCCGAGACCATTGCAGCCCTTGAATCGGCCGGGCTCGACCGGATCAACCTCTCGCTCCATGCACTGGATCCCGCCATCGCACAAGAACTTGCCGGGGTTGAGTGGTTGGATATCAGGAAACTCACGGAGTCCGCACGGGCGGTTGCAGAGAGCAGGATTGACCTACTGATTGCCCCGGTCTATATCCCGGGGATCAACGATGATGAGATCCCAAAACTGATCCGGTTTGCGCAGGAGATCGGTGCCGGCAAACGGTTCCCGCCCCTCGGCATCCAGAAGTTCGAACATTACCGCTACGGCAGGTCACCCAAAGGAGTGAAGGCCCAGAGCTGGTGGCAGTTTTACAACCGGAGTCTCCGGCCATGGGAGAAAGAGTTCGGCCTGAAACTCGAGCTGAATCCGTCACGGGACTTTGGCACGGTCCGGCGCCCGTTTATCCCACT
>CAZCZK010000246.1:0-2301 GCA_964503195.1 uncultured Methanoregula sp.
TTGAAGAGATTTTTCGGGACCGAGAGATCGTAGTTGATGGCAGGCTGGCCTGCTTCGACGTAGATTATCAGATCCCGGGCAAGCTCAGGAGTACGGTGCATTCGCAGGGCGGCATCCCAGACTCCCGAAGCAGGCGTATACCCGAGTTTCGCCAGCGCCGTTGCTATCGGGAGAGCGGGATGATTCAGGATATCCTGCTGTTCTTTTGGACTGATTTCACGTGGCATCGGGATCACATCCCTTTGTTGTGCTTGAGGATCTTGACGAACTTTGCTTTCTGGTCCGGGTTCTTGTCAAGGTGGTCGAGGAAGCCCTGGGGATCCTTTTTGATATCATCCAGGGTCATCGTCCGGGTAGTGGATTTCTTGCCGGCCGCATCCTTCAGTTCACCCAGGAATTTAAACAGGTTCTCTTCCTGCTCAGCTATCGCCTTGCCACGGAGCTTGCTGCTGACCTGTTTTCCAAAGGAGGTGGCATCATTCTCGATGTACTGGCCCGCATACTTTGCCGGATCGGAATCAAACCTGTGGTAATTCTCTTCATTCACGTTTGTCGTGTTTCGTGCAGTCTCATTCTCCATCGGATTGTCCAGGTTCCCTTGTTGCTGGTGTTTCACCTCGTGGGCAAGGAACTCGACCATCATTCCCGGCTGGTTCCAGTAATCGCTCCTGGGGTTGATCTTCACGATACCATCTTTCGTGAAACATGCATCCATGGGTTCCCCATTACCAAATTTCATGTTCGGATCCAGTTCCACCGTGACAGTGCTCTCTCCCAGCTGTTTGCCGAGGTGTTGGGCAAGCTTGGTGAGCGCGTCCTTCTTCTCCTCGTCACCCATCTCAACCCACCTGGAACGGGTAAACTTCTCAAGATCTTTACTCTTCGTTTCCTGAGTGACATTGTTTGCATACTGTTCATGCTCCGCTGTAGGAAGATCGGTGCTGAATATGGTATTCTCAATCTCATTTCCCGAAGTACCGGTAACCCATTCAACCGGGATCTCGTAGCCGGGATAATTTTCAAGGGTGATTGCCTTACCGTCAGGAGACAGCTTCCAGTTCCCTGCATAAATAGCCCGCGTCCCCATCCATTTGCTGGCCGGGTCCTTGCCGCCACCACCCGTGGCGGTTGCTGTCCCACCCCCGCCCCCGGGGGGTGCAGGCCGCACCGAGGCCCCGGCACCTGAACCGCCCTGGATGAGCGTCTGCATGATGATCGGACCGTTAATGAGGACGGAGATGGCCGAGGCCGCAGCTCCCGCCATTCCTTCAGCATAGCCATCGGTTCGCAGGCAGTCCTGCGCATTGAACGGGTCGCGTGCACAGTCATCCGCAAGCACAGGAGCGATCATGCACGAACAGAGAACAACGGTGAAGAGGAGCAGGGCGCCTGCAACGCCGGGGGCCTGTTTTTGCAAAAAACCCGTCGGGGGATCGCGGGTAATGGCATACGCTGAAAGGGTTCCGACGACAATGTTGGCCTGCATCAGGGGGTACTGGTCAATATTGAAGATATTGTACAGGATCCATGCCGTGAGGAAGGGGGTAGCGATCCCAAGGCCGATTAAAAGGATTTTGGATATTCTTCTCCGGGTCGGCTGGAGCGGCTGGAGCATCCTGTCGATATCGGCCCGGAACCAGACAAGAATAACCGGTATGGCAATCATCAGAAGCGGGGTTATGAGATCGAACCCCTCCCGGCCGCTCCGTATCCCCCCGTACAGGAACCAGAGGATTGCCCCCACAATCCCTCCCATGATTGAGAGGAGGTCCCACCATTTCTGCGGGCGTTTCGCCAGCGGGACGTCCTTTGAGATCTTCTTGAACTCATTGACCGTCATCAGCGAGGATTGGAATTCTTTGAAATCCTTTGCCTTCTGAGGCTGGCCCGATTCCTGCCCGGTGATAAAAGGTAAAGTTCCGGCCTGCCATGCGGTACCGGTCCAGAACAGCCACCCTTCACCATGTGGATTTGGCTGCCAGGTGAATCCCTGCGCATCCATAACCCGCAGGTTACCAACCGCTGCTGCATACTGGTCTGCGGTCAGGTGCCCGGAGCGGCGTCGGGCCAAGAGTCCTGATCGTTGTTGTTCTGCTTCTGAAAAGTCCATGAAATCTCCTGGCGTACATCACAAGAGAATGTGATCGGGACTAGAATTTATTCTCCAGACGGTTATTTCTGTGTATTCAGTACTTCACGAAATTATCCTTTCGTGAAGTGGCGGTTGTAAAGCTCTGCATGCAAGCCCCGTCACGGGTCCGGATACCCGTCTCAGGGCACCCTGAACCTTGGTCCCAAAAC
>CAZCZK010000247.1:0-2296 GCA_964503195.1 uncultured Methanoregula sp.
CTGACAACGAAGCTGGACTGGCTGAAATATCCCGTATTCCTTGGGATCTTCGGGAGCATCGCTTTTGCGATCTGGTCTGCCGGTGGCCTGAAGACCATCGACCTGTTCTACCGGACACAGGACGGTATCTCGATCCTTGCAGCGGGGGGAATTGCGATGTTCCTCGGGCCGGCCATTATCACTGCATTCTTCGCGCTTATCTTCGGCAAACGTGGCTTCTGCCACACGTTCTGCCCGATCGCGGTGATGCTCATGATCGGCCGGAAGATCCGGAACCTTGCCGGCTGGCCTGCACTCCATCTTGAAGCGGAGAAGGACCGTTGCATCGACTGTAAAAAATGCAGTAAGGGATGCCCGATGGGCCTTGACGTGAACGGGATGGTCCGGGAGGGGGATATGGAGAACCCGGACTGCATCATGTGCGCAAGCTGTGTGGATACGTGCCCGCAGGGTGCGATCACGTACGGGTGGTCCGGCAGGTAAACGACGAGCAGAGAAGACTGGCAATGAACGTGAGGTGAATCTGATGGAGAATGAACCAGAAAAGGCACGGAAGATCCTTGTCATCATGGGAAGCCCGCGAAAGGGGAATACCTTCCATGCATGCGAGGAGCTCCGCGGGATGCTGGAAAAGGAACTGCCGGTGGAATTCGAGTACCTCTGGCTGAAGGATGCGAACCTGCAGCCATGCAAAGGATGCCCTGCCTGTTTTGCGCAGGGTGAGGAGCGGTGCCCCTGCCATGACGACGCGCCCCTTATCATGCGGAAGATTGGGGATGCCGACGGCGTGGTCTTTGCAACGCCTGTCTATGCGTTCAATGTTTCGGGCCTGATGAAGACCTTCATCGACCGTTTCAGCTACGTCTTTCACCGGCCGCGGTTCTTTGACAAGAAAGCCCTCCTCCTCACGAGCACGGGAAAGTACGGCAATGGTGATGTCTTAAAATACCTTGATTCGATTGCACGGCTCTGGGGTTTTGAGGTTTCGGCACGGGCGGGGACTGTGTGCGCGACTCCTGTTCCGCCATACCGTATTGAGAGGAACCGGAAGGCGATCGCACGGGCTGCACGGGATTTTGCCACTGCACTCCGGCGCCCGGTACGGAAAAGCCCGGGCCTGTATGACGTGATCGTCTTTTTCGGGCAGCGGGGAGCATTCCGGCAGCTTAAGGAGGTCTCGCCTGCCGATTACCGGTACTGGAACGAGAAGGGCTGGTTTGACCGGCGTGTGCACTATTTCGTGGATGTTCCGGTCAATCCGCTGTACCTTGCCATCGGGAGCGCAGTCGGATGGTTCTCGGCACGCGGGGTGCAGAAGGACCTGGCGGGGGGAAGTTGAGGAGACTGCATGAGGACCACGATATATTATTTCACCGGCACCGGCAACACCCTCGCCGTTGCCCGCAGCCTTGCCGCGGAACTCGGCGATACAGAACTCGTGCCTATTGCATCTGTGATACAGCAGGAGCTCATCGTTGCCAGCGCGAATGCCGTGGGGATCGCGTTTCCGGTCTATTTCCTCGATATTCCCGGTATCGTGAGGGAGTTTGTTCAAAAACTCCGCATCTCCAGAACGCAGTATGTCTTTTGCATCGCCACATGTGGCGAGAGACCGGGAGGAGCAATCTTTAACCTGAAATCCATTCTCGAAGAAAAGGGAGCGTTGCTGTCAGCCGGCTTTTCCTTTGTCATGCCGGAGAATTTTATCGGCCCGGTTGACCTGATGGGGGACGCTCCATACCGGGAGGGAAAGTATGCCGCTGCACAACGCCAAATTCCGGCAGTTGCAGCAGTAGTCCGGGAACGGAGGCAAACCGTGCCGGAAGGGAACGGGTCGGCAATCCTGCGGATCGGGGGGAGTATTGCGAGGACTTTTGCACAAACGCTCTACAATATCCCCGGGCGGCTTCACGCTACGGAAAAATGCACCAGGTGCGGGACGTGCGAACGGATATGCCCCACGCACAACATCACGGTGGGGAATGATGGCATTCGCTGGGGGAGTTCCTGCACCCGGTGCTATGCCTGCATCCACTGGTGCCCGCAGGGGGCAGTCGAGATCGGCGGCAGGACAACCGGAAAGCCGCGGTACCACCACCCGGACGTCACCATTAACGACATGCTGGACCAGCGGGGCGATGCATGACGGACTCCTGCCAGAGGAATGGCTGCCCGGCCTGCCGGTTGTCCGCTGCTATCCGCGGGATGGCGACCGGAAAAGCAGTGCTTTCAGCCCTGGGTCTCTGGCTGATCGCTGCCACCCTCATAAACGGGAAACCGTTCGGGCTTGCACGAC
>CAZCZK010000248.1:0-2290 GCA_964503195.1 uncultured Methanoregula sp.
CCCGAAGTACCGGTGGATGGCGTGGAAGAGCGAGAGCGCGGCTGGTCGGCTGGCAAACAACTGCTCCAGCGTCCAGGTACCTGGTTTTTTCATAGCTCATGCCAGGTTTCCAGAGAGCGGGACGCGATCACTTCGCTCCCTTGTTCTCCTCGAAGATTCCGAAGGCATTCCCCTCCGTGTCAACACAGTTGGCCATGTAGCCCACCCCGGGCACCGGCATCTTCGGAGTGGTCAGCTTTCCGCCGAGCGCCGTTACCTGCTTCATTGCAGCGTCGATGGAAGCCACCCCGAAATAATTCATCATGCGCTGCGAGGGGTCCATCCGCTTCCCGAGACCTCCGCCAATCCCCGGCGTCCCGTCAAGGTTCGTCGTGCTGAAGAGGAAGAAATCCATCCCGGGCCAGGACTCGAATTTCCACCCGAAGAGCGAGGAATAGAACTCTTTTGCTCTTCCGGTATCCTCTGCCGGTACATCAAAGTGCACAATCGCTGACACCAGTCTGTCACCACCCTTAATCGAGCAGGCAGGCTGATAAAAATTTCCATCCACATAACGGACAGCGAGACTGATCGATGATCTCAACGGAATCCGACAGAGACCCCAGAAAATGCAGGGAGGTCGCAGGGGCAGGGCGGTGTACTTTGTACAACCGGGGCAGTGAGCAGCCATGCAATTACAGAATGCGTTATCCATCTGGAGAAATGCGAATGCATATACAATAAAAATTGAACTATAGTATATGAACCTGCGGCGTTCCGCGTTATTTGTTATCGCTATGCTTCTGCTTATTTTATTCACCATAAACCCGGGCTGCACAACAGGCGGGTATGCCAACCTTACGGGCGCAGAGCTCCGGACTACATTTCTTGAGAATGCCGGCCGGATCCAGGATTACCGTTCGGAATACCACGTAACGAAACCTGGCGGGAGAGTCAGCTATGACTGGAAAACACCGGGATATTTCCGGATGGAGTATCTTGAATCTGAGAACCCGGCTCAGGGGACATTGTATATTTTGAACCAGACCACAGCCACGATGTATAATGCCGAGGAAAAGAACTACCAGATACGACCGGATATGCAATTTCTGAGAGAATATGATTACCAGGACATGGTTCAGCGGATCGTAACGTCCGGGAAATTTTCAGTCGTCGGCAATATGACGGAGAATGGCCGGATCCTCTACGGAATCGAGATCGTTACAGAACCCTGGTCAATGGAATACACCACCTATGTCAGCTCAAAAGTGCAGGCATGGATAGATCCCGGTACCGGCCTCGCCTGGAACATATCCACGTATTATCCATCCGATACGCTGAACAGAAATATCCGGTATGACCGGATTGAGACAAATACCGGGATCCCGTACAGCCATTTTATCTTTATTCCGCCATCAGAATCCACGATCCAGTGCGGGGCTGCTACCGGTATATCCAATACAGATGAATACGATCCCCGGAACCTTTCACCGGCACTTCGGCCTAGCTGTAATGACTGTATGGAAGCACTAATCACGAAGCCGGTGGGAGGGTTCAATGGTGAGCGTCTGTTGGTCGGCATGGTTGACTACCAGGGAACAGGCCGGACTTCAAAGACTGATCCGCACGGGTCGGTCAATTACACATTCTATTCCCGGACCATGAACCCGGGCACAGTCCGGTACAATCTGTCCCGTGTCGCAGGCCTCTACGGGACGAATCCGATACCTGTCCCGGAAACAATTTCCCTCCACATCGAACCCTATGAATTTTTCGCAGAGCCGGGCCACGAGTATTCCTCGCTGATGACGGTCCATGTTCAACCCGGCACGGATCTCCACGAAAACTTCTGGATCCACCTCCACGCTGATGTGGAAAGTGCGCCGGATGCGATCACGGACGACTGGGTCCGGCTGGCTCTCGATGACGGCGGGACCATGAGCGGCATGGGCCTCTGGCATTTCTATACCGGGGGTGGAGGGTACTGCCAGGAAGTACTCGTACTCCCGCAGGGCAGGTCGGGTCATGCCCGGTTCGCGATCCGGACCGGTGAGCTCGATACCGGAAATGCAACGCTGGCTCTTGTCACGGTCCCCTGCACCATGGATCACGGCTCGATCGGTCAGGACGAACGGCCTCTGTGGCCTGAGGGAATCCACGCAACCGTCTCACCCGAGAACTTTACGGTGCGAAGTTTTGCCAGTTACCTGCCGGTGATGTCATTCACGGTAGATCCTGCCGTCAGGCCCGGGGACTATTGTTTCAGTGCAGTCAGCCGGACACCTATGATGGGAGGAGAATATGCCCCGTT
>CAZCZK010000249.1:0-2286 GCA_964503195.1 uncultured Methanoregula sp.
GTCCATTGCCCGGTAGTGGTACTGCATGGAGAGGCAGGCATACAGGTCCGCATCGCTGCGCGGGATCTGACGGCAGGATACTGCTGCAACAGCGGGGTCGTGGAGCATACAGCGGACCATGTCGTGCAGCCAGTGGTCGCCCGCCGGGATGGCATCCTGGACCATGAAGACCAGGTACTCCCCCCGCGCCTGCCCGGCGCCATAATTCCTGGTCAGCCCATGGTTGAACTCCTCCGGTTGTATCGGAAAAATCCTGCAGCCCTCCTGTTCTGCGGTTACGCGGGTGTCGTCGTCCGATCCGCTGTCGACCACAATGATTTCAACGGTCTCAATCCCCTGCTGGTTTTTGATCTTTTCCAGCACGGACGGGAATTCCGGGCCGGCATTTTTGGTCGGGATGATGACGGATACGGTTGTCCGGATTATCGGGCGGGACTCCGGCGTTTCCATTGCAATCTCCGGTTCCTGGATCCGGACGCTCTTCACCTGCAGGAGCGTCCGGGACTGCTGCCGGTCATGATAACTCCACCAGAACCGGTCCCACCCTTCGGTCACGAGGATACGGGCACCCGACAGTGCCAGGTCGTACGAGGACCTTCTCCCGGTGCCCGCGGGGAGGAGCCGTTCCACAACCGTTGTGTGGAATTTTGTCGTGAGGGTATAGGCGATGCTCCCTTTGATTGCGTCATTTTCCGCGCTCAGTTCCTGGGTTTTCCGGAAATACGCTTCAAAGTTCTGTTTCAGGTCAGTGATTACGGCTTCGAGGTTCCGGGTATGTTCCCCGTACTCGGCGATCCGGTGTTCCCGGTCCGTTACCACTGTTTCGAGATCCCGGAGCGTGCTGGTCAGTCCCGCCATCTGGTGTTCCCGGTCCGTTGCCACGGATTCGAGGTTTTGGACCGTTGCGGTGAGTTCGGTGACCTGGTGTTCCCGGTCTGTTACCACGGATTCGAGATCCCGGAGTGTGCTGGTCAGTCCCACCATCTGGTGTTCCCGTTCCGTTGCCAGGGAATTGAGTTTCCGGACCGTGGTGGTGAGGTCACTGATCTGGCGGTCGCGGTCCCCTGCAATCTGTTCAAGGTTGCGGACATGGTGCCCGAAATCCTCGATCCGGCCTTCCCGGTCGGCAACAATCGCCTCGAGGTTGCGGGCGTGGACGCTCAGGCTTGCGATTTGGCGCTGGCAGGTCTCCTGCAGCCGCTCCAGTGCAGCATTGTCCGCGAGGACATTCGCAACCTGGAATTTGAGGTCAGAAGACCGTTCACGATCGGCCGTACCTTGCGCCGTACCGGTGGGCAGGAGGGTAGAGAGGATCTGGATATGCTCCGCGAGGGTTTTTTTATCTTCCCGTATTTTTGAGGAGTAATCGGGCCGGTCGTGCACCAGGGCGTCGAACTTGGCCCGGAGGTCCGAAAAACCGTTCACCAGGTACCGGCCGAGCTCCCGGTCCTCCATGAAGAACCGCATCTTCTCCTCCCGCTCAAACAGGAGGAACGGCACATTATGGACATAGGAAAAAATGGCACCGTGGAGGGAACAACTGATGAAATAATCGAAGTGTCCCGCGAGCGTGAAGATCTCCTGCGCCGAAAGGATGGGCAGCACTTCGGCGTTTGGTATCCTCTCCTTCAGAGAGCGCATGTAGCTGATATCCCGGTTGTAATGGGTGATCGGGAGGAAATAGATCGTGAACGGCAGGGACGACGCCCATTCGACAAACTGGTCCTCCTCCCCTCCCGGGAACACGGGGAACAGATGTATCCCGATACAGGGTTTTTTGAGCGTGATGGGGAGGTTCGGGAGGTCTTCCAGGAGCATGGTGGTGCAGGGGATCACATGGACCTCCTTTTCCAGGCCGGGCAGTTTCTTTTTATCGCCGGTACTCCTGACGGTGATGTACTGGTACTTCTTCAGGTAGTCCAGGTCCTGAGGTTCGCCAAGGATCCCGACGGCATTGAGGATATGGTTTCCCGAAACCCGGAACTTGTCATAAAAAAAATCCGGGCCCGGCCGGAGGAGCAATCCCCCGCCCACAATGATGGTATCATAGTCCAGCGGGTTTGAGTTCCCGGGGATCAGCTCATCAAAGGGGACACCCAGCTCCCGCAGTATTTTTTTCAGGCTTATCCCGATGGCAACATCCCCGGTATTCCCGCTGATGTTGTCATAGAGGATCCCCGTCTTGTTCATGGTCGTTCCCGTTCAAAAAGTATCCGGTCTCGTACGTATTATCTTCATTGCACATTACATGTTCGTGTACATACGTCCGGTGCGGTCATGCTCACG
>CAZCZK010000250.1:0-2271 GCA_964503195.1 uncultured Methanoregula sp.
AGGCGCATCTTGGTCTGCCCGTCAAACTGGGGGTTGGCCATCTTGACGGACACCACGGAGGTGAGACCTTCCCGCACATCCTCGCCCCGGAGGGTGATCGTTGCGTTCTCCTTGATGAGGCCGTTCCTCTTTGCGACCGTATTGATCGTCCGGGTGATCGCACTCCGGAACCCTTCCAGATGGGTCCCGCCCTCCTTGGTGTTCACCGAGTTGACGTACGAGTAGATCTTCTCGTCATACGCGCTGGTATACTGGAGGGCGATCTCGAGCTCAAGTTTGTTTTCTGTGTCCTTTTTGGAGATATCGATCGGGACCGGGTGGAGGCACTCGGCTCCCTCGTTGAGGTACTTCACGAACTCGACAAGCCCGCCGGCGTAGCAGTAGGTTGCTGTATCCCCGGTCCTCTCGTCAGCGATGGTAATGGTGAGGCCGGCGTTCAGGAACGCAAGTTCCCGCATGCGGTGGGCGAGGATATCGTAATCGAAGGTGGTGGTCTCGAAGATGGTGGCATCCGGGACGAAATGGATCCGGGTGCCGGTTATCTTTGTGCCGAACTGCACAAGGAAGGCACGCCGGTTCTCCTGCTCTGAAAGGAGAGGATCGATGGCGGGGGCTGAAGAGAGGTCCTGCTGGCCGAGAGCAGGCGTGGCAACCGGAACTGCCGTGCAGTTGAACGGGGCGGGTTCCCCGTACCACTGCTGGTACCGGGCGATCATTTCGCTCAGAGGTTCCTCCCGCGTCGAGAGCGGCGAGGTCACCTTTCCTTGAGAAAACCGCATTTCGTAGATATTGCCGCCCCGGTACACGTGCGCAGAGAGCCAGTTTGACAGGGCATTGACCACCGAGACACCGACACCGTGAAGACCTCCCGAGACCTGGTACGTCTCCTTGTCGAATTTCCCGCCGGCATGCAGGATCGTGAGCACGACTTCGAGGGCACTCTTGCCGTTCTTCTCCATCCGGTCAACGGGGATGCCCCGGCCGTTGTCCGTGACCATGAGGGAGCCGTCGCGGTTGATCACGACCGCAATCCGGCTGCAGTACCCGGCAAGGGCTTCATCTATCGAATTATCCACGACCTCGTAAACGAGATGGTGCAGGCCGCGGGTGTCGGTACTCCCGATATACATCGCCGGCCGCTCGCGGACAGGAGTGAGCCCTTCGAGTACTGTGATATGGGATGCATCGTACGTGTCAGTCAAGGAAAACCTCCGTTAAAAAAACATAAAAAATTGCGCAGAATATTCACAGAGAATATGGGTGTTTTGAGCATATAAGCGTGGTGCTCCATTTTCAGGCGATAAAAGTACGGGTTTTTTGGGGACAAAAACCGTGCTTTTTTTCAGGATTTTTTTAAAAATATATTTTTAGTTTATGTATTAACAACCGGTTCACTCCAAACCTGGTTCAGTACCATATCGGGTGTCCGATCTTCTCCCGGCTCCGCAGGGAATATTTTTCAGCGCTCAAATCTTACATTTCGCAGGACTCCCGAAGCGCTGATACAGGTTCTGTCCCTGAGGGATTCGGGCAGCGGGGGGAATACGGGACCGCCCACAAACCCCCACCATGATTCCCGGGCGGGTATCCAAGAGGGATTGATGACGGTCAGTCCCGGGACCTTTTCAAAATGGCGGCCCTCTGGATGGTTGAGATCCCGCTTTCGTTCATGGTTGCTGCAAGGAGGGCGTCATGGGAATGGAGGGTGCAGCGCTTTTTGGAGATCGTGTGCGGCAAGGATAGGATCCGCGTTGTACCCGAGTACATTCCACAGTCGTATGTTGAAAACCGCTACAATGAATTTCCGGATAAACTGGTCTGTATTGGCAAGCAGCCGTTCCACCGCCCGGGCAAGGACCGGCAGGTCTGTCCCAGGAACCCGGACAACCTCATCGGATACCGTGGCATACCCGTTGCAGGGAGAACCCCTCTCACTTGTACTCCCCGGTATCGGCATCTGCGATCCCGAGTTCGCGGTCGATTGCAACAACGAGCCGGTTGAGCGTGAACAGGACATCGCGGGCATCTTCCTTGTCCATAGAGCCCGGCTGGTGCCAGAGCACTTTCTTTCGCAGGAGGGTCGTGAGCTCCTCCACTTCAGTTCCGTGGAACTTTTCCGGGAGTACAAGCCCCTCCACATGATCGCCGGCACCCGGCCACGCCTGTTCCGCGGGCAGCCCGAAATGTTTTGCTATCAGCATGATGTTGGTGATAAAACCGTGTCCGAACTGGTTTGCCATGGCGGAGTCTTGGGAGGGGTGAGTGAAAAAG
>CAZCZK010000251.1:0-2270 GCA_964503195.1 uncultured Methanoregula sp.
CGATAACACGCGATTGAAAGTTTCTATAGCATCAAAATCAGTAAAAACATCAGGAATTTCAATACGGGATAATTTTGGATGGGGCCTGTTACCGTTTCCTTTTTGCTTATCCGGCATATATTTCCCATCCTTTTTCAATAAAAACCGGCAGTACCTGTTTATCCTTTCTCAGTCACGTGAGAATCATCAATAGCTGCTGTAATTTCAGGGAGTGCAGGATCCCGTCTGCGTGCCTGGGGTCTCCGTGTGACCAGGTACCTCTTGACAATCCTGCGCTGCTTTTTCTGTACGGTAATCTTTTCAATCCGCTCCACACGATAGGGGCAGGAAAAAAAGGGTCCGTGATAAATCCGTTGCAGAAAACCTGATATTGGCGGTGCAGAAAATTCATCCAGATTAAAATACGTCCGGATTTCATTGACTGTCACCCAGCGTTGTGTCTCCCCGGACTCTTTCATGAACCTTTCAAGAAGGTCCGGTACATCTCTATTGCGTGCCATGAACGTGCTCCCGTTGCAGAGCATAATGTACCCTCAGTTTCAGCAGATAGCGGCATTTCTTTGGATCAGAAGGGTTCTCTCCGTCTTCCCGCGTTATCTTCGCAACAATGAAAGGGAATTGTCCGAACGGCCCGAACTCCAGCCGGCGTAAAAAACCGGAGACCGTATTACACTGGTACCGGGTCAGACAGAACCGATCACGGAGTTCCTGCACGGTAACCCACCGTTCAGCTGAACCCTGCTCCTGCATATACGCTTCAAGCAGTTCGGGGATACCCGGATATTTTCGCATATTTGAGTTCCTTTTTTTTTTAGAATCCTTTCAGGACTCAACCCGTTTTACCAGGTTTTCCATGACTGTATCCACTGCTTTCCAGGTGGGCGTATCAGCATGCCGGAGGACATACGGGCGCCCCTCATCACCGGCTTTCACCATCGCCGGATCGAGAGGGATAGCGCCAAGGTAGGGAACGCCCAGGTCCCGTGCAGCCTTCTCACCGCCTCCCCTTCCAAACAGGTCGATGGTGTCGCCGCAGTGGGGGCAGACCATCCCGCTCATGTTTTCAATGATCCCGATGACTGGCAGCTCCAGTTTCTCGATGAACTTCACAGCCTTTATCGCATCGAGCACCGCCACATCCTGCGGTGTCGTGACAATCACGGCCCCCTGGACATTCGGAGCCAGCTGGACAATAGAGAGGGCTTCGTCCCCGGTACCGGGCGGAAGGTCAACAATCAGGTAATCGAGTGCTCCCCAGTTTACGTCATCAAGGAACTGCCCGATCACCGCCATCTTCATCGGCCCGCGCCAGATGACCGGCGAACTTGTATCCGGAAGGAGGAACGCCATCGACATGACCGCGAGTTTCCCGGTCACATGGACCGGCTCCATGTGTTTTTCGAGAACCGCAGGTCGCTGGTCCTCGATGCCCAGCATCTTGGGAATGTTGGGCCCATGAATATCGAGATCGAGCAACCCGACCTGCCTGCCATGAGCGGCAAGAGCTGAGGCAAGGTTGGTCGAGACCGTTGATTTCCCGACGCCCCCCTTCCCGCTCAGGACAAGAATTACGTGTTTGACATCAATCTTTGCTTTCGGGGGCAGCCCTTTAGGGGGATGTGTTGCACCCTTCGTTTCCGGGTGTCCTTCAGTATGTTTTGTCATGATTATCAATATCGTATGAATTCCCGTTGAGAGGCCGCACCCAGGTGGCTACCCGACTGCACTGCCTCGTTTATCTGGGGAATTGCAATCTATCATCATGTCTGCAGGAATGTGAATAGCGTTAAGGGAGTTAATGCCCGCTGCACTCGTGTCCCTCTTCGCCATGGGTGCAGCTGCTCGCACCCTGCGCGATCTTTCCTCCCATGAAATCCCTGACTATGGTCGCGATTTCACCCCGCACTCCTAGGAAAACTTCGATATTATTTTCGCAGAACAAGTCCACTGCCCGCGGGCCCATACCGCCTGCGAGGACATGTGTAACCTTATGGCCGGCAAGGAATACCGGCAGTTTCCCCGGCTCGTGCCCGGGGCTCTCGAGAATCTCTTGTGAAGTAATCTTTGAATTTTCGATATCGAATACTGCATATTCAGTGCAGTGCCCGAAATGCTCGGAGACGAAGTCTCCCTCTTTTGCTATTGCGACTTTCATGATAACCTCGAAAATATTGATTCCTTATCCCCGTGAGCGTCTGCCGCCGCCGAACCCGAGGCCCCGCCCGCACCCGCAGGGAACGCCCCCGCGTCCACGGCCGAAGACCGGGTTA
>CAZCZK010000252.1:0-2184 GCA_964503195.1 uncultured Methanoregula sp.
TTCCTCATTCGCTTTTTCCCCTAGTATCCATCATGCACCAACCTCAATTGAACCCACTCATCCAGATAATCAGCCACAACCCGGTGAGAAGAATCGATACCGCAAGGAAAGGTTTCGTCCTCTGGGCTGCACAATACCCTGCAAGACCGCAGATAGCTTTTTGGATTTCAATATAGGGTGTCGTGCCGGGTTCAGCACCGCGGCGAGGCAATCCGTTCCCGACACCGGTCGTAGTTCCCGACATCGTTAATACTCACGCCCTTCATGCGAGTGCCGGCACCGAGTCCGACCATGCCTCAAATTTGCGGCGTATCGCATCGTCAGTATAGGAAGCCAGGGTAATGCGATCCCGTGCCAGACTGAGGAAAAACACCTCCCCGTCAGAATCATGGCACTTGAGAAGAACGGAGAAGAGGTCAGCTTCCGGCAGGTGCCTCACCTTCCCCCGACGGGAGGCGATGTTGGCCATGTTCGAGATGACGGCAGCGATGCCGGTTTGATATCCCTCGACCGAGTCGTAGACCTCCGAACTCCTGCCAATACGTTTCCCCCCGGGTGTTTCGTACACGAATTTCGCGGTATACATCTCCCGCACCTTCTCGACCGGCAGGTGATGCGTTTTCACACTCCGGTACGATGTACATCCAAGCGGGTTTTTCATGATGTGTGACAGGACAGCCGCTTCGAACGTGATTATGTCCGGAACCGGCTTTATCAGACGGCGGACCGCACGCTTCGTTCCCATTTTCTGGCGGAATTGTGTCATAGGTATCTTGCCTCGTATCAGCCTGCAGCCTCAGAACCAGTCCCAGGGAATCCGGGTCCCGTGCAGGCAAATGATTCCTGATTCATTGAGATTGCGTATGACCGATAAATCCTTGGTGGTCGGTTGATTGAAGGAGGATGGGGGTCTCAGGGGTACATTCTTCATTGTGACCCGGGATCCATATTTGTTCTCTCTATCGTAAGAGCGTTAAATTTGCTGTCGTTACCATGATACCAGATTCAATTACGGAAGGATTTTTTTCCTGGGTCACAGGTTGCCGGAATTTCGTTTGTACCCACGTGACCCAATCAACTTCCCGATGATACCGGCGCGGTTTTACGAAAAAAAAAGAACGATTTATAACGTTGATCGAGATCATCAGGGTCGATAGGTGCGGCCATACAATTTTGAGGGGGTCGCATGGGTACATTTTACCCGAATGCCGATATACCCCGGGGGTTACTGGTTCGGCAAAAGTCTTCACAGGATTATTGGGTGTCTCCAGAGGCTCACCGCGCGATTGCGGCAAATCGGGTCCAGGACCTGACTCCCCGGTCGACGGTGCCATCAGAAGCAGCAGAATGACCCCCCCGCGCTCTGCCCGGATTTTTGCATACCGCAGCCGGATTTTCCCGGACCCCCCGGTTTTGTCCTGCGTCCCATGGCATGGCTTGAACGGGCAAAATCAGTTCCCGAATACGGTTCAGGAGCCGCAATGTCCGTATCCGGGAATGGGATAATCTGAAGTCCATACCGTATCGTGAAAAAAAAAGGATTGACGAGGGGGTAATCCTTATATGTCCGGGTGTGCAATAATGAGATCCACAATTTCTGATGACGAACCGACGAAAAATGCCTGCGGGCATGATCGGTTCCGAAATAAAAAGCAGGAAGGTCACAAGGTATAAATAATACCGTGACCTACACTATAGGCCTGTGTTTGAATTAAAAAACACGACGAATATCAGCAAAAATTCTCTTTGATGGAGATCCAACGAGACCCGGCTTGACCGGAGTTGGTTCTGACGTTGATACTGGCAATGCGGAAATTTGTTTAGTAACCGCTAATTCCTTAAAAAGAAGTTCAGATAACGTGTGCGTACTAAAGAAGAGTACAATTAATTCTGGTTGATCCTGCCAGAGGCCACTGCTATCAGAGTTCGATTAAGCCATGCGAGTCGAGAGGTGCAAGACCTCGGCATACTGCTCAGTAACACGTGGACAACCTACCCTATGGAAGGGGATAATCCCGGGAAACTGGGGATAATACCCTATAGACTATGGATGCTGGAATGCTCTGTAGCCGAAAGGTCCGCCGCCATAGGATGGGTCTGCGGCCGATTAGGTTGTTGTTGGGGTAACGGCCCAACAAGCCTGTAATCGGTACGGGTTGTGGGAGCAAGAGCCCGGAGATGGAT
>CAZCZK010000253.1:0-2182 GCA_964503195.1 uncultured Methanoregula sp.
AACGTATATGAACTTATGATGCATGCCTTTGAACGCTTCGGGCTCCTGATCAATGACCGGATCGTCAGGACACCGGTGGGCATTGCATCGATGGCCGGGATCGTTGATGCATCCTACGTAATCGATCGTGCCGCACATATCGGTTTTGCTTTCATTGGCGGGTATTCTATTGACGCACCGACCATGGCCGCCGCACGCTCTCTCTCTCTTGATGGGGAGCGTAAAGAGTTCCTCTACGAGGACCCGGTGCAGGAACTCAGGGCCCAGATCGCCAGACTGGGTCTGAGCGATGTGATCCTTGGTATCAACCTCCGCGGGAGTTCCCCGGAATCATTCCGGACCCTTGCAAAATCCATGGGAGATTCGGTTGTGTACGAGATCGACGCCCACTGCCGGCAGCCGGCCATGGTGGGAGCCGGGTGCGGGGAATATTACCTCAGGCACGTGGAAAAGCTTGTTGCCACGGTCAGGGCGCTGAAGGAGGAAGCGGTCACCGTTTCTGTCAAGATCCGGGTAGGTGTTGCCGATGATGACCGGACCCTTGCGGCTGCCCTCTGGAAAGCAGGAGCCGATATCCTGCACATCGATCTCATGGACACCGGATCCGCGAAACTCCGGCAGATCCGGAACAGCTGTCCCCTCCTCATCATCGCAAACAATTCCATAACCAGCTTTGACCGCATGAAGGAGATGCTCCAGCACGGGGCCGACCTTGTCTCGCTTGCCCGGCAGTCTGACGAGCGGACCCTTGCCGGCCTGGACGCCGCAATCACCCGCTATGCCGATGAAGAGGGCTGGTACAATTCACCAAAACAGCTCTGCCGCGGGGGGGATATCCGGGCGCTCACCTTCTGCTGTATGCCGGTCAAGGAGTGCCCGTTGATCCCGACCCTTGCGCGGATCGGCCTGCCCCGCGAGGAGTATATCCGCCTGAAACTCGAGTCTGTCCGGGGGACTCCCCTCGAACACGGGAACCAGACCTGTTTTGGCAGCCTTGCATGGTGCTGCAAAAACTCCTCACCCTGCATGTTCCGGACCATGACCTTAAAGAAGCATGATATCAGCACGAAAGAATATATGCGCCTGAAACGCGAGCTCTCAGAAAAGATCATGAGCCGTGTTTTTGCATGACGTGCAGTACAGTGAGACCGGTTGAACGGGCACAGCTTGCCATGATGCTTGAGGTGACCGCCTACCCGAAGCCGGGGAACGTGGACCGCTGCCATGACTATCCGGAGACGCGCCTGGAGCACTTCCTCGCGTCCACCATCTTTGCCCGGCAGGCACTGGAGGAGGCCGAGCGGGGCGAGGGCCGGATCGGGGAGATTATCGGGCACGCCGTCCGGGACACGAACTGCCACAAGGGGGGCAATACGCATTTTGGCGCATTCATCCTGCTCGTCCCGCTGGTCTATGGCAGGGACATTACGGGGGCGATCACCGCAGTCGGTAAGACGGATACATCTGACGCCGTCGCATTCTACCGGGCCTTTGCCATGACCGCAGTGAAGATGAACGCGACCGACGAACTGGACGTCAACGATCCCAAAAGCCTCAACGTTATTCGTGAACGGGACCTGACACTTCTCGATATCATGCAGCACTCTGCCCCGCACGACATGGTGGCCCGCGAGTGGGTGACCGGTTTTCCGCTGGTCCGACGCGGCGCCGACATCCTCAAACAGTTCGGGCCCGGGCGGCAGTCCATTGCAAATATGTTCCTCACGCTCCTTGCCACGGAGCCGGATACCTTCATCATAAAAAAACACGGGCTGGGGGTGGCACGGGAAACGATGATGGCTGCCCGCACGGTACTTGACGGGAAACTCTCGATCCAGGAGTTCGACGAAGACTGCATCAGGAGGGACATCAACCCGGGTTCCCTCGCCGATATCACGATTGCGTCCATCTATATCGCTCTCGGGGAGGGCTGGTCATGGGACTCCTGAAAGGGGGCATCAACGAGGTTATCGCTACCACGACCTTCAACGCAGCCCCGATTGGTATCCATTACCGGGATACGACCGCGCGTCTTGTCCTGTTTTTGGGCAGCCACACCGCGGAGAATATCGCACGGGACGGCTGGGTGGTTGCTAATTTCATACATGATCCGCTCCTGTACGTGAAGACTGCATTCGAGGACCTGCCCCGGGAGATGTTCATCGAAGAGCCGGTCAACGGG
>CAZCZK010000254.1:0-2181 GCA_964503195.1 uncultured Methanoregula sp.
GATTCCTCTTCGGCCCCTTCGTCCCTGGCAAATATCGACCGGATTGCTTTGAGGGGGGACCGGCCGGCGATCCGGGGTTCCTTGGGGCGGACACCCCTGAACAGGATCTCGGCCTCGGTAACTCCCTCCTCCACCTGCATCTTTTCTGTGACATCCTCTAAAGAGCCGGCAATCGCAACGGTCTTCCCGTTCTTCACGACCGGGATCTCGTTTACCTCTATCCAGATCCGGTTCCCGTCCTCTGTCTCCATCTCCAGCCGGTACGGGGGCTCACGCTTGCCGGTTGCGACTGCCCGAAGTGTCCGTTCAAGACCGGCGGCATTGACCGGGTTATCGGTAAGGAAATCGGTCCAGGATCTCTTCTTCGATCCGTTCGGACACTTCAGAAGCGTCCGGATCCGCGGGCTGACATACGTGGTCCGGTGATCCGGTGTATGGGTATAGTACATCTGGCTCCCGCTCTCGAGAAGGAGCATGAGTTCCTCATCCCGTTTGCGCATCGCTTTCTGGTTGTTCTTGACCGGCGTCACATCCCGGCCGGTGGCGACAAGGGCAAGGGGTGCCTTGTTCCCGTCAAGAACGGATCGTATCGACCAGCTGATGCACCGCCTCCCCCGGGGCGTCTGGAGCCATTGTTCAACGATACAGGTGTAAGGTGGCCGGAAGAGCTTGGTCATCTGGGTTGCGACCACGTCTGAATAGCGCTCTCCCGACACCGGCATGAAGACGCTTTCGGCAAGTTCGTCGTATGTCTTCCCCAGCAGTTCACAATACGCGGTGTTGATAAAAAGGAGCCGGCCTTCCATACTGATCTTCACGACAAGATCCTGCTGCTGTTCCACAAGATCCCGGTAGGTTTCGTCCGAAGTATCCATGGTTACGGCCTCGTATTCCTGAACCGGCCCACGCCTGTTTTTCCGGATAAAAGGAGAGGGATTTTCTCCACACTTAGGTCATCTGCTCTGGAACTATTAATGTTGTACGATTTTCTCATGGTTGCCGTTTAAAGGCAACCGGTGTTGTAAGGGAAAAGAAGGCTGAAGGCCATACAAAACTACCTCAGCCGGTACTGGTTGTATTCCCCAGCATGCCGTTTGCGTAATTCGCAAAACTCATGTCATATAATTGATTATCACTGACTGCCTCGCTAATCGTGCCCTCTGCAAGCATCCAGTCCATAAAATCCCTTAACGCATCCTTCGGCATATCCCCGTTGCCGGCAATCTCAACCCAGCAGGTCTGCTTCAGGAGGTCCCGGTCGAGCTGGGTGTATTGAGCCATAATATCGAGATTCCTTTCTGTCTTACCCTGATTATACTGCCTGACACCCTGGAGATACGCTACCATGAATTTTCTGCCAAGGTCCGGATTGCCATCAATGAAGGCAGGGCCAAAATACAGGGGAGTGGAATAGTTGGGGATAAATGCGTTGCCCGGGAGGAATACCACCGCCTTCCCGTTCATGACTGCCTGGGTGATATAGGGTTCCATGAGGAATGCACCATCTATCGCCCCGGTTTCGAACGCCGTGGAGATGGCCTCACGGGGCATGTCATGCAATTCAATGTCATCGATCGTCAGATTCCCTTTCTCACGGACACGGAATAAGCCATAAGACTGGTCAGTGCCAACAGCAATTGTTTTCCCCCTGAGATCAAAAACCGTTTTTACCGTTCCGCTCTCCACCAGCTCCCGCCGGACAAGGAACGCAGACGAATTGCAGGAGCCCGAAAAGATCGTCCCCTTGTCCGCTACCAGCCGGATAGGTGCTCCTTTCGCGATCGCATTCACCGTGCCCGGCGACAGCTGTCCGCCACTTACCGCGATGTCACCGGATATGAGCAGGGGAAGAGCAGTCGATGTGGAGGGGAATTTCTCCAGCACGAGATGTATTCCCTGCTGTTCAAAGTAGCCTTCTTCCTGGGCAATATAGAGCGGTCCGAATGAGATGATCGGCATATATGCAGCTCTGACGGTGGTGAGCTCGTGTCCCGGTGTCACGGCTGGAGGTTGTGGCGCAGGAACCATGCAGGCAGCGGTGATGACGGTAAAAAGGATGATCATCCCGATCATGAAGGCAGAATTGCAGGTTTTTTTCACGGACTTCCCCTTTCAGCGTAATGCTCTTTTGCGGGATCCAGTTAAATCTGTCGGAATATTCCAGACCCGTGAGAGGCGGGA
>CAZCZK010000255.1:0-2177 GCA_964503195.1 uncultured Methanoregula sp.
GGTTTCCACGCTCCTGGGCCACATGCCTGGTGCGGGACTGCCTCCTGAGAACCCACAAAAGGAGCTGGAGATCGTGGCAGCGGGAGCCGGTATCGGGCCGGACTATCTTGGTCTCCTGGCAACGGTTCCGGCCGGGCAGGGCTGCGTGCTCCAGTATGATTTTATCACGGTCTTTGTCATGGCCGGAATCCCTGTCGAAGGGCAATCGGCTGCCGGCGCCATCACCATTCTTGTCACCAGCACTGAAGGGATGAGCGATGCTGCGCTTCTCGAGACCCTCATGGTAGCAACTGAGGCCAAGGCCGAAGCCCTGCTGGCACGGGGTCTCCCGCTGACCGGCACGCCCTCCGATGCGGTCATTGCTGCATGCGAAGGAGAGGAACGACACCCCGCTGCCGGCCGGACAACGGACGCGGGAACGCGGGTACGGGAGGCAGTGCTCCACGGAATTCCCGAGGCCCTGCTTCGCCACTTTTCATCTTCAGCCGGATCAGGGGAGAACACTGGGTTGGCTGGTCACCGGAGAACTGTCCGTACTACCCCTGCCATTTTACGGGACAGGCCTGTGATTTCTGCTATTGCCCGTTCTATCCCTGTTTGGATGAGAACCTTGGCCAGTGGGCACAAAGTTCCGGCGGCGGCCGGGTCTGGAACTGTGCCCGCTGCACACTCCTGCACGAGCCTGCTGTTGCCAAATACCTGATGGACTATCCCGGGGCGTCCCGGGAAGAACTGGTCCACCTCGCCAGCTCGGTAAAAAAATAAAACCGGCATCCCCCGGTGCAGCAGCAGGGTCCTCCCCCATATGAAGAAAGGATCTGGTACAGGGCAATCAGGGAATGGTACACAGAAGGGTGGAAGGCGCTCTTCTTTTCTCCAGGGGTGCGATCAGGACCACGGGGGAACCGGTGTACCGGTTTCGTCCGAATCACGATGCCTATGAAAAGAATGATGCCGGTTATTCTTTTATCCCGAGCGCCTTGACGAGCTCAGGAAGGGGTATGCCGTGTGCTTCGGCAGCCTGCCGGATGGTCTCACCGCGGGCGATGGCGCAGCCGACACAGCCCATGCCGAACTTGAAGAGAGCTTCGGTTGACTCGGGCTTGGCCTTGAGGAGATCATAGATGGTGCTGTCTGCGGTTATTTCACTCATAGTATCCTCAGGTTAACGCGATGCGACATAAACCTCACCATCGCGGCGATGAAATGTTTTGGGCCAGAGAGAGTTTTAAAAGTATGATCACTCCCCTGCACCTGCCCTGCCCCCGCCCGGGATCGGGGGCACATGCAATTCTCCGGAGGTACCGGGAAGAGAAAATCACCACGTCAGGATTAAGGTAATACGACATCATCGCAGCCGGGGCGCCACAACGGCGGCGCGAAGCCCCGTGAGCGTCAAACCACAATACAGAATTTGCTCGGGCAAAAATGCGTTCCGACACTTTCACTACACATGCTTACACTATATAGTCCGGATAAAGCTGGATTTGTAAATGGAGATGTATGAAATGGATTATTCCGAAGCAGCAGAAAGAATCTCCCGAAAATTCTCAAAGAGCGGACAGGCAGTCGATATGCAGAAGATCGAGGGCAAGCTCCGCAGGCTTGTGGATGAATTCGGTGTCCAGCCGCAGGAAGCGGAACGCAGCGTGACCAACGAGCTCAACAAGGAGTTCAATATTCCCACGGCGGGTTCCGGTGGCGGCGGCAAGACCGGCAGCGCGACCGAGCAGAAGAAGATCGCGGAGGGAACGCCGGGCGACTGGGTGACCATTGAAGGAAAAGTGGTCGCGCTCTCGGCACCGGCCTCGCCGTCCATTGCGCAGAGCGGGATCATTGCCGATGAGTCAGGCGCGATCCGGTTCGTGGCATGGGCAAAGTCCAATGCTCCCGCAATGGCAGAAGGGTCGTGGTACCGCATCGAATCCGCGGTGGTGGACGAGTTCAAGGGCGTCCCCAACCTGAAGATCCACTCGGGAACAACGGTGAAGGAGCTTGGCGAGGACCGCTCGCTCATCCCCACCCCGGCACCGATCAGCGATCTGCATCCCGGCATCGGGGGCGTCCGCGCCAAGGTGGTCCAGGAATGGGATGCCAGTCACGAACGGATGCTCCAGTCCGGCCTGCTCGGCGACGAGACCGGCACGATCAAGTTCGTTATCTGGAAAGAGCCCGGC
>CAZCZK010000256.1:0-2157 GCA_964503195.1 uncultured Methanoregula sp.
CAGAAGCGATCCATGCAAAAAAGCTCCTGAAAGTGCTCTCCATGGTCGGATCGACCGAGAAGAACCTTGAGGCCAGTATCGAGGGAGAAAACCACGAGTTCACCACGATGTACCCGGATTTCATCAAGGCCGCCGAAGGGGAGAAACGGAGCGATGCCGTCTTAGCGTTCACCCATGCGATGAAGGCCGAAGAGGTGCACGCCGGTCTGTACAAAAAGGCGCTGGCGGCAATAAAGGGCGGGAAGGATATCGGCAGGGAGAAGATCTTCCTCTGCCCGGTCTGCGGCAATATCGAGATTGGAAAGGTCCCGGACAAGTGCCCTATCTGTAGTGTTTTCGGCAAACAGTTCCGGGAAATTTCCCTATAATTTGTGGGTAACGTATCACCTTCGCCCCTGGCTTCCCGCTCTCACAGGAGGCCCCCCTTGCGCGAGCCCTGCCCCCCCGGGGGGCTCAATCGCGCCTGCGATTCCTCTGGATCAGCCAGAATCACGGTTCAGGTACTACAGACCCTCGCAGCCGGGGCTAATCCCCGGGAGCTGGTGTTTTTTTCATCAACGGCGGTGCACATTTCCACCTTCCCTTATTGGCAGGCAGTTTTTCTTATTTTTCTCTCGTTATTCCTTCGTCATTCCTTCTTGAACTGAGGAATGAAAAACAACACGATACCCCCCGTTATTTTCCTCCTGCCGGGGGGGATCCGGGCTCGGTCTTTGAGGCTTTTTTACGCCGGTGCAGCCATATCATGACCAGGAGGATAGCGACCAGCGTTGCCCAGGAGGCAGAGTAGATGACAATGATCGGGTTCTCCAGGATATTTTTCGGTTCGAACGGAGGGGGAGGCACCGGATCAAGGCTTTCCAGCCGGAGGAGAACCTTGGCCGGGAACTGTTCATTCCCGCTGAAGTACCTCACGGTGACCGTTGCATTGCCTGAGGGCACCATTGCCTCAGCCGGTGCATTATTTGTGTTGGGGAAGGCAATCGTGCGGGTCAGTCTACCCTGCTCACTGGCTATCTCCAGGTACCATGCATCCGGGTAGGCTTTCATGTAGGAATCGAACGCCCGAATGCTCAGGATCGATCCCGGGTGCAGGGAGACCGTCCAGGTCCCGTTCACGGTCTTGTCCGGAAATGAGAGGACCCGTTCCGCGGTTTCATTCGTCTGCAGCCGGACAGAACCCGAAACGGATTCGCAGGTACCGGGGGTGTATTTTCCGAAAGAAACATCAGGAGGTGATCTCGGTCCCTCTATGCACCGGAACCGGTCATCCATGACCTGGCTGTACGAGAGAGCTACCGGGTAGATCCTGACTTCGTCCAGACCCCCGGTAAACTGGTGGGGGCATTCTCCCGGTGCATCGGACGCGCCGGCGTCTGCACCAAGGATGATGTAATTATCATCCTGGTAATGGATTTTACCGGATGCGTTCGCCTGGTTCCTGAGAACCCCGTCGAGGTAGATTTTCAGGGTATTGCCGTCGTAAGTACCCGTAACCTGGTGCCACTCGTGAAGGGCGATATTCTCGTGTTGCACCGGCACGGACACATCCCCCTTATCTTCAAGATGAACCGTCCACCACAGGTCATTCCCGTCATCAAACGCGAGCCGGTACCCCCCGTTACGGTACCCGGAAACAAGCGATGCTGGCGTAAATGTATCGGTATAAAACCAGGTGGATACGGTAATCTCCTCTGACGGGTGGTTCAGGAGCCTGAAGGGGATCGCAACGTAGCTGTCGGGATTTGAGAAGGACAACGCCCGGCTGCATCCTCCGCTCTCAATCCGGGTGGTATTATGGAGGGTTGCAGCATTCCCGTGCCCTGAGTTGTCCAGGGCAGAATTTCCGCTGCCCTCATCGAAGTTCAGGTAGACCGCCGGTGCAGGTGTGGTGACCTGTTCCTGGGCACATACCGGTGTTCCGCATATCAGGAACAGGAAGAAAAGGAAGAAAACAACGTATGACCGCATACCCCGCGGGGACGGCAGGAAGCTCATGGTTCTGGCTCACGGGTATATTGGGGCTTGTCTGAAAAGAACATTGCGATGGTTTTTGTATGCGAATTCCCCTGTCACGGACAATATCTTTTTATTTTGCCATGTCCTTTCCGGCATGATGAGTAAAGTCACCGTCTATTCTACCCAGAACTGCCCGTA
>CAZCZK010000257.1:0-2142 GCA_964503195.1 uncultured Methanoregula sp.
CCCCGTTCAATGAGAGTCTGGCTGACCATGTGAATCCCCGTGACCAGGTCATCGAAATCAGGGTCCTCCAGTACCACCCAGGTAAAGCGATATTCATCGGTGGTGATCCGGAAGGTGGTTCCGGTATCTTTGGCGCTGAGCTGGAGCAGTTCTTCGATCTCGGTCCTGGCAGCAGGAAACTGGGTGGACTCGATGGGTTTGAAACAGAGCCCTGCTGCCGTTGATGGTTTCAGGTTCATATTGCCCTCCATCGTGACACGGGCTGTTGAGATCGAAAAGAGGCTTTCAATTGTTGCCCTGGGAAGCGTAGTCTTCCCGAACAGGGAATCCAGGGTGTCCTTCCACCCCATCAGCCTTTCATCTCCTGCTGGATCCGCTCAAGAGCCGCAAGCCGCTGCTCTACGGTCGGGTGGGTGGAGAGCAGGTTCAGGACCGAGGTTCCCGAGATCGCCGGGATAATGAAAAACGCATTCATTCCCTCCACATTTCTCAGGTCTTTGGTTGGTACGCTTTCCATCTTCCCGCTGATCTTCACGAGCGCCGATGCGAGGTGGGAAGGGTTGCCGGTGAGGATGGCGGATCCCCGGTCTGCGGCAAATTCCCGGTACCGTGAGAGGGCTTTTATCAGGAGGAAACTGATCAGCCAGACCACCGCAGCAAGGAGCGGGATGATGATGAGGAGCGCAGCCTTATCGGATCTCCTCCCTCCTGAGCCGGAGGTCAGACCACTCCCGTACTGCAACCAGTTCCTGAAGAGGAAATACGCTGCCGTGGATAAAAACCCGGCAAAGGTGATAACCATGACATCGCGGTTCTTCACGTGGCTCAGTTCGTGAGCAAGCACAGCCTCGAGCTCCTCCTGGCTGAGCGTGGAAACAAGACTGGAGGTCACAGCGACAACCGAATTCCTTGGATTGCGCCCGGTTGCAAACGCGTTGGGAACGTTTGAATTGACGACGGCCACCTTCGGTTTGGGGATACCGGCGATTGCGCAGAGGCGGGTCACGGTTTCATGGAGACGCGGGGACTCCTGTTCCGATACCTCTTTAGCACCCATGGACCAGAGGACCATGCGGTCCGAGAAGAAATACTGGAGCAGGAGCACGAGGAGCATGATGCCCATCAGGACGATTGTCTCAATGCCGAGGTATGCCAGAACCGACAGGAAGACGAAGTAGACCACTATCAGTAGCAACATCGTTACTACCATTCGCATCTCTAATCCAAGATCACGGGGCCATCGTACCATGCTGATCATCTCGTATTCGTAATTTTAAGATTATACCTTGTACAGGGAAAACGGGAACTGCCCTAAAATTTTCTTCAGTTCGGGTATGTATCCATAGACATGTTCAATAATAAATTATTACCCCAGAGAACAATAACAAGCAGGCATACGACCCCCGCTCAAATCCCCGGGCCCTCAAGACATGTCTCAAGCACCGTAAAAATCCCCGTTGTTCCTTTATAGGGGATACGGTACGCACCGGGTCCCGTGGCCGTGAAGGGCGGGCTTCAGATCCTGACTTCCACTACCGTTGCCGCAGGACTGATCTTCTGCACGCTCCGGATCCCGTTCGTGCAGGCTGTAAGGGTGGTTGAGCCCTCACCCGCAGTAATGATCTCGTGAAATTATTCGAACCATCCTTTCCACCTGAAGTACCACAGCTCAACTGCACCAATAGCGGCCATCAGGACGATGACGATAATAAAACCCAGAGGCTCCTGCATCCAGGCAGCCCCCCGACATTCATTTCCAGAAGGCCGGCGATAAGACTGAACGGCAGCGTAATTGCCGAGACAATCGTCAGGATGTGCAGACGTTTCTCTACGGGGGAGCTTTGTTCCGGCTGGTACGTATCGGAAAGACCGTTCACCCGTGTTTTGAGGCGATAGACCCCCCGTTGTGCGATCTCGATCTCTGATTCCAGATCCTGGATATACGCTTTGCGATGAGCCTCCTGCAGGGCAAGGATATCGGGAGGGGTCAGAGCCACTCCAGACCATACCTTTAAGAACAATCTGGCAAATTGTTATGTATTATGGACATAATGGCAGATCTCATGAAACAGGTAGCGACCGGTGACAACCTCTCGATGCTGGCCAAATCGGTTGGCGGGGACAACAAGGCGGTTCAGTCTG
>CAZCZK010000258.1:0-2094 GCA_964503195.1 uncultured Methanoregula sp.
TTAAAAAAACGCACCTTTTACTCGACATCCCTCCTTCTCCATCAATCCGGTTCATGAGGACTTCGAAAGACCCCCTCGGGTAATCATCAGGTGTTCGGATCTTTCTTATCGGTCTTTATGCCGGTCAGATATTTTAAAACGTTGCCAAACGCCACTGCATCGCATCAACAATCCTTATATACAGGAACAGTAACATACCGGCCAGACCGGGATAGAAACAAGGGAAGGCTGGTGAACATTGCCAATACCGGAAGACTGCCCCACCCGTTGACTTGGGGAGTTGCCAGAGAAATCTGCCTCATGATCAGGATTATTCCTGCACGTTTGGTGAGGGATGGGGTGGGGAATTTCGTGATATCATCGGGATTCCTTTTAAAAAAGATCTGGTGAGGATTTCGGGCAAGGGATCCCGGTGAGATGACCTCCGAATAGCCATGATACCGGGTTAGGCCCGGATTCTCCCGGTTTCTTCTCTGCCGTTCGCCAGCCGACTCACATCAGCGCAATAGTTTTTGATCCTCATGTTTCTGCCGCCGCTTTTTATCGGGTGCACATGCTCGTCCGCCCTACCCTGGTTCCGGCATGCCGGATACGAGAACACCGGGGGGAGGATTGCAGCGATTGCAGGCTGAACGTACCCCGGATAAAAAGGATCAGAGGTCCCTGGTTCTTTTTAAGAGCAGCACAGAGCCGAGGAATCCCATGATCAGGGTGCCGGGCAGGAAGACGGTCGGGAATTCCGGCGAGGGTGTACAGTCTTTTACCAGTACCTCGTTGCTGACCGCGGCACCGGTTGACCGGTACCAGGCACCGGCAAAGTGAGCGCGTGCATCAGCATGGTTCTGGAATGTTCCGGCTTGCGCAGGAGTAAAGGTGATGGTCAGCGTAATAGGAATATTCGACCGGGCTGGCACGGCTACCGGGTACCAGGTATATTTTCCGGATGCATAGGCACCCCCGTCAGGGGATGAGACCGCCGTTGCACCTGCCGGCAGGGTGTCAACCACTTCAAGTTCATATGCCGATGACTCCCAGGTAGGCGTAACCGTAATCGTACAGGTCATCTGGCAGGCTGCGCACGCCTCTGCGGTACATGTTTTTGTTATGGTCGGACTGCATGCTGCTGCCGGTGAAACCAGCAGGATCATGGCAATGGATACAACAACAAGATTGATGAGGTGCTTGTATTTCATGTGGGTATCTCCTTTTTGTACTCCCGATTCCCCTGGAATGTATCGGGAGTATACCACTCAATCCGTAGATAATTCCATAAATAATGGTGCAAAGCAGCGGTGCCCTGCAAGGAAAATCCTTATATATAACCATGGGAAGATAAAGGAAAAACCCTGCTGCAGGATACTCCAGCCCCCGCTTCCTGGCCCGTCCAGGACTCCGTTCAACCCGTTCAGTTCCCGTAAGGCAGAACCGAAAAAAGACCGCGGGAACGCAATCGGAACCGCACCGCAGGTAAAAACATCGCCTCTCCCTCCCGGGAACTATCCTGCCATGGATCCTTGTGGCGATGTGGACCTACCCTTTTACCGTTCGATCAGGTGGATGGTATCGTCCGTCTTTTTTGCCAGGGCGTTTCGGCCCTGCAGACGGGAGACATCGGATATGGCTTCGAGTACATGGACCGACTCCTCAAGAAATGAGAGGAGATCCGCCGGAAAGAGTTCGACCCCGTACTCATCAAGAAGGTATGCCGCGATCTGCCGGTGATCGAGCCCGTTCATCCGGAGTTCGAGTACTTTTTTTGCAAACTTTTTTTCCGGGCAGCCGCAGAGGGGAGAGTCCCGGCAGTTGCACCGCAGGAATTCATTGAAAAAAGCAAGGATCTGTTCCCGGACACCATAATCCAGGGAATCGTAGTCTACCCGGGAACAGAGGGTCTCAAGCATGGTGCCGGAAAATGCCAGCTCGGGGAGGCGATAACCGGCAAGCCGTTCTAATTTTTTTGCGTTACGGAAGCGTGCCCGGTCAGCAATCAATCGTCGTCTCCGGTGCTCTCGTCAAAGTTCTTTAAGGAGGCGATCGATTCGTTGATCCGCTCGCATTCGATGAGCCATTCGTCGAAGAGGGTCGGGTTCTCGA
>CAZCZK010000259.1:0-2087 GCA_964503195.1 uncultured Methanoregula sp.
TCAGGGACGCGAAGGGACAGTGCATGACGATCGAGCAGCTCATCAGCGACAACCCCAAAGGCAGTGGTGTCCGGATACTGAGGTGAAGAAGATATGGTAACCATAATCAACGGTGACGGACTGCTCCTCGGGCGTCTTGCGAGTATCACCGCCAAGCGGGCCCTTGCCGGTGAAGAGATCGCGATTGTCAATGCAGAAAAGGCGATCATCTCCGGCAGCCGTGCACGGGTGCTCGCCAACTACCGGCACAAGAGGGACCGCGGAGCCTCCGGCGACCGCTGGGGACCGTTTGTCCCGCGCAGGCCCGACCATCTCATGAAGCGGACCATCCGCGGGATGCTCCCCTACAAGCGGCCCCGCGGCGTTGACGCCATGAAGCGCATAAGGTGCTACGTGGGAGTCCCGGCCGAGTTTGCAGAAATGGAGATGGAAGTGCCCGAAGAGGTGCACATGAACCGTCTGAACAACCCGAACCACGTCACGCTCGGTGCAGTGTGCACGTTCCTTGGAGCAAAGTACTAGGGAGGCACCAGGCATGGTAAAGATCATTAACACAAGCGGAAAACGCAAGACGGCGATTGCCCGGGCAACGTTCAAGGCCGGGAAAGGTGTGGTCCGGATCAACTCGGTCCCGCTCGAAGCCTACGGCTCCGACACTACCCGGATGAAGATCGCCGAACCGATCCTCCTCGTCCCTAATGCAATCCATAATATCGATGTCACTATTGACGTTGCCGGAGGCGGTGTCATGGGACAGGCAGAAGCGGTCCGGACAGCGCTCGCCCGAGGTATCATCAAGTGGTACAATGACCCCCAGATGAAGGACATTTACCTGGCATATGACCGGACCCTCCTTGTCAATGACTCGAGGCAGAAAGAAGCCAAGAAACCGCACGGTTCCGGAGCCCGGGCAAAGTTCCAAAAGTCTTATCGTTAAAACAAAATATATGATGAGAGGTTAAAAAAGTGATACCCGTTCGATGTTTCACCTGCGGAAAACCCATCTCCACAGCATGGGAAGAATTCAAGGCACGGCGGGAGAAAGGCGAGGATCCCAAAAAGATCCTCGACGATCTTAATATTTCCCGGTACTGCTGCAGGCGCATGCTCCTGACGCATAAAGAAGTCATTGACGAGCTCAATCCGTACAACTAGAACTGCATGATGACTGAGGGGTCGTAGGGTAGCCTGGACCATCCTATTGCGTTCGGGACGCAGTGACCTGAGTTCGAATCTCAGCGACCCCATGAAGAAAACCATCATTTTGAGGACGAAAAAATGCAGACGCAGACATACACCCGGTACGAACGGGCAAGGATCATTGGAGCAAGGGCTCTGCAGATATCAATGGGTGCTCCGTTACTAATCACCACGACACGGATCGATCCGCTGGAAATTGCGATCGAGGAATTCACCAACAACACCATCCCCATTACCGTAAAGAGGAAGTAGGCCGCTATGACAACCATCGAGGTTATTGAACTTCGGAGAATCCTGGACAGCCGGGGCAATCCGACCGTTGAAGCCGACATCTCTACGACAAACGGTTTTGGCAGGTCGGCTGCCCCGAGCGGTGCCAGCACCGGCACCCTTGAGGCCAAAGTAAGGCCTGTGGCGGAAGCCGTTGAATTCGCTCTCCAGAATGTTATTCCCGCCCTTATCGGTACGGATGCCGCCGACCAGGAAGGATTTGACGAGCAGCTCCGGGACATTGACGGTACTGCAGACTTCTCCGGGATCGGTGCGAATGTTGCCGTGGCGCTCTCGCTTGCAAACGCGAAGGCGGCGGCATCGTCCATGAACCTCCCGCTCTTCCGCTACCTTGGCGGAGCATTCGCAAAAGAACTCCCGCTTCCGCTCGGGAACGTTATCGGTGGCGGGGCACATGCAGAAAATGCCACCGAGATCCAGGAGTTCCTTGTGGTGCCGGGCGGGGCAGCGGATTGCGAAGAAGCGGTCTTTGCAAACGCAGCCGTTCACCGGCATGTGAGGGACCTCCTCCGGAAGAAGGGAAAAGCCTGCGGCAAGGGTGATGAGGGTGCATGGGCACCGCAGATTGACGATGCCCTCGCATTTGAGCTCATTGC
>CAZCZK010000260.1:0-2081 GCA_964503195.1 uncultured Methanoregula sp.
GACTGATCCTGGAATTTTTCAAGATCCTGGCAAACGCAAAGGACAGCAGGGGCGAACTCTTAACCAAGTACGAGCGTGCCGCAGAGATGATGGCACTTGCCAATACCGTTGAGGGAGCAATAGGGGTGAAATCCGCGGCTTTGTCTGTCAAGGAAGTGCCGCAGATCACCTTAAAAAGCAAGAACATCATGGGGGTGGTCGTCCCCCAGATCGAATCAAGGAAGGTGAAAAAGAGTGTTGTCGACCGCGGGTATGGGGTGCTCGGTACCTCCACCGTCATCGATGAGACAGCATCGGCCTTTGAGGAACTGGTCGAAGCGATCATCGAGAGTGCTGAGATCGAGACAACCATGAAACGGCTCCTCGACGAAATCGAGAAGACAAAACGGCGTGTCAACGCACTCGAGTTCAAGGTCATCCCTGAGCTTACCGAAGCCCGGGATTTCATCAAGATGCGCCTTGACGAGATGGAACGCGAAGAGCTCTTCCGGATGAAGAGGATCAAAGCCCGGAGTACTTCATAGATTGGGAAGGTGGGGCGCGGATGACCATCGGGACGATCAGGGAACTGGGTGCTGAAAAAAAGACCGTGTTGCTCCGGCTCGACCTGAATTCACCGATCGACCCGGCCTCCAACCTTATTCTTGATGACAAGCGGTTCCGGGAACATATCCCCACTATCAATGCGCTTGCCGGAAGCCGCGTGGTGATCGTCACCCACCAGAGCCGACCGGGAAAGAAGGACTTCACGACCCTTGAAGCCCATGCCGAGAAGCTGGAACAACTCCTGAGTAAACCCGTGACCTACGTGGACAGCATTTTCGGGAAACATGCCCGGGACGCTGTCCACGCCATGAAGACCGGTGACGTGGTAATGCTCGAGAATGTCCGATTCAATGCCGAGGAGAACCTGACATTAAAACCGGACGAGGCGAAAAAGACCCACCTCGTGAGGAAACTCTCCAGTATGGCTGATGTTTTTGTCAACGACGCGTTCGGCACCGCCCACCGCTCCCAGCCGACCGTAGTCGGCCTGCCGATGGTCATGCGTTCAGCAGGAGGGCTCCTGATGGAAAAGGAGGTCTCGACCCTTTCGAAAGTTTTTTTGGGTGCACCCCGGCCAGTCTGTATGGTTCTTGGTGGTACCAAAGTTGACGACTCCATTGACGTCACCCGCAATGTCCTTGACAAGGGTATTGCGGATACCGTCATTGTCATCGGGGTAGTTGCCAATGTCTTTTTGATTGCAGCAGGGTATAATATCGGCAAACCCTCCACGCAGCTGATTGCCCAGCTCAAATACCAGGCTGAGATCGAAAAGGCAAAGGAGATCCTCGCACAGTACAGGGACCGGGTTGTCATGCCGGAGACTGTTGCCGTCCGGGAGAAGAACCACCGCGCGGAATACCCGGTTGCCAGGATCCCTGAAGACACCCCCGTCCTCGATATCGGTATGGATGCCATTCATGACTTCGTCAGGGTGCTGAAAAAGGCCGGCACCGTTGTCTTCAACGGCCCGGCCGGGCTCTTTGAGGAAGCGGATTTTGCCACCGGTACCTACGAGATGCTCAAGGCCGCGTCCCAGGTGGAATTTTCAGTAGTGGGGGGCGGTCATACGGCGGCGGTCATCGAGAAGATGGGTCTTGATGCGGATTTCACCCACATATCCACGGGTGGCGGGGCATGCATTGAGTTCCTGACCGGAAAAGTGCTCCCTGCTGTCGATGCCCTTGAGCAGTCAAAAAAGATATTCGGCTAATTTTTTTCAAGGATATGGACTATAATCCTCTGAGGTTCTTTTTGGGGTATGGAAGTGACCGCAGAATCCCATGCTTCACGGTATAAAGACCCCTCACAAAGAAAAAGCCCGGGGAACCGCGGTATGCTTACCCTTCAAGAGGGCCACGGTTCTCATTTTTTTGGCGAGTCATGGTGCTGAGCACGGTAAATGAGAATACCAGGGCAGTGAGCATGAAGAGGCAGATGGCGAAAAGGAGGGTTATCCCTACAATAACGGTAATTATGCCCTCCTGAAGTACCGCCCAGGCACCCGGAAGAAACAGTGCCCAGAACAGTACTAC
>CAZCZK010000261.1:0-2059 GCA_964503195.1 uncultured Methanoregula sp.
CCCTTGACTTTCTGTGAATAATCAGTTCTTGCCATGATTCATCACTTCAGCGGAACGTACTTGCTGCCTCTCGTGGCACCGATACCGGCACTCCCGTGAGAAACCCTCTTTCTGGTCAGTGCAAACTCGCCAAGGTAGTGGAAGACCGACTCCGGCTGGAACTCGACTTTAATAAATTCCTTGCCATTATAGATCTCGATGGTCTTGCCTATCATGAGCGGCATGACGATCATTTCGCGGAGGTGAGTCCTGATCTTCTCGTCACCCTCACGAACCTTTGCGAGCAATGTTTCTTCACCGCGGGAGAAACCGCGAACGATCTTGCGGCGGGGACGGGCCGGCATCAGGGGGAGGAGTTCTGAAATCCCCATCGCCTTGAGCTCGTCGATCTTGTAGCCGCGGTAGGTGAACTCCTCACGCCGTCTTGGCATTTTCTTTTGTGTCTTTTTAGGTGCTGCCATACCCATCACTTCCTGCTCTTACCTGTCCTGCGAGCAGCGACATGTCCAACAGTCCTTCCCGGGGAGGTCCCGCGTGCGATCGTCTTCGGGCGACCGGTGTGCTGGTGTCCACCGCCACCGAACGGGTGGTCGATAACGTTCATCGCGACACCACGGACGCGGGGCCAGTTGGATGCGGTGTTCTGCATCTTGTGGTGCTTGTTCCCTGCTTTCACGAACGGCTTCTCGACGCGGCCGCCACCGGCAACTATACCGATAGTTGCGCGGCAGCGTGCATTGAACCATTTCGTCTTGCCGCTGGGCATCCGGATACCGACACGGTCCTCGGACTTGTCAACAACAACGGCCTGCACCCCCGATGCGCGGACAAACTTGCCACCATCGTTCGGGCGTGCTTCGATGTTGCAGATGTAGGTACCGGTCGGGATGTTCTGGAGCGTGAGGGTGTTGCCATTCTTGATTTCCCCTCCTGAACCCCAGAGGACCGATTCGCCAATGCCGAGTCCTTCGGTGACCAGCATGTAGACTTTTTCCCCGGTCTCGAGTTTGACGAGGGCAATCGGTGCATTGCGTGCCGGGTCGTGTTCGATGTCGATAACGATCCCGGAAATCTTCTGCGTATCATCGCCGATATGTTTCAGCTCAGCCTTGTACCGGTGGGATGGTGCGCGGTATGTCGGGCCTCCCTTGCCGCGGGCTTGTGTTGTGATTCGATGTCCCATGTTTCCCCACCTACATAATACCGAGCCGGCTGAGGATTTCCTCGGCGGCCTTGTCATTCTCAAAGCTCACGATCGCCTTCTTCTGGCCGTGCATGTTCATAAGTGTACGAACATTGCTGACCTTCTGACCGAAGGCTTTCTCGATCTCGCGCTTGATAGCTCCCTTGGATGCCTCATTGGTGACGAGGAACTGGAGTTTGCTCTGGTTCTCCAAAAGAACCATTGCCTTTTCCGTAACAAACGGGAATTTAAGGGTCATTTACCTTCCCCCCAGGCGTGTCAGTGCGCTTTCAGTCCAGATGGTCAGACGCCCTGCAAGCATCCCCGGTGCGAGGTGCTCGACGTTCAGCTGGTCAACGGTGACTGCGTCAACACCGGAGAGGTTGCGTGCTGCAGCCAGCGGTTTTTCCGCAGTGACAATCAGGAGGCTCTTCCTCTGCTTGAACCTGCGGCCACGCATCTTACCCCGTCCTGCACGGACTTTCCTGCTCTCCTTTGCTTTTATGACATCGTTGTATACCCCGGCAGTGATGAGTGCAGTGATAATTTCTGCGGTCTTGCCGATGGTCTCGAACCTGTCTTCAAGGATAACGGGTACCGATCCCTCGAAAAGGTGTCCGCGCCCCTTTACCAGCTCTGGATTGACGCTTGCAGCAACCGCTGAGCGGAACGCTTTTTGCTTTTCCTTCTGGTTGATCTCTTTTACGAGAACTTTTGCCACTTTCGGGGGATGTGCCTCACGCCCGCCTTTTGCCTGCGGGACCTTGGCTGCGCGTGAACCGTTCTTGATACGGGGGACGTGTGATGACCCGCGACCGCTTCCCCAGCCTACTGCAGACGACCGGATACCGGCAAACGGGTCGGTCCCGTGCGGCT
>CAZCZK010000262.1:0-2024 GCA_964503195.1 uncultured Methanoregula sp.
TGAAACAGTGTCAAAAGTACCGAAAAAACAAGGGAACGGAGATTAAAATGACTCCTGTTTCCTGCACCTCTCCCTCTCCGGCTCCGGGGTCGACTGTCCCCGGAAACCGAACTTGTCCCGCCGTGCCTCGGAGAAGCCCTGAAGCGGGGAGCCCTCTCAATATTCATTATTTATAAGATTTTCATCGTTTGGGTGCGAACCGGATCGGTTCAATACGGTTCAACAGGGAATGTTCCGGGATATACGGGAACGGGAGACCAGATGAATAGGATCAGATTCGCGCTTGACCGGCTCGTGCCCCGGAATTTCCCGTCCGGAATAATTTCATGGATTTTTTTGCATGGAAACGCTGACTGGCGCCGGGGATCTTTGAATCATGAGAAGGATACATGAAGGTAAGGGATACTGAAGGAAAATTTTATTGTTGGGGTCTGCTGTAGTCTATACCATGAAACGGGCAATTCTTCCGGCACGGGACCAGGATCCTGCTGAAGGGCGGAAGAAGCTCCCGAAGACAACCATCCAGATCTCCCCTCACACCAAGGATTACCTGGACAAGATCAAGGAACAGTCCGGTGCCGGGACATACGACCAGGCAATCCTGTTCCTGATCCGGGAGCGCCGAAAGCACCTGCCATCCTCGTTCGGGAAATTGCCCGGCATCGGTCATTTTGTCCGCGAGGAGGATGATTCCCATCGGATTCGTCATTGATACCTGGGTCTGGGTCGAGTATTACCTAGGAAAAGATCCCCGCGTGAACGAATATATCGAGAACGATAGTGCTGATCTGTTCACGTCAACAATCACGCTCACCGAGATGATTTTAGTTCCTTCACCAGAAGGGTGAGGATCCCGGGATTAGCCGGATGGTCGTCTCAGAGATTGGGGTCCGGAGCCTCGTTCTCAAGGTAACAGAACCCATTGCAATCCTTGCCGGCGAATTCCGGCATGAGGGATTCAAAGCGGGATTGCCGATACGATCATTCTTGCAACGGCCCGGTCCGGGGGCCATACGGTCGTTACCGGCGATCCCCATTTTCCGGAATCTGGCCGATGCGTTTTTCCTTGGTTAATAGCCCGGGGCTCTGGTCCCTGCTGATTTTTTTCGTATAAGCATCGGTTATCGGGGTTTTTGCCGGGTACCTTGCCGGAGGCCCGGACCTTGCGGCAAAGGCCGGGACCATGGCGTTCTCGGTCATCGTCATCTCCCAGTTGTTCACCGCCCTCGCCTACAGCGGTTCCCGGGAGCGGTCTCTTTTTGGGACCGGTTTGTTCCGGAATCCCTGGCTCTGGGCTGCCGTTGCTTTTGGTCTGGCTACGCAGTTCCTTATCACGGAGTGGGGGCTTCTTAGATCGGTCTTCGGGACGGTTCCTTTAGGATTTGCTGATTGGGGGCTTGTGCTGCTGGTTGCTCTTGCGCCGGTGGTTGTCGTGGAGGGTGTGAAGGCGGGGAGGAGATGGCGACAACGAGGGCGGGTTAGTTGAGGGGGAAGTGGTTCAACTGACACTGTTCCGGGCTCTGTGGTTCCCGGAGAAATGCAGATCCTTTCACACCTGGTGATATCCCCTCATACGAGGGGGATCACGTTCGCTTTGTTTCGCTTTTGAGGATATGCCGGATCTCTTTTTTCAGCTCCGGGTATTTGTTTGTCGCATTATCCCAGAGGATCGTGTCCTTGATCCCAAAACAGACGTGCGTGAGGACATTGCGGAACCCGGCAATCTTCTTCCAGTCAGTCTCCCGGATATGTTGTCTTGAGATCCTCCGGAAGATTCTTGATCGCCTCGCCGATAACCTGGAAATTCCGGATGACTGCATCCCGGCGCCGTCTGTCCGCGGCAAATTCATCGTACGAGATTCCCTTCGTGTCTTCTTCGATATTGCCAATCGCTCCAAGGATATCGTCAAGGTACTGGAAGGCGGTCCTACGCATAGACAACCTCGCCAAGGATGTAGGGTTTCAGCCTTTTTTTGATTGCCCCGTCCATGACGAGATCGACCTTCCGGCCAAAGAGATCTTCG
>CAZCZK010000263.1:0-2018 GCA_964503195.1 uncultured Methanoregula sp.
GACTGCATTCGAGGACCTGCCCCGGGAGATGTTCATCGAAGAGCCGGTCAACGGGAGGACCATGCACCGCCTGGCCGGTGCAGACGCGTGGGCCGCGTTCAGCGCAACAGTCGAACATCGCACTGCCGAGACGATGACCATCTCCCTGAAACCCGAGAAGGAGCTGATCGAGGAGGTCTTTGTGCACCCGGTCAACCGGGGATTCAACAACCTGATCGATGCCACCGTGCATGCAACGCGGTACAGGGTCACCCGCGACCCGGAGCTCAGAAAGTTCATCGATTACCACGCAGGCATTGTGCGGAAATGCGGCGGGAAAAAGGAACTCGAGGCACTGGCATTGCTGACCGGGTATATCGGTTAATTCCTGGTTGTAACCTCGTTTATTGTTTCTGCCAGGAAAAAGGGAATTCGTTTTTTTTTTTGGCGGGACGGGTCCCCGCGCCAGGGTTATTTCCACCCAAAGACAGGGACCATCGGTTTTAAGGGTTCATACTCTTCCCCGTTCGCTGAGAGACTCTTGGTGAGGGAGAACGGTTGCCCCTTTTCATTCTCAAAGGTGACGAACACCTTTACCTCTGCGAGCATGGACGACAAGAGGTATTCATGCGATTCGTCAACAGCAAGGGAGGCCACGTCATACTCGATATTCATCGGGACGAGGGCCACATGGATTTTACGCGCAGGTGAATTCCCGCCATTGGTGAGAACAACCGCCTTTGCATCTTCCCGTAAGCGTACATCGACCTGGGGCAGAAACGTGGAATCCTGCATGATCATGAGGGACATGACGATGACGACAAGGATGACGAAGGCCATCCCCGCAAGGTACATATTAACAAAGAGAAGGAGGCATGTGATGATGATACCGGCTGCGAGGACAGCAGTTGTTCGTTTATCCATAGGTTTTGTTGGTGCTCCCTCTTATTTTCCTTAACGGTTTGATGCAAAAAACCTGCCCGGTCAGGACAGGTTATGGATCCTCTGGAGCCGTGAGACAAGACCCAGCGTTTCTTTCCCGGGCGCGAGATTCCCGCAGGAAAACCGTGTTCCACCCAGTGCATTAAAAATATGCCGCACGGCTGCCCCGTGCGAAGGGCCGTACCCTCCTTCCAGGACGAGCGTGAGGGGCATGCCCGTTGCATCGAGGATAAGCCCGGTCAGGTACCCGAGATCTTCGGGCACCAGCTGCATATCGCCGACCGGGTCATCGGAGAGGACGTCCTGCCCCGCCGATATGATGATGAGCTGGGGGTCCATCCGGGCGATAGCCGGGAGAAACACCTCGCTGAACACGAAGGAATAATCCGCGACGGTGCTCTTGCGCGGGAGCGGGGCGTTGATGGTGGTCCCGGTACCGGACCCGGTGCCGGTCTCCTCAATGTGGCCGGTATGGGGGAAAGCATCCTCCTGGTGGGTGGAGCAATAGAGGACCTGCCCGTTATTGTAGAAAATATCCTGCGTGCCATTGCCGTGGTGCGCGTCCCAGTCGATGATGGCGACACGATCGACCAGCGTTAAGGCTTTTGCAGCAGCAATAGCCGTGTTGTTGATGAGGCAGAAGCCCATTGCCCAAGCCGCGGCAGCATGGTGTCCCGGGGGCCGGACCAGGGCAAAACAGCTCTCTCCGTCCAGCGTGTGTTCTACTGCTGCGATAGCGGATCCCGCGGCCCGGGTGGCCACTTCGTACGAGTGGGGGTTGATATAGGTATTCTCATCGATGTACCCGCTGTGAAGCGAATTCTGGCAGAAAATGCCCCCGATGAACTCAAAATCACGGACGAAATCATAGCTGATGTTCTTTTCGCACTGCTGGCGGAGCCATTTCAGGTATCCCGGGTTGTGGACGCGCTCGATATCACGCATGGTTGCAGGGATCGGCTGGTGGCGGGTGAGATGCGCCGGCAGCTGGTCGATAATACCGGCGAGCCGGTCCCAGCATTCGACATGCCCCTTACAGTTATGCTGTTCGAAAATCGGCCCGGTAATCGCGGAATATTTCATCTGGTGCCTCGAAA
>CAZCZK010000264.1:0-2011 GCA_964503195.1 uncultured Methanoregula sp.
GTACCGCACCGGCCATCGCCCTGCACCCGGTCCCCCCGTAAGGACTGGTGGCGCACGTGGAGGGCTTTCAGGTTCCGTGAAAAAATTGGTTCTCCATCTGCTGCCGTTTCTGAACAGAAAACCAGAGGAGACCTGCAGGAACCAGCCCGAAGACCCTCACGCCTTCCCGGCTTTCTCCCGGTACCAGGCAACCGTCTCCTCAAGGCCGCTCTTCACCGTATACGCCGGCGCATACCCGAAGGCTTCCTTTGCCCGGGAGATATCCGCAAGGGAGTCCCGCACATCCCCGGCCTGGGCCGGGCCATAGGTGAGCGGGACAGAGATGCCCGCGATCTCCATGATGGCTCCGGCAAGCTCGAGGAGGTTCATCCGCCGGCAGTAGGCCACGTTGAACACCCCTTCGGCAGGGCTCTCCATGGCCCGGATATTCGCCTGGACCACATCTTTGACATACGAGAAGTCCCGGGTCTGCCGGCCATCGCCGTTGATCACGGGAGAGCGGCCGTCAAGGATGCTCGTGATGAACTTCGGGATCACCGCGGCATACTCCGAGGCCGGGTCCTGCCGGGGCCCGAAGACATTGAAGTATCGCAGCGAGACCGTGGGGAACCCGTAGATACCGGAGAAGGCCCGCAGATACTGCTCGCCGGCGAGTTTTGAGACCGCGTACGGGGAGAGCGGGCAGGGGACCATATCCTCGCTTTTTGGCAGCGTGGGGGTATTCCCGTACACGGAGGAGGAGGAGGCAAAGAGCACTTTACCCACCCCGCAGTCCCGGGCTGCCACCAGCACGTTCAAGGTCCCGGTCACATTCGCCTCATTCGTTGCTGCCGGGTCCCGGATCGACCGGGGCACCGAGGCGATAGCCGCCTCGTGGAAGACCCCGTCCGCACCCTCAAAGACCGTTTTCAGGAGTGCAGGATCCGTGATGCTGCCCCGGACAAAGACCACGTTCTTTTTTGAGAGGAACGGCTGGATATTCCCGATCCTGCCCGAGAAGAGGTTGTCCAGGATCACGACCTCGTCGCCCCGCCGCACGAGTTCCTCCACGATATGCGAGCCGATGAACCCAGCCCCGCCGGTGACAATGTATTTCATGGGATAGACGCTCAAAATCTGTTTTTATGCATGCATAGTAAGCGGGAATACTATTAATGGATACCGGGGTTCGTCAGGAGTAGAGGGGATGGAGCCTTTTTTTGAGATCCCGTTCCTTTTTACCTTCAGGCCGGCAACCGGATTATACAGGGCCTTCATGTACTTCTTCTTCCACCTCCTCGCCGGCACCATCCTCGGGCTCCTCATCGGGGATCTCCTCGGGGATAAGCGGTGGGTCATACCCTGTGCGATCGGCTCCGGCCTCCCGGACCTGGTCGACAAACCGCTCTGGCTGGTATTCCAGAGTATCGGGACCGGCCGGATCTACGGCCATACCCTGCTCGCAGCCCTTGCCCTCGGGATCCTCGGCCTTCTGGTTATGAAATTTTGGGAAAGCCCGGTCATCGCCGGTATGAGCGCCGGGGTTATCTCCCACCAGATCCTGGACTCCATGTGGCTCGAACCGAGAAACTGGTTCTACCCGGCCCTCGGGGAGTTTCACCGGTATGACAATGCATCCGACATCATCTCCCTGCTGATGAGTGAAATAACAAACCCCGTTGAAATTGTTCTGTTCATCGCCCTGTGTGCCGGGATGGGAATAGTCTTCTCCCACGACCGCCTCGCTGATCTGGTTGCCGGTCACACCCGTACAGTACGGGTCCTGCTTGCCTGCGGGATAGCTGAACTGCTGCTCCTCTCGGGAATATTCATCGGGCTCAGCCGGGGAACATTGACGCTGATCCTTTCAGGGATAATCATCGAGTTCCGGGGAAAATACCTGAGTTCGTACCTTGGCTGGTCCCGGCCGGATGAATTCCTTCTCGGCGCGATTATCAGCGCTCTGGCCGCGGTGGTGCTCTGGCGGTGGCTCCGGAAGATGCCGGCTGGGAAGACGGGGTGAAGGTCATTC
>CAZCZK010000265.1:0-1978 GCA_964503195.1 uncultured Methanoregula sp.
ACCTATGTCCGGAACCAGAACATCAACGTCACCAACCTCTGCGTGAATGCCTGCGGGTTCTGCGGGTTCTCGAAGAAGCCCGGCGACAAGGGGATCTATTTCCATGACAAGGCGGCGATCCAGAAGAGAGTGGCGCTGGCAAGGGAGCGTAAGGTTACGGAGATCTGCACCGTGAGCGGCCTCCACCCGGACTTCACAGCACAGTCTTACACGGATGTGTACAGCTGGATCCACGAGGCGGCGCCAAACATCCACCTCCATGCCAGTAATCCGATGGAAGTGGCATATGCCGCAAAAAAAAGCAGGATGAGCACAGTTGAGGTTCTCGAGGAGATGAGAGCAGCCGGTCTCAACTCGATGTGTGGTACTGCCGCAGAGATCCTCGTGGATTCGGTCCGTGCCAAGATCTGCCGGCAGAAGATCTTAACGAAAGAATGGATCCGTATCATCACCGAAGCGCACGGTCTCGGGATCCCGACCACCGCCACGATCATGTACGGCCACTGCGAAACGGACCGGGACCGCGTGAAGCACCTCGCGATCCTGCGGGATATCCAGGACGAGACAAGCGGCTTCACAGAGTTTGTCCCCCTCTCCTTCATCCACATGAATACCCCGCTGTTCCGGGCGGGGAGAGCCCGGGCCGGCGCAACAGGCCGGGAGGATATGCTGATGGTCGCCGTCTCCCGCCTCTATCTCGATAATTTCCGGAATATCCAGGTCTCGTGGGTGAAAGAGGGGATCAAGATGGCCCAGCTCGGCCTGATTGCAGGTGCAAACGATCTCGGGGGCACGGTGTTCGAGGAGAGTATCTCGAAAGGTGCAGGAGCCATAAATACCGATTACCTCGATCCGAGAGAGATGCGGCGGGTGGCCCGGGATATCGGCCGGACGCTCCGGCGCCGGACAACGCTTTACGAGCTGGTATAAGGGGGGCGTCAGCAGCGTCACTCTGCGAAGAACGGATCGCGGGAGCACGGACCGGGCTTGAGATGGAGGCCATCCTGGACGAGGCCAGGGGCTGCCAAATGGGCTTTGGGACCGTGACGAGCCGTACGTTATCCTGTTTAGTTTTGGGTACGAGGACAGGGCGTTCTCTATGCATTCTGCTCCGGAAAACAGGAAAATCGACACGCTCGTGACCATCCCCGCTCCGTTGCTTCGAAGCGGACATCCGCGACAGGCTGATGAGGAACGACACCCATGCTCGCGGGGATGCGGTACCAGGGCGTTTCCTTGTACGGCAGCGCTGGTATCCTCACCAATCCTGCAGAGATGCGGTACATTCTCCATCGCATCATGTACCAGTATGGTGCCGGGACTCATGTGGTTTACGGGAGCGATCCCGGGCCGGTCATGGTGATCGGGATTGCTCCTGCATCCACGACCGGGAAAAACCCGGATAAACGATTCGATGGACCTCAGGAGTGGTGGCGTTTTACCAGCCGGATTATTCTGTCCGCGGTCTTCTGGGCTTTTTGCACCGCTTCAGTATCATCAAGCACTGCCCCCGCGGCGTATCCGGTGCCTTTGACGGAACCCAGGGAAGCGAATTCGTGGGCACTGAGGAAACCCTCAAGCGTCTGGATCGTGCGGCTGGCGCCCTTGTTGGCATGCACCGCTACGGCCACACCTTTCCGGCCGGCGAGTTTCCGGTCATGGTACAGTGAGTAGGTCCGGTCAATGAAATTCTTGAGCTGGCCGCAGACATCGTAATAATAGGTTGGAGACCCGATCACGAGTACGTCGCACTCCAGCACTTTTTTCACGACGGCGTCCCAGTCATCGGCCTCGTTGATGCACCATTTTTTCTCCTTGCACTTCTCGCAGCCCATACAGGGCATGATCTTCTTCCCTGCAAGGGATACGAACTCGGTCCGTATCCCTGCGTCTTCACAGCGCTGGAGGATAACTTTGATGAGTTGTGCCGTGTTGCCCTCCCTGCGCATGCTTCCGGATAACCCCAGCACTTTCATAG
>CAZCZK010000266.1:0-1977 GCA_964503195.1 uncultured Methanoregula sp.
TGCCCCCCTTGCGCCAGCCCTGCCCCCATCGGGGCGGGGGCGCGATGCGATGCTTTGGTAGTACCCAAACCGGAAATTTCTCAGCGATTGCGTACAGGAACTACGGCCCAATCGCAAACGGGGGATGCCACAGCGGCGGGGGCGGAGCCCCCGGGAGCGTCATAGTGAATATCACTTCATTTCTCCGAGTGCAGTTTTTCCCGGGGAAAATAGTGTTCGTTATTGTTGAGATCCCTGCTCCTGGTGTGCATGCTTCTGGACCAGCATACTTGCCCGCAGGAGGCTGTCAAAGGTTCCCGCATCGCTCCAGTACCCGCTGAGCACCGCATACCGCATGGACCCCTTCCGGATATAGGCGTTATTGACATCGGTGATCTCCAGTTCGCCCCGTCCCGAGGGTTTGAGGGTTTTTATCTCCGCAAAGACCGACGGGTCGTAGAGGTAGAGGCCGGTCACCGCATACGATGACCGGGGGTGAGTGGGTTTCTCCTCGATGGAGATGACCTGGTCCCCGCTGAGTTCTGCAACGCCGAAGCGCCGGGCATCGGGGACCTCCTTCAAGAAGATCTTCGCCCCGCGCTCAAATGAGTGCACGTCAGCACGGATATCGTCCTCGAAGATATTGTCCCCGAGGATCACCGCAACGGGGTCCTCGTCTGCCCAGCTGGCGGCAAGCCCGAGCGCCTCGGCAATACCCCCGGCCTTCTCCTGGATCTCGTAGGTCAGGCTGACGTTGAAATCCGCGCCGGAACCCAGCAGTTCCAGGAAATGACCGGCATGGCCCCGTCCTGAGACGATCATGATCTCGGTAATGCCGGCCCGGATGAGGGTATGCAGCGGGTAATAGATCATCGGCTTGTCGTACACCGGCAGCAGGTGCTTGTTGGTCACTTTCGTGAGGGGATAGAGTCGTGAGCCGGTCCCGCCGGCAAGGATAATGCCTTTCATGTCAGGGTGTTCCTCTGTCTGATATACTCCTGCACGGCATCTTTCCAGTGCCGGAGGGGTTTCGTTCTGGTATTGACGAGCACGGACCAGGCCGGCCGCCGGGCCTTCCGGACGAATTCAGCGGATGAACAGGGCACGGCGTTGGGGATGAAGGCAGATGCAAACCCGTACCAGCTGCAGACACCGTCATTGGTGATATGATAGATCCCCGGGCTCCCGGAGAGTATCTCCGCGGTCTTCCGGGCAAGGTCAACGGTATACGTGGGCTTTCCCCGCTGGTCATCCACCACCCGGACCACGGGCAGCTGTTTTGAGAGGCCAAGGATGGTATCCACGAAATTTTTCCCATGGCTGCCATAGAGCCACGAGGTCCGGATGATCCGGTAATCATCCGTCTGTTCCCGCACCGCGATCTCTCCCGCGAGCTTGGACTGCCCGTAGAGGTTGATCGGGTTTGGCCGGTCATCCTCCCGGTATTCCTCCTCGGTCCCGTCAAACACATAATCCGTGCTGTAATGGACAAGGGTTGCGCCGGCTTCTGCGCATGCGGCTGCAATGATACCCGGGGCCCGGCCGTTCACGGCAAGAGCGTACTCCCGGTTGTCCTCGCAGCCGTCCACATCGGTATAGGCCGCTGCATTGATCACCGTCGCGGGATGGTAATGCCGGATGATCTCCCTCACCCCCACCGGGTCCGTGATATCCACGTCCCGGTGGACGAGAAGTACTGCCCGGGGGAACACGTCGCGGAGGGCATACCCGAGCATCCCGTTTGCCCCCAGGAGCAGGGTCTTTCCCGTTACCGCAGCAATGGCCGCCACCACCTTTCGTTGTTCCGGTACCAGGCTACCGTATCAACGAGTCCCTCCTCAAAGGACCGGGAAGGTTTCCAGCCAAGCTGTTCAAGCCGGGTGCATTCCAGGGAATACCGGAGGTCATGGCCCGGCCGGTCCGTTACGTACTGGACCGAGGAGAGGTCTTTTTTTAAGAGGCGCAGGATCATCCCGGTTATCTCCAGGTTGGTCCGCT
>CAZCZK010000267.1:0-1975 GCA_964503195.1 uncultured Methanoregula sp.
GATCTCTTCCGTATCTCCCTGAACCGTCTCACCCGTGATATCAAGTACCAGCTCGAACGCGCCAGCATGCGCCACCGCGACCTCTCTATCGCGACCGCCGTCCGGGCCGATGTGCTGACCGAACGCCTCCTCCACCCGCTTGCCACAGGTAACTGGGTAGGCGGGAGGACCGGGGTTTCCCAGCTCCTTGACCGCGTGGACCACATGGCCGTGCTCTCTCACCTGCGCCGTGTGATCTCGCCACTCTCCCGGTCCCAGCCACACTTCGAGGCGCGTGACCTGCACCCGACCCAGTGGGGCAGGATCTGCCCGAGCGAGACCCCTGAAGGACCGAATTGTGGTCTTGTCAAGAACTTCGCCCAGATGGTCGAGATCAGCAAAGGCGTTGATCATGAAGAAGAGATCCTGCGGATCCTCTACAACAACGGAGTAGATAAGATCGGGGGTGAATCATGAGCAAGAAGTCACGCGTCTTTGTTGACGGGGCGCTCATCGGCCGTGCCGATGACCCCAAAGAACTGGTATCGACCATACGCACCATGCGCAGGCAGGGAACAATCCCCTCGGAAGTGAATGTCTCGCACAAGGAATACAATGGTGATGTAGTCATCCTGACCGACCGGGGCCGTGCACGGAGGCCGCTCATTGTCCTGAAGAACGGGGAGCCTCTCATCACTGACGAGGACCTAGGCCGTCTCGCGAAGAAGGAGGTTGACATGAACTCCTTTGTCCAGCGCGGCCTGATCGAGTTCATCGATGCCGAAGAGGAGGAAGATCTCCTTATCGCCATGGACTTCTCGAAACTGACCCCCGAACACACCCACCTTGAGATCGACCCCTCCCTGATCCTCGGTATCGGTGCAGCACATGTCCCGTTTCCCGAGCATAATGCAAGTCCGCGTGTCACCATGGGTGCCGGGATGGTCAAGCAGGCGCTTGGCTTTGGTGCAGCCAACATGAAGCTGCGCCCGGATACCCGTGGCCACATGCTCCACTATGTCCAGAAACCGCTCACCCACACCCAGACCTCGGAACTGATCGGTTCTGACGACCGGCCTGCCGGCCAGAACTTTGTTGTTGCCATCCTCAGTTACGAAGGGTACAATATTGAAGATGCCCTCATCTTCAACAAGGCATCCATTGAGCGCGGCCTGGGCCGTTCCCATTTTTTCAGGACGTACGAAGGCGAGGAACGTCGCTATCCCGGCGGGCAGATCGACCGTATTGAAGTCCCTGAAGAGGACGTTGCCGGCGCCCACGGCGCCGAGTCCTACAAAAACCTCGACGAGGACGGGGTCATCAACCCGGAGACCGTTGTAGCGGAAAAAGACGTCCTGATCGGGAAGACCTCACCCCCCCGGTTCCTCGAGGAACCCACCGGGGAACTGATAGCAGTCGAGAAACGGCGTGACACCTCGGTAACGATGCGGTCCAATGAACACGGTATTGTCGACACGGTGATCATCACTGAGGGTGAAAACAGCTCCCGCCTTGTCAAGGTCCGGACCCGCGACCTCCGTGTGCCGGAAGTCGGCGATAAGTTTGCGTCCCGCCATGGGCAGAAGGGGGTCGTCGGCCTCATCGCCCACCAGGAGGACATGCCGTTTACCGAGAGCGGTCTCTCCCCCGATCTCGTTATCAACCCCCACGCTATCCCGAGCCGGATGACCATCGGGCACATGCTCGAGATGATCGGCGGCAAGGTCGGCTCGCTTGAAGGCCGCCGCATCAACGCAACCGCATTCAGCGGTGAGAGGGAGGAGGATCTCCGCACCTCCTTACGGAAACTCGGTTTCTCCCACACTGGTAGGGAAGTCATGTATGATGGTATCACCGGGAAAGTCTTCAAGGCCGATGTGTATATCGGGGTTATCTATTACCAGAAACTGTACCACATGGTCTCCACCAAGATGCACGCCAGGTCCAGAGGTCCGGTCCAGGTCCTTACCCGTCAGCCGACCGAAGGACGCGCCCG
>CAZCZK010000268.1:0-1965 GCA_964503195.1 uncultured Methanoregula sp.
CCCCGTTCCAATCACTCACCGATCACCATGGAGCCAAAGGAACAAAGCGCCCTGATTCAAAGACATTGATACCAAAGTGCTGAAGGAAGAGGCAAAAAAACCGGGGCTCAAACTCGGGCGCTGCCCAACGAAATCAAGCATTGCGAAGATGCTGCCGGAAGCGACCCTGAAAAAACTGGCAAAGAAGTGAACGACTGCCCGCAGAACAGCTGGATCCCTGGTTCTCTGCATGGCCGGCTGTGTTGAGGACAGTAGTATCCGTCAGTAAATCTCGATGAGCCCTCTGCTCTTCCCGGTGAGCGGCCGCCCGCCCTGAGGAGTGACGACAAAGGTATTCTCGATACCGACAAGGCCGACTTCCGGGATCCCTTTCTTGGGCTCGAGGGCAAAGACCATTCCCTCCTCGAGCGGCTCATCGAACCCTTCCGCAATGACCGGTATCTCATCGATCCAGAGCCCGATCCCGTGACCGAGGAACTTCACCCGGTGATCCCCAAAGCCCATAAAGTTCTCGAGGAACTGAGGTTCGAGGCCCCTCATGATGGTCCGGTAGATCTCGGAGGGTATTGCGCCCGGTTTCAGCATGGATGCCATGGTATCCTGGATATCAACGCAGCGGAAGTGCTCCTCGATTGCCGTTGCCGGAATCGGACCGCCGAACATGTACGACAGGGTCTTGTCGGTCTGGTAGCCGTTATACCCGCACCCGATATCGACAACGACAAGGTCGCCTTTTTCCAGGTGACGGGTGCGGCAGCCGGCCTGCGGGACCGAAGGGTGCATGCCGGAGACTCCCCCGGGGGTATCCACGCAGATCGGGCTGATGGAACTGGTGCCAAACCCGATCTGGCCGAGCAGCATCTCATTGAACATGCCGAAGCGTATGATCCCCTGGTGGCCCTCCTCCACCATGACCGAGTAGAGGTCGCAGGCAAACGTGACCTCATCAATGCCTTCAGACAGCATACCGGGCACGAGATCCTCGAGCACGTGGCGGTGGATCTCCCCGGCCCGTTCCATCAGCGAGAGCTCGTACGGGCTCTTCTTCGCCCGGACTGTACCGACCTGATCATCCACGGACTGGATGTTTTTTATGGGCAGGTGCTTCTGGAGCCGCTGCAGCTGGGCGATCGTTACCTGTCCGGTTTCGAGATACATGGTTGACGGGAACATCGTTCTGTCCGCAGCAATGTCCCGGTAACTCTTCATCTTCCGGAGATCCGGAAACAGCGACTCAGTGGCAGCCCGCTCATAGCTCTGCCGTACCCAGAAAACAGCATCGCCATCCTGCGGGATGAGCAGGAGACCGTCCTGCATCGTACCCGTGAAGTAATAGAGAGGGATCTTGCTGGTGATGGCTGCCATCTCCCAGCCGGGCCGGGTGGTATCCATCCTTGCCCGGAAACGTTCGAGACGGTGGGTAAGTTCACTGGACGGGACTTTCATGCTGGTAAAAACTGGGGCAGACCGGGATATTAATGGTGAGGAAATACTCCGGCAGGTAAAGGATCGGCAATCGAAGAACCGGTATGCGGGAGATCAGCGGGATTTCTTCTGCGTTTCCCAGCGCCTGAGCACGTCCGGCCCTTCCACGAATACAAGCCCGTACTTTTTCGCATAGGACTTGGCATCCGCCTTGGTGAGGGCGTACCCGCTCTCATCGTCCAGCATCTCACAGATGGTGATGGCCGGGGTGATCTTTGCCATCTCGGCCATTGCAATCGAGAGCTCGGTCTGGCCTTTCCGGACATCGAGGAGCCCGTCCGCTGCCCGGAGGAGCGCCATGTGACCGGGGGTGCGGAAGGTCTCGTGGAAATTGACCTTCCCCCCGTTCAGCGCGTGCTTCACCTGCTCGGCGATCGCGTTCACGGTCAGGGCCCGGTCGCGGTCGGTGATCCCCGTGAACGTGTTGCGGTGGTTCACCCAGAGCGAGAAGGAGGAATGGTTCTTCCGGTCGTACGGGAT
>CAZCZK010000269.1:0-1963 GCA_964503195.1 uncultured Methanoregula sp.
GCACTCGCGAGCACCGGGACCAGGATGAACCAGATGGCAAGGTCCGGGACCAGCGAGCCGGTACAGCTCACGATACCGGCAATTTTGAATAATTTCCCGCCGAGCAGGTGGGTCTTCTTCCAGACCGCCGGGCTGCTGAGGGTCCAGGGAGTCCGGATGCCGGCAAACCAGTTCGGCTCGACCATTTCGAGGAAAAACCCGCAGTACACGAAGAGGAGTCCCATGAGGACCGGCATCACCAGGTTCATGCTGATGCGATACCCGAGGCTCCAGAGGATGATCTGGCACTGGATCGCGAGCATGAAGAGCACGAACGCGAGGATGAAGCCGTCATACCAGTCCCGGAATGCGGCATAATTTTTCCGGAGCGGATCGATACGGGGAAGAAAAAGGAGCAGCCCCACGAGAGTAACCGTAATGAGCGGGACAAGGCCGATGCCGGCAAGTTTTCCCATGTATGCGTCCGGCTCACCCGCGGCATTCCAGTGCGAGACCACCTGGTCGGGGAGCACCGGGTACGCGGCGAGCGAGATGAGGAAGGTGAGGATGAGGCCGGCGATGATTGCGATCCGGATGAGGTTCATGCCGGGAGTTGGGTTGCGATGGGTAATGAAGAATGGGGAATGGGGCGGGGGCGGGATTTCGCGGGAGAAGGGTTTGGAGGTGGGATAGTTTTGTGGATGATGGGTTGTGCATGTGGAGATTATGGCAATGCGGGCGGTTTTTTAACCGGATACTTTCGCGCCCCACACGCCGTACCTTCATAACCCGCCCGGGAATATTACGGTCCACGAATATTCAGCTGGAAATTCCGGAATGCTGGTGAGATAAACCATGGCGAAGATCAATGTGCTCGACCGCGAAGTGGGTGTAATTATTGAGAACGAAGAGGATTATATCTGCATCACCGATATTGCACGGTACAAAAACGCCGAGAACACTGACGATCTTATCCGGAGCTGGCTCCGGAACCGTAACACGGTTGAGTTTCTCGGCATCTGGGAGCAGCTCAACAACCCGGATTTTAATCCCGTCCAATTCGACGGGTTTAGAAAACAGGCCGGCCTCAACAGTTTTTCGCTGACCCCAAAACAATGGATTGAGATGACACACGCCCGTGGCATCAAGGCAAACCCGGACGGTACGGCGGTACCTATGCTCATAAGGATATCGCGTTTGAATTCGCTTCCTGGATCTCGGTGGAATTCAAGCTCTATCTCATCAAGGAATTCCAGCGTCTCAAGGAAGATGAGCACCGGAAACTCGGTTGGGATATCCGGCGGAACCTCGCGAAGATCAATTACCGGATTCATACGGACGCGATCAAAGAGAACCTTATCCCGGCCGAGCTCAGCCCGGCGCAGATCAACCGGGTGTATGCATCCGAAGCCGATCTTCTCAACATGTCACTCTTCGGGTCCACGGCAAAAGAATGGCGTGACAGCAATCCACACAAAAAAGGGAATATCCGGGATTATGCTGATATATCGCAGCTGGTGTGCCTTTCGAATCATGAGAATCTCAATGCCCACTTCATCGGCGAGAACATTCCCCAGCCCGGACCCCTGGCAAAACTGAATGCAATCGCCATCCACCAGATGACTCTGCTTACGCAGGACATGACGACCCGGCTGATCAGCGGGGGAACATAATCCCGTTGTCCTTTTCCCGGGCGGTGCTGCCGGCCGTTGCTCGTTTTTTGTCTCGCCCGGGAACTCCGCATAGCTGTGCGGGTGATGGGGCTTATCGGGGGTCGCGACCTGCTTTCCGTGATGGGTCGGATTCCGGTGAGCGCGGGGTTCGTTATGTTCACTATTTAATGCTTGTTCAATTTTTGTGAACATCTGTACCTGTCCCGGCAACCGGGGATTCCTCGCAAGTTATGAGGTTTCCTGCGTGCACGCTCCGGGAGTCATTTTAATCTCCGTTCCCTTGTTTTTTCGGTACTTTTGACACTGTTTCA
>CAZCZK010000270.1:0-1947 GCA_964503195.1 uncultured Methanoregula sp.
AAATGACGATATCGAGAAGATCGTTGCGGCATGCTGGAAGGGTGAGGGACGCAAACCTGCATCCTCAAAGCCCGGCAAAAAGAGCAGCGGAAAGGACAGCGGGTGCGGCTGCGGGTGCGGCGGCACCTGCTGAACCAGAACGGGGCGAAAAACCACGACCGAAGAAGACGAGATGCGTGCGTGGGCCGAAGAGTACGCAAAAAAGAACGGCTGGGTGCTGAACCCGGACAAAAAGGTACTCGATACGGTCATCCGGGGGCTGGTCCGGAACAAGAAGAAGTTCGGGGAGCAGTACTGCCCGTGCCGGCTCCGGTCAGGTGACAAGGAAAAGGACCGGGCGATTATCTGCCCGTGCATCTACCATGAGGACGAGATCGCTCAGGACGGGCATTGCCACTGCCAGCTCTATTACCGGAATGATGCCACTGAACCGAAGACGGAGGACACAGATTGACCGACGCACTTGTTACCTGTTCCGGCATCTCGAACACCGGGAAACTGACCACACAGGCGGCTCTCATGCTTATGCAGCGCAGGCCGGGACAATATGTCTGGATGCACGCCAAGCAGTCAGTTGCAACACTCGAGACTGAGGTCGGGGATGCGGAACAGGTGATCGTGATCGACGGGTGCACAGACTGTTGCGCAACGAAGAAGCTTGCCAAATCCTGCCTGACCTCCCATCGCCACATCATCGCAACCGAACTCGGGATCAAGAAGAACGGAATGGCCGATGTGCAGTACGATGAGATCGAGAAAGTTGTCAGGGCTGTCATGGACAACGGGAGTCCCCAAGAATGACAAATCCACCGTACAAGTGTCTTACGATTGAAGGGGAGCATGTCGGGGTTGATGGCAAAAGTCCGGCATGGGCTGGTGTGAACAGGAAGATGATCAACGGATCTCTTGAAAAATAGGTAAGGAGGAACGAATGTACGAAGACATAATCATAACCGGGCTGATGGGAGGTGTCACGTCATTTATCGACTATATATCGGCCCACGTGCTCACCTGCCTTATCCCCGCGTTTTTCATCGCGGGTGCGATGACCGCCCTGCTGAACAAAGAATCGATTACCCGGTATCTGGGTACCAGGGTCCCGCTGTACAAGGCGTATCCGGTTGCGGTCGTCTCCGGGCTGCTCCTCGCCGTCTGTTCCTGTACGATCCTTCCCCTCTTTGCGGGGATCAAGAAGAAGGGTGCCGGCCTCGGACCGGCCATCGCATTCCTCTACACGGCACCAGCTACGAATATTCTTGCCATATCCCTGACATGGAGCGTGATCGGGGCGGACTTCGCGCTCGCACGTATCATCCTTTCAATAACCTTTGCGATCATCATCGGGGTTATCATATCAACGCTGTTTAAGGAGAGAACCCCGGAATCTTCACCGCCACCCCCTATTGCGTGCGCATGCGATCCGGGAACAGCGAAGGAAAGCGGTCAGAAGCACGTGATCCTCTTCATCGGGACACTGGTGGCGCTCCTCTTTGTCGGCACATGGGCAATCTTCATGGAGAACCGTCTGGCCGGCCTACCTCTCCGGTTCGTCATCCTCCCCTTCCTTATCCTCCTGGTCATATTCGAAGCAGGGAAATGGTTCAACCCGGACGAGCGGAAGAGCTGGCTGGCCGAGACATGGTCGTTCATGAAGACCATCTTCCCGCTGTTGTTCGCCGGGATATTTGTCGCAGGGGTACTCGGTGCCCTCCTCCCTAAGGATCTTCTCAGCACCTATCTGGGGTCGAATACGGTGTCTGCGAACCTGGTCGCCGTCCTCTTCGGGACGTTCATGTACTTCCCCACGCTGGTCGAGGTGCCGATGGCGAGGATGTTCCTGGACCTCGGAATGGCTAAGGGCCCGTTGCTCGCCTATATGCTCGCCGATCCGGTTATCTCTCTCCCGAGCATTCTTGTGGTCCGGAAATACATGGGAACAAAGCAGAC
>CAZCZK010000271.1:0-1935 GCA_964503195.1 uncultured Methanoregula sp.
GCCGAGGAGATGAACCTCGGGAAATGCCCGGTCTGCGGCGGCATGCTTGCCATCAAGCACCTCCGGGGCAATACCCAGTTCATCGGCTGCTCGCACTACCCCGACTGCAGTTTCAACATCGGCCTTCCGATGGCCCAGTGGGGTTTTGCGGTCAGGACCGATGACATCTGCGAAAAACACCACCTCAATTTTGTCCGCCTTGTCCGGAAAGGGGCCCGCCCGTGGGACATCGGCTGCCCGCTCTGCCACCATATCGACTCCAACCGGGAGTCCTTATCGGAGATACCTTCCATGACTCCTGCACTGGCAGAAACTATTCTCAAGCACCACATCTACACCGTGGCCGAGCTGGCCCGCAGCGTGCCGGAGAATCTCGCACACCGGCTTTCGATCCCGGGGGAGTATGCCGGCCGGCTGGTCACCGAAGCGGGGACCATGCTCGAGAAACTCCGCCGTCGGTCGGAGTGCCGCAAGTTCCTGCGCGAGCGGCTCATCCCCCGCAAAGGCCGCAGTTACGCGAAGATCATGGATTGCCTGAAAGCCCAGGGCATTACGGAGCTCGAAGGCCTTGCCCGTGCGGAACCATCAGCGCTGAAAACCGCCGGGATCGGCGACGACGAGGCCGGCCAGGTTCTTACCGAGGCAAGGAACGTCTATTACGGGCAGGTGCTCCGCGGTATGGGCATCCCTGCGGTCAGCCTGAAAAAGTACCTCGCTGCCGGGTTTTCCACGCCGGATGCATTCTGCGAGCTCACGCCGGAGACCCTGAGTGAGAGAACGGGGATGTCGCTTGGGACGGTCCAGAAACACGTGGCGCTGGTATGTAAAGCACTCGACAAACCCGCCCCGAAGAAGGTATCGAAGCCCCAGACCGGGAAGGGAAGAAAGGAACTGCTCACCATCAAGGGGGTCACGGAGTCCGTTGCGGAGAAGCTGATCCTGGCCGGGATCACGGACGGGAAGTCACTCCTTGCTTCAGACCCGCGGGCGGTGTCAAAGGATACCGGTATTCCCGAACAGAAGATCCGGGACTATCAGGCACTCTTCAGGAAGAAGAGGGAGATCATTCAGCTCTGAATCAGCTCTGAATTTTTTTCTTTTTTCATGCTCTGGTGATATCTTTTTTTGCTCTGGAGTAACCATGCAGAAATACTGACTCTTCATTCGGCCATGCTGGCATGCCCCCGCCGCTGTGGCATCCCCGTAGGGGGATATTGACGTAGTACATGGACGGGAAATCACACAATTTCAGAGTAAAGCTGAATCATTGTATCCCCATGCGCCCCGCCCCCGTAGCGTATCAGGGACGTTTTTCCTGCTTACGCCCTGCGCCCGCTGTGGCTCACAAAGGCCCTGAAGCGGGGCCCTGACACCTTCGCGAGTCATGAACCCTCTGCAACTTCCCTGCAAACCGGTAGTTTGCAGAGACGCGGTTTGGCTCAGAAAAACCCGCCTTTCCTGGCACATGGATCTCCCCGCATCAGGCTCTGACCGCTCCTTAAAAAAACCACCGGTTTATGAGAACCAAAGACAAAGGTACTGTGATAATGATGAAATGGAAAGACTGGGTGCACGTGACCAAACTCGATCCCGACAAGCAGCTGAAGCCCGGTGATATCGACGCCATTGCAACGAGCGGGACGGATGCCCTGATGCTTTCAGGCACGCTGAACGTGACAGCGGAGAACCTTGCCCTGCTCCAGAAACAGGTGAAGGTCTATGACCTGCCACTCGTGATGGAACCCGCGGATCCCCGGGCGGTGCTGATGCAGGGGATCGACTACGTCTTTGTACCCAGCGTGCTGAACACCACCGATGTGGTCTGGATTGTCGGAAAACACCAGGCATGGGTGCGGCAGCAGCAGGGAAAGATCCCCTGGGAAACTATCGTGCCCGAGGCCTATATCGTGCTCAACCCGGACTCTTCTGTCGGTA
>CAZCZK010000272.1:0-1928 GCA_964503195.1 uncultured Methanoregula sp.
TCCTGAAATACATTTGTTTAATTGAGATTTTCATAGGAAATCAGTTGGTATTCATTATGACGCTCCCGGGGGCTCTGCCCCCGCCGCTATGGCGTCCCCCGGTTGCGATTGGGCCGTTTTTCCTGTACGTAATCGTGGAGAAATTTCCCGTTCGGGTAATACCGAGGACTCGCAACGCGCCATGAGCCCCCAATGGGCGCAGGGCTGGCGCATGGGGGGACTACGATGAGAGCAAGAAGTCAGGGGCTAAGTTGATACTTTCCCTTCTTTCTGCTGGAACATCATCATTGCAGGAGTCATTTCATCATTCCGGAATTCAGAGTTACTCCTCGTCCTGAACCTTCTTTACCAGGGCGGGGAGCCCGGTCTCGCCCATCTTCCAGAGGGTCAGGGCTGCACAACTCCTGAGAACCTCGTTCTCGTCCCCGAGACGGCGGGTGAGCGGCCCGACGGCAGGTTTGCCGATCCGGCAGAGCGCCTGCGACAGAAAGCCCCGCAGCCCGGGGTCGTCGCTTGCCATACCGTCGATCAGGGCATCGATGGCCGGAACACCCATCTCCCCGAGTGCAGCGGCGGCGTATTTCCGGAAATCCTGGTCCGGGTGGTCAGCCATCGCCCCGATCAGCGGGACAACCGCAGGCTCACCGATCCGCGAGAGGGTGACGGCGGCATACCACCGGTGATCATTGTCCGGTGCCCCGGCAATGGCCGCAATGAGGGGGACAACCGCAGGCTCACCGATCTCCCGCAGGGCTGAAACGGCCTCGTGCCGTTTTTCGATCAGCGGATCGCATAGAGCAACAATCAGCGTATGAATCTTCTCTTCACTACCAGTCATGGTTCCACCCGTCCCTGACGTATGTTCACCTGATCTGGGTGTTCCACCCACATGGTTGTTTCCCTTTTTTTTTTTAAAAGAATCATTTTATCAGAAATACACCAGCGGTGACCGTTGCCCAGACATAAGGCCTGTGATGGTCATCCGGGCCTCAGGCTCGTGATGTTCCGGTGACGGCGGGATTACCCGCAGTTCCGGCGTTTCGTTTTTCCTTTCAGAAAAAATACTTTATCGTGGTTGATCCTAATAGTCTGTGAGAGGATGAGGATTGTTTCAACAAATATTATTCCCCACAGACTTATCAATCTCCGATCAAAAAATTATCAACGGTATCAAGGAAATTCCCGGTGTAACTGATGTTATACTATTCCATAGTATTGACACCACAAATCGTTCCATAGTAGAATCCTCATATAGTTCTGTTATCGAGAATGCCAAACTCATCCTGGCCGAGAAAAAAGAGCATCTCGAAAATCTCGGGTTGAAGGTGCAGACAATAATTGATGTTATCGTGTCTGTCGAACAGGAGGGGGACCTTGTAACAAAAATTCTCGAAATTGCCGGGAGAGAGGATGTCTCGCTGATTTTACTGGGTTCGCATGAAAAAAAATTGATTCAGTCCCTGTTTCCTGAACGTATTTCCACTGATGTACTCCAACAGGCAAAAACCTGTGTTCTCATCATGCGGAGTGATCCGATACCGGATCAACCAGGAACCATCCGTGAAAAATTCCGTCCCGGACTTTTTTCCAAAGTCCTGTTACCCACGGATTTTTCCAAACCCGCCGATGATGCCGTATCCTTTGTGAAAAACATCAAAGAGATCAAAGAAATCGCCCTCCTGCACGTCGTGACCAGTGATGAGGTTACCGATGAAATTGAGAGCACCGTCAGGGAAGCTCAGGGAAAGCTCTCTGGTATCTCACAGCATCTGACGGAATCTGGTTTTATGGTTACGCGCCATGTCCGTACCGGGAATCCAACGGAAATGATTATTTCTGTCGGAGAGGAGGTGGATGCAACCCTGATCCTGATGAGCCCCCGGGGAAAACGGTGGTACGAAGACATATTGATGGGAAGTACAGCATTT
>CAZCZK010000273.1:0-1924 GCA_964503195.1 uncultured Methanoregula sp.
GACGTCGGGAAAGTCTTCACCGATAAGTACGGGATAGGCATCCAGTATAACTATGGCGGGAGCGGGACGCTTGTCACCCAGATGAACCTGACACGAAAAGGCGATGTCTTCATCCCGGGTTCGACAACCGAATACGCTACAGCAAAAAGCCAGGGCCTTGTCGGAGATTACCAGATGGTCGCATACCATGTCCCCGTGATTGCAGTACAGAAAGGAAACCCGAAGGGCATCACAGCCATCAGGGATTTTGCAAATCCCGGCCTGAAGATTGCCCTCGGTGATGCAAATGCTACCGCTATCGGTAAAGCCGGTACAAAGATGTTCAAAAACCTGAACATCACCGCAGCAGTTGAGAAGAATGTCGTTACCCGCACCCCGACCATCAACGAACTTAGCGTCATCATGAACACCGGGCAGGCGGATGTCTCGCTCCTCACCCTCGACCAGATCAATCCGGAGAAGATGGATGCCATCACCATCCCGGTGAAGGATAACGTCGTACTGATCGTCCCCGTCGGCGTGACAACATTTACAAAAAACCCGGTGAATGCACAGAAGTTTGCAGACTTCGTTGCATCGGATGAAGGAAAAGCAATCTTTGTAAAACACGGGTTCCCCGGTTATCCGGACGCGGCATACGCCGGTGTCAAACCGTAAGAAAAACAGCAGAAAACAGCAGAAAACACCATGACAGAATTTACACCAGTCGGCATAGCCCATTCCCCGTTGAGTACTCCCGGAGGTCCCCCGTTCCAGAGCACCTTCTCGCACGCAGAGGGAACGGTTGAGATCTTCCCGGAATACCAGGAAGGACTCAGGAGCATCGAGGGGTTCTCCCATCTCATCCTCCTCTCATATTTCGACCGGGCCTCCCAACCGGCACTCGTTGAGAAACCATTGATTGACGGCGAGGCATCACACGGCATCTTTGCGTGCCGTCACTTCAACCGCCCCAACCCGATCGGTATCTCTTATGTTGCGCTGAACCGTGTCGATAAGGGGATACTCCACGTCACCGGCCTGGATCTCCTGGACGACACGCCGGTCCTGGATGTCAAACCCTATGTTCCGGCCTTCGACAGCATCCCCGATGCGGTCACCGGATGGGTATCTGCCCGCCATATTGAGACCATCCGCGAGACGAGCCTCCGCGCCGGGCAGGACTCTATCAGGACCCAGCATTCCCGGTGATTTTTGGAGGACAGCTGATGCGGAGATTCTCACTCGCTCTTACGTACCTGATCCTTGTCTGCATCAGCGGAATCCTTCTCGGCCTGGTTTTTTATTCCCCGTTGCCGACTCTCGCAGGAAGCCTTACTAATCCCCAGATCCAGTTCGCGGTTATGCTCAGTCTTGTGACGAGCGTGATATCGACTATCATCTGCATCGCGATAGCCATCCCGGTCGCTTATGCGCTCGCCTGGTACGAGTTCTTCGGAAAGCGGATCGCAACGCTTGCCCTGACCCTCCCGCTCACCCTTCCCCCGCTGGTTGCCGGTATCGCCCTCCTGCTCTTCTTTGGCACGACCCCATGGGGAAAAGCGCTGGACCAGGCCGGGTTTGCCGTGATTTTCACCCCGCTGGGCATCATTGTTGCCGAGGTCTTTGTCAATATTCCCTACATGATCCGTATCCTGCGGTCGGCATTTTCCACGGTGAACCCGCGCTATGAATACGTGGCAAAGACTCTCGGGTGCACGGATACCGGGGCCTTCTTCCACGTCACCCTGCCGATGGCCCGCCACGGTCTCCTTGCCGGCTCGGTCATCACCTGGTCAAAAGCAATGGGAGAGTTCGGGGCGGTGCTGATGGTTGCCGGTGCCACGACCATGAGGACCGAGACGCTGCCGATAGCGCTCTATCTCAACATCTCGACAGGAGACCTTGACCTTGCCGTTGCGGCAGCTACCATCCTGATCCTCAT
>CAZCZK010000274.1:0-1917 GCA_964503195.1 uncultured Methanoregula sp.
TCCTTGATGATCTCCCGGATGAGCAGGTTCTTGATATCAAAGTCCCCGAGTTTCACACTCAGTGACGAATTCCGCTGTTCGAGTTGTTTTTTCAGGGAGGTATTCAGCGTTTCGATGAAAAGGTCGATATCACTGTCCTTTTTTGCGAGCCCTTTTGCATAGCTCCCGTATAACAGGGCAAGCGGGATCTCTGGCATGTCCTGCACAGCCCGGATGATAACCCGCAGGACCGGGTATCTGCTCACGGCTATCGATTGTTTGTACATCTCGGCGATTATCGCAGCATTCCTGCCTTCAATGCTCTTTTTTATAGTAAAGACTTTGTTTTTCCCCTCCATCCGGAAATCGACAATATTGTCTTCAGTAAGATCGCGGAGTTTCCGCAGGACCGTGGCGTGGTTGCTGGCAAGACGTTCGGCAATTGCCCGGGTATGGAGATCTTCCTTGAGAAGAAGCGCCACGATCCCATTGGTCAGATTTTGTTCCACATGGTTCATTTTTGAACCAATCAAATACACTCATTCTGGTTCGCCCGCTGCCGGGTAGCATGTCGGGCTGATGTCGGGATTGTCGGAATTCGTAAAGGGGTTGAATGGATTATGGCGGGTTTGTCCACGATGTTTTTGCAGCCCCGAGCCAATACTAATAATCTCCAAAACACTATACTGAAACGGAAATGGAGCCGTACATCCCCAGGACCCTGCCGATCGATGACATCGACTGGACCTCGCACATCTCTCGCATCGGAAAAGCGAATGCGGCACTCGCACGGTACGATGGTCTGCTCCAGGGTATCATTAATCCAGAAATTCTCCTCTCCCCGCTCACTATCCGTGAAGCGGTCCTCTCGTCACGTATTGAAGGTACCCAGGCATCTCTCGAAGATGTCCTGCAATTCGAAGCTGATCAGGCACACACAATTACTGCCGAAAAACGCCTGGATATTCAGGAGATCATCAATTACCGGACCGCGTTGAAAACAGCAGTCGTAGATCTCGGGAACCGACCGATATGCACCAACATGATCCGGGACCTCCACCGCATCCTGCTCGCCAGTGTCCGTGGACGGGACCGGGAGCCCGGTGAGATCCGCCGCATCCAGAACTATATCGCTCCTTACGGAACGCCCATCGAACGGGCCACGTTCATTCCTCCTGCCCCCAACCTCGTGATGGATGCGCTCACCAACTGGGAGAATTACCTGCACACGGAGGAAAAGGATCCGCTCGTGCAGCTCGCAGTGCTCAAAGCGCAGTTTGAGCTCATCCATCCGTTTCGCGACGGCAATGGAAGGATCGGACGGATGCTGGTCCCCATCATCCTCTACGACAAGCAGATCCTGTCAACCCCGATGTTCTATATCAGTGCATACCTGGAACAGCACCGGGACGAATATTACCGCCGTCTTCTTGCAGTCTCCCGAGACAATGACTGGAACGGCTGGATTGCGTTCTTCCTGCAGGCTCTCATTGAGCAGGCAACGGAGAACAACCAGAAGGCAGCAGCAATCATCGACCTGTACGAGGAAATGAAAGAACATGTCCCGGAAGTGACACACTCGGAGTACGCGATCAAGGCGATCGATACGCTCTTCTCGCGCCCGATCTTCAAGACCGCCGATTTTATCACGGAATCGGGAATCCCCAAACAGAGTGCCCACCGCATCCTGCGCAAACTGACTGACGGAGGGATCCTTATCGTAACCCGGGAAGGGAAAGGAACAAGTCCGACGATCCTGCGGTTCTCCCGTTTAATTTCGATAACAGAGACAAGCAGCGAGTAAATTCTCCCCGGACATCAGGATCAAGTGGGGGAATTCCTGCGTACCATCATCACCATTCTATGATACGCTGGGATTCCTTGTGTAACACCGGTGATACACAAGAGGGCGTTGCGTACCATATTTTTGATTTTGTG
>CAZCZK010000275.1:0-1905 GCA_964503195.1 uncultured Methanoregula sp.
AATTCACGGAACGGGCAATTTTTCTTGAAGATGGGGATACCGTTTCCCTGTCAAGGGAAAAAATCGAAATATTCCACGAAAATATTCCCGTAACAAGACCTGTTGAACTCCTGGACTTGTCACTGGACGATGTAAGGAAAGGGGGATTTGCCCACTATATGCTCAAGGAGATATACGAACAACCTCAGGCCTTCTACAACACAGTCCGCTCAGCGGGTCCGGACACATTGCCAGGGAGTGTACTGCATGCAGGTTCGGTCACGGTCGTTGCATGTGGATCCTCCTATCATACAGGCCTTATATTCAAGTATCTTCTTGAAGAATTCTGCGGGATTCCAGCCAGACTTGAATTTGCGTCCGAGTTCAAGTACTTCCCCCCCCCGGTTAAAGACCTTGTTATAGGTATTACTCAGTCGGGAGAGACCGCCGATACCCTCGCTGCCTTAAAACATGCAAAAGCATCCGGCTGTTCAACACTAGCGATCACGAATGTCCTTGGAAGCAGTGTGACAAGAGTCGCGGATATCACGTTGTTCATGCGTGCCGGTCCCGAGATCAGCGTTGCGGCAACCAAGTCATTTTTCGCACAACTCGCAATCCTGATGCAGATTGTAAATAGTGTCTCGGAGACGAAATATGATGACGTTCTCCTGCAAGCCCACAAGGCCATCGAAGAGGTACTGCTCATGGATCTCAGTGAGGCTGTAACAGCCTGTAAAAAAGCACAGAGCATTTTTTATGTGGGTCGTGGCCCGTTTTACCCGGTATCTCTTGAGGGGGCACTGAAGATGAAAGAGATCTCCTATATTCATGCTGAAGGATTTGCAGCAGGAGAAATCAAACACGGGCCGTTTGCCCTGCTCTCTTCCGAAACGCCAGTCATTGCGCTCTGTATGCCCGGAGATACCTATAGCGTCATGATCTCCAATATCAAGGAGATGAAGGCACGGGGAGCGCTGGTGATCGCAATTGGAACCGACGGGGACAGAGAACTGCCCAATATTGTTGATATCTTTATACCCGTACCACGAACACCATTATTTGTTCAGATCCTTACCAGTCTTGTTATCGAGCAACTTCTCGCGTATCATACTGCAGTAGCCCTCGGGAAGGATGTTGACAAGCCAAGAAACCTAGCAAAGAGCGTGACAGTTGAATGAATGAATACGGTATCAATGTAATTGGCGAAGGAGCACAGATATTTGAACCGGTGACCATAGGCTTCCCCTCTAGGGAAAACCTTGGAAAGACCGGGTTTGCGGGATCGACCATCGGCCATCACGCAGTTCTCAGGTCAGGAACAATTATTTACTGTGATGTGATCATCGGCAACAATTTTCAGAGTGGCCATAATACCCTGATCCGGGAGAAGACCCGGATCGGTGATCGTACAGCCATCGGAACCGCCACGATAGTTGATGGGAACAGCCGGATCGGTAATGATGTGAGTCTGCAGAGTATGGTATATATCCCCACGGATACCACCATCGGGGACCATGTATTTATAGGCCCGAATGCTGTTCTGACGAATGACAGGTACCCACCTTCTGGGTCCCTTTCGGGGCCTATTATAAAAACTGGTGCTGCAATAGGCGCAAATTCTACAATCCTTCCCGGGGTCTCTATAGGCATAGGAGCGTTCGTTGCCGCCGGTTCGATCGTAACCCGCGATGTTCCCGATTATATGATGGCAATCGGCACTCCGGCCAGAATCAAAGATCTCCCGCAAGAGATGCAAAAATCCAAAAAAACCTAATCCACTCACCTCGAGAGAACGCTGAAGTTCCTGAATCGGGTAACGTATGAAAATCCTCCTTGTTTCCACACAGGATTATATCCATCACCCGGTTCCTTCACGCCACCATTATATCTTTGAGGAACTGGCAAAACGTCACGAAGTGCATG
>CAZCZK010000276.1:0-1896 GCA_964503195.1 uncultured Methanoregula sp.
GATCAAAGAAAAAGAACCTGCGGCATTTGTGAACGTATTTACTGGGGACCACCGAATCAAAGACCCAGATCAGGTTCTTCTTCCCAACCAGACTCATGCTTAAATTAATTCGCACTCCTGAAATTTATAGTGTATCACCCGGTTTTGGCCGGGGTTCCCTTGAGTTCAGGTCACGCGATGTACGGGGTTCTCAACATCTTTCACCACGAGCGGCAGGTTCCTTTCATTCCATGGTCTCCGCTCATTTGTTTTCCTGACAGTAATCAATGGTTGAGAACATCCTGTTCCGGTCAGCGGGTATCCGCGAGCAGAGCGAAGCACGGGGGTTATTTACCGGGGGTAAAAGTGTTGGGATTTTAAACAGAGTCCGCGTTTGGTTCCGTCCTGGGAGCGTCCACGTCGAGCTCATCCAGAAATGGCATCAGGCCGGTAACAACCGGGATATCGCTGCCGTCAGGCCCGGCAAGAGTGGTTCCGGAAGAGACGATATCGACCATCAGCGGGAATTCCTGCAGGGTCTTTTCGAAGGACGGATCGTTCTCCTTTGTGAACCGGAGGAAATCCGGGACGCTGATAAAAGGTCGTTCAAAGACGGGGACGCTGCCATACTCCTGGATGACGGCCTCCAGAGGACGATTGCGGGCAAGGTCTTCCTCAAAAAAAAGGTAGATGATAACACCATACTTTCGGGAGATCTCGTCAAGCCGGCGGATATCGACCAGGATGTTTTTCTCCACACCGAGGACCTGCAGTTTTTCTGCCGGTGTCGACCCGGGAAGCACCGACCATGCATTCCGCTTCTTCATACCAAGAGATGGGGAGTTGTCGTGGGTAAACCTATGGTTTGAGGAAAAACGGCAAAGAGAGGTTATTTTTTTCCGGATTTTTTCAGGGACGTCAAGCCGGCCCCCGGGGACCACAGGATAACACCCGGCCGGACCGGTAACAGGATCTTCGCGTTCAGCAGGGAGACCAGCATGAGAACGGATAAAGTCCATTTGAACTACCACATTGCAATGACGGCGATGCCGTTCTACCGCCTCTTCCCATGGGTACTCCCGGTTGTTTCATCGGCCGGGCGATCACGTCCGGGGAAGAAGACCGCCCTGAAAACCTGCCGATGACGAGCGGAAAAAAGGGGAAATCAGATAGTACCAGGTCCGGACTGTTTCTGGACAAAGGCGTTCTGGATCAAATCCCGGTTAAACGCCGGGGGGATCGCGCCGGTCTTTGCGTACGAATACAGGGCCGTGACATAGATCCCCTGCATTGCAGCTGCAACAACGGAAAGAACGATGACAAGTGCGATGAAAAGGACGAGAGCGATACCAAAAATGGTTATGCTCCCGAGGAAGAGTGTGGCGATCACGCCCAGGAACCCGGCAATGCCCATGAGGAGGAAGACGAGCAGGATAGACCCGGTCCCGATAATAGACTCTCCCCATGTCTTCCGGATCAGGAATGCTGACTCCCGGATCGCGTCCACAACCCCCTTATCCTCAAGGACGAGGATCGGGACGACAAAGAAGGTGATCAGGCCCCATGCACCGCCGGCGATAGCCGATGCGACCTGCCCGAAAAAGCCTGCCCGTTCCCTCAGGAGATTGAGGATAACGCCGACCGTGGCCGAAACGAGCGCCCACATGAGGATGGAGGTGAAATGGGAGAGAGCTGCGGAGAGGCCTTCGCCGACCGACAAAACCCTTCCCTGCAGCTGGGCATTGACACAGCTGACGAGCGCGGTGTTGAAGAAGATTACCACAAAGTAACTGACGAGGTAGAAAGCAAACAGGGCAACGTAGAAGACGGTAGCCCCTAAGAACTGTCCGATGACCAGCGGGAGAATGAAAGTCGCAAGTACGATGAGCGAGACAATGCCGGAGAGGGCCGGAAAAA
>CAZCZK010000277.1:0-1878 GCA_964503195.1 uncultured Methanoregula sp.
GATGAAAAAGGTCCGCATGAAAAAAATCAAGCTCTGAAGGGATTCCCCATGCCTGCAACCATTCCCCTCCCCGACCCTACAACTCTCAACCAGATCGCGATCCGCTCATTCGAAACCGCCACGAAACGAGCCGGTGAGGAGAATGATGCCTTGGGCTTGTCGACGCCGGTTGGAATTGAGGGATGTGACATTGTCCTGTATCTCAATCCGGGCGAGCGACAAGAATATGTGAGAACGAGGGTCAGCACCAAATCCCAGCCCGCTGAAGAGATATCTCCGGAAGAAAAAAACGCTCCGTGGATGTGGATCGTTGCCGGTCCGAACGGGGCAGGAAAGACCACGTTCACCCGGGAATTCCTGAAAAATCTTGACAATGTGACTCTCGTCTCCCTTAATGCCGACGATCGTACTGTGAAGCTCCTCCCGCAATACATGGACAAATCCCTCCCCGAGATCAACCTGATGGCAGCACAGCAGATCGATGCTGAGGTGGCGGATTGCATACGGTCAGGCAGATCATTCCTTGTCGAGACGGTCCTTTCATCGGACAAATACCGTGATGACCTTCTCGAAGCAAAGGCAAAGGGATTTAATTTCGGTTTTATTTACATCTCGATCGAACCCGCGGAACTCTCGCCGGCCCGGGTCCAGCTACGGGTCAAAAAAGGTGGGCACAATGTGGATCATGACAAGGCCATCAGCCGCTGGCACAGATCGCACGAACAGTCTCTCTGGTTCGGAAAATATGCGGATACGTTCATGTTCTTTGACAATTCCAGCAGGGTATTAACCTAGTCCGTCAGATACCGAATGAGGAGGGCTCGTCATGCATTCCCGGAAACCACCGCACGCAGGGAAACCTGCCGACAGTAAAGATACCCGGACCACATCTCCCGATCCCAAACAGACCGGAAAATCCTTTGATCACTACCGGACTCTGATCGATTACCACAAGGCCTACATCCACCCGTACGAGGACGCACTGCTGGACGCCTGGTCCACGCTTCGTTCCGACATCACACGAATGAAAGCCTTGAAACCCGTGCCGGAGGATGCCCTTGCCCAGGCTGAAGAGGAGCTCGCGGAGCTGAAGAACCAGATGACTGCCGCGGGGATCCTGTTCTCCGACTGATCATCCCGTGAGTTAGCGGACTGGATGGAGAGCAGGACTATACTACCGGGCCCGAAGGCGATCCCTGATAGGGCTTCATCGCCTTATCATGGTTTCTGTTCAGCAGATGATGCCTCTGCCAGTTTATCGATCTGTTGCAGGGCATCCCTAGCCGCAGTGCTGACGAGGATATTGCTGTCCTGAACAGCCGCCGTTAGCGGGGTAATACCCCGCCCTGAGCCGATCTTCCCGAGTGCCCGGGCGGCATGGAACCGGACGGCTTCATCCGGATCTGCAAGCGCCCGAATCAGCGCATCGGCAGAATTCTCCGACCCGATCTTCCCCAGCGCCTCGGCAGCACTGTACCGGACACCATAGTTCCGATCGATGAGCAGGACTACCAGGTACTCCGCAGTCTGGACGACCCCATTGGTTCCGAGGGCACGGGCCGCTGCAAAGCGGACATCAGCGGAAGGATCCGCGATCGCAGGGAGAATGGCACCGGCTGCCCGGACAGAGCGGAACCTGCCCAGGGCACGGATGAACGGTATTTTTCTTTCTGCGTCTGCAGACGCCGTTGCTGCGGCGAGATCCGCAATAACGGAGTCGGGAGCTATAGAGAAAATGGCAGTGGCGGCGCTGTGGAGTGCGAATGGCTCGCCCTGTTTGAGGGCCCCAATAAACGAATCCTCCGACATCCACTTGCCCCTGACAACCAGTGCAGCGATCTCCCGGAAGATTCTTGCGTCCTTTTCCATCGCTGCAAC
>CAZCZK010000278.1:0-1871 GCA_964503195.1 uncultured Methanoregula sp.
ACCGTGCAAATTTTTTTAGAGATTTTCTGTGGTACAACCGCTGGCTGTATCCCTCATTCAGTGCGGATAACCGGCTCCCCCCGGCACTTCTTCTGCCCGACTCCGGAGGATCTCATCAATCGCCTGCCGGACGGTTCCCGGACCGTTGAAGAGGTGAAGTGAGATATCCGAACCTTTCAGCAGAGCCCGGGCATTTTCACCAATCTCCCCGGTAATAACCTCATCCAGCCCATTGGTTTTCAGGAGCCGGACCGCGTTCTGGCCGATACGCGTATCGCTGATAACAAAACCGTTCCGGATTGCTTCAGTTTTACCGGTGCCGGAGTCATGGAAAATGAACCAGGGAGCCCGGGCAAAATGGCGTTCGAATGCACTGTCCAGCGTTTTTCCCCGTGCCGTGATACAGATCTTCATCATCTGCCTCCCTATTATTACTCATATGCGCATAATTGATTTAAACTATTACATTCTGTCAAATTTCAGGATCTGATGCCTGACCGGGATGCAATAGAAAAGAGGGAGTAGTTTTAGCTGACAGAACCCCGACAGCTCGGGGGACTCCGTACCAGAAAAGGATAAAAACAGAGGTTACTCTTTCCGGTCCTCATCAGTAACCTGCGCAAGGATTTCTTTTGTCAACCCGATGTCGATGATTTTCCCGCCCCGCATGAGTGCAACACGGTCGCAGATGTCCCGGACAAAGTCCATGTCGTGGGAGACAACGATAAACGTCTCGTCCATCTCGTCGCGGGCATGCAGGATCGAGGACTTCACGTCCTGCTTGGTGATAGGATCCATGGTGCCGGTCGGCTCGTCAAGGACCACGAGACGCGGTTCCCTGATGAGCACCTGTGCAAGGGCAACGCGGTGGCGCTCGCCATCAGAGAGTTCTCCCGGGAAGCGGTTCAGGATTGCTTGTGCTTTCTCCTCAGAGAACCCCGCCATCTTCAGGGTGACAACTGCTTTCCGGATCGCAAGCTCTTTGGGGAACTCAAGTCCAATCGAGTCGGTCAGGTTGTCGATGACCGTGCGGTGCGGGAAGAGGTCATACTCCTGGTGCAGCAGGCCGATGTACTCCTTCGCCCTGCCCCGCTGATCGATACCGGGCCTTGTCATGTCCACCCAGTCGTCACCGATCAGGATATTCATCTCCCCGCCCGTAGGCTCGATAATGCCGGAGATGATCCGGGAGAGCGTGGTTTTGCCCGCCCCGCTCTTGCCGATGATGCCGAAGATCTCCTTCTTTGCCACATCAAACGTTACATTGTTGACGGCTTTTACAACGCCACGGTCCACCGAAATATACCGTTTTGTAACGTCGCGGGCCTGGAGGATCTGATCGCCCAGCTCGAAAGGCTCCTGCGAATCAATTTCCTCGAAATCCTTTGCAAAGGATTTGATGATGGACTTTGGTAATCCGATTGATGCGATCTCGCCGTCCACGAGCAGCATGGCACGGTTCGCCATGTCCTCAATCACCTGCGAAAAATGCGAGGTGACGACCATACCCATCGAATTCTTTTTTGCTGCATCAAGAAGCATCTCGTGGACCAGCCGGGCTGTCTCAGGGTCGAGCGTACCGGTGGGTTCGTCGGCAAAGAGCATGGTCGGGTTCTTGGCAAGCTGCCGGGCCAGAACTACCCGCTGCTTCTCTCCGCCGGAAAGGTCGCGGGCGATATGCATCATCCGGTGCGAAAGTTTCACCTGGTCGATGAGGTCGGCAGCCCGGTTGACTGCATGTTCCTGCGGATAGCGGATGTCATCGAGGGCGTGCAGGACATTCTCGATCACCCGGTCATCACCATACAGTGCAAACGTGCGCTGGAACATGATAGCGGTCCGGTTCATGACGCGGGATTTCATCCCGTTGG
>CAZCZK010000279.1:0-1858 GCA_964503195.1 uncultured Methanoregula sp.
TGTCTGGCGAGTAGATCTCCTTCATCACAACTTCTTTGACCTTCTCAAAGTCCTTGGTGCGGTTCTTGATGAAGTCCTTGTTCTCCCAGCCGTTCTTGAGGATCAACTGCATCATGCAGTTCAGGAGTGCCACATCGGTACCGGAGTAGAACTGCAGGTGCAGGTCAGCGATCTTCCCGGTCGGCGTGAGGCGGGGGTCGGCGTAGATGATCTTTGCGCCATTTGCCTTTGCCTGCATAATGCGCCGGCCGATCAGCGGGTGCTGCTCGAACGTGTTGGTACCGATAACAAGAAGACACTTGGACTCAGCAATATCTGCAATCGACTGGGTCATTGCACCGGAGCCGAATGCGCCGGCAAGCCCGACGACCGTGGACGCATGGCAGAGCCGGGCGCAGTGGTCGATGTTGGGGGTCTTGAGGACAGCACGGGCAAACTTCTGCATCAGGTAGTTCTCTTCATTGGAGACACGGGCAGAAGCAAGGCATGCACTCTGTTCACCCTGGTACTTCTTGAAATTCTCGGCGATCAGCTTGTAGGCCTCGTCCCAGGTGGCTTCCTCAAATTTCCCGTTCCTCTTGATGAGCGGTTTGGTCAGCCGGTCAGGAGCATTGATAAACTCCCAGGCATAGTTGCCCTTGGGGCAGAGCTTTCCTTCGTTGACCGGAGTGCGCTGCCAGGGCTGGACGCCAACAACCTTCTTGTCCCTGACAACAAGGTTGAAGCCGCACCCGGTGCCGCAATACGGACACGTGGTTGGTACATACTTGAATTCCATGTAATTACACCTACTAACAATGAAAGCTCTCGACCGTGCCTATTTAAACTCAATGAAACAATCTGAAAAAGTGCTTAATAGTAGTGGGTTCAAGAGAGATTCAGGCTGGTGCATTGTTAAATGAATCCTTTAACAGTAAAAATAAATCAATCGCACTCGATTTATCAAAAAATGACAGGATCGTGGGGCGCGCGCATGACATGAAACCACCCCGTATACCCCCGCTCCTGGCCGATATTGTCCAGAACGGCATTTCAGTTGTTGGCGGGATGACCTTCACAGACCACACCGTATGCCCTGCATGCGGGGGTTCCCTTGCCGGTTATGATACGAAGAGAAAACAGTTCGCGCACCTGAAGATCGATGACGACCAGAGAACATTGTATGTCTCTGTCAAACGATTTTATTGCACGAGCTGTCATAAAATCTGTTACGCAGATGAACCATTCTATCCCGATACCCGGATCGGTTCCGTCATCATTGATATCTGCATCGCATTGTCCATGACGATGCCGGTCAACCGGGTACCGGCATATCTTGCGGCAATGGGTATTATCGTGGACCGTTCCAGCTGTCGCCTCTACATACAGAATAATCGCAGCTATTACGTGCGGAACAATGTCAGGTACGTAGAAACAAACGATATTTTCGGTGTTCACCTGCCACATTCTGTCTTCACACTCTCCGCACTTGCCAACGATCCTCATGACGGGAGTCATATCGAAGGAGCAGACGTGATTGCGGCCTGTGGTTTTCCCTCCGCACAACGGACGGGGATGAATCATCTGTTTCCGTATAATACATTGTTCAAGCGGGTTGACCGACAGTAGTAAACGGCAGGCCCGTCACCCGTGAAAAGGAGAGAAAATCCTTTTTATTGCAAGAGATTGCCTTATAATGCCCGGGATAGTCTGGATTACTCCGGACAGGCTGCATTTTCGGATAGTAAAAGGACAGGACAGTAGAATCCGTTCCCCGGGGGAATAGAGGTGAGACAGGGGCCGTCTGAAGGTCAAACCGAGAGGCGATTTTTGTGTGTGTGTGTCGGCTTTACCCTGATACGGGAATAACTCCTGAGAG
>CAZCZK010000280.1:0-1837 GCA_964503195.1 uncultured Methanoregula sp.
CTGATTACGAATACCTATATTATTTACAGAGATTGATATTTAAGACTATGTTGCGCTCTGAGAGGACCGCAGCATTCCGCTCGGGAACCGTCACTATATCTCCCTTTGAAAGGGTATAAATCCTCCCGTCAACGCCCATGAATGAATCCATGTCCTCGAGTACGTGGACAAGGACGCAGGGGTGGGAGACCGGGCTGACCGGTGCCGGTATCGCACCCGGCTCAATTTCCGGCTCACCTTCTTCGCAGGGCTCCGGTCCGGTAGTGCCGGGATCAGCAACCGGTATCGCGTGACGGAGAGCATTCAGGGTATGCGGGATGTTGTGCAGCAGGATTCCCTGGCAGTGCTCGATGCCTGCAGTAATCTGCTCAAACATCTCTTTCTCTGCCGGGATCATCCGTTTGACCTCCTCACGATCATAATAGCTCCCTTCCGCATGCATGATCGTGAGAGCGAGGATCTTCCGGGAACGGATGGCAAACAGGTCCTGGATCGTTTCCCTTATCGAGAGCGTTTCATCAATAAGGGCACGGGCCTCATCAGAGAACGGATCCTCAAAGGCATACACTTTCTTAGTTATCGCCGCGAGTTCCCCGTGCCCTTTTTCAAAGATATCCGGTGCAACCGCCGTAAGCCGGCCTGTCTCCCGCTCCGATAACAGGATACTACGCAGGTCGTCAAGCTTCATTGTGGTTCACCAGCTTCAGGCTATTTCTGCCATACCGCGACAGCAGAGGAATACCGCGACAGATTCCGGTACTGTAATGATGCCTTTTTTGAGTTCATAAGTACTTCCGAGCATCGGTATCTTCATGGGGAACTTCTGGTCCACCTTCACATCGCGGGTACCGAACACGACAGCGTCCGTCAGGGGATCGAAATCATGCAGGTCACGAAGCTCGAGCGGCTGGACCCGCATCCCGCTTCCGCCATGGAGGGATGTCGGCATCCGGATCAGCCGTTTCGTATCGGTTGTGACCGGCTCGTCAGCAAGAGCGGCTCGGGTGAGCAGCCTTTTTTTGAACTCCCCCTCCTGCTGCCCGAGAATGATGGCAAGGACACGGTTTTTGAGGATCATGCTCGTAGGGTGATGCTCAATCTCCCGGATCAACTCGTCGCGTTTTTTTAAAAATGAGGAGGCAGACTCCTTTCCAACACCTTCGATCGCCGTCAGATGGGCCATTGCCTCCTCTTCGGCCAGTCCCCCGATCCAATGGAGATATTCAAGAAGTACTTCCCGGAACCGCTGCTGCCAGCCGGGGATGGGGACGGTCTTTCCGGTCAGCATTGCTGCTGGATCGATGCCGATCCCGCAGACATAGTCGATCAGTTCACGGCGTTCGGCACTCCCCCATGAGCGGAATGCGATGTCCCGGATATGGACATGATACCCGCGTCCTCCCGAGAAAACGAGAGCGATGGACTTTTTATCCATACCGAACTCGTCCGTGAGGATGGTAATGAGTTTTTCCGTCTCCTCCTTGACGCGGACAAGCATCTGGTCGAAGGGGCCCCGCACGATATGATCTGCGTCGAGGTCGAAGATCAGGTCTGCCCCGCTCCAGCCTTTATCGGCCATGGTCCCGGCATCCGGTTTCTCGTAGTAGGCAGTCGAGTAGTACGTGTGCTGCGGAATGAGGTTCAGGATATAGCTCTCCATCTCGTCCCGATCAGAAAAACCGATATGCCTGCGCATGCGCATGTCAGCAGATCCTGAATTGAAGAGGACAAAACCCCATTCCCGCTGCCCGAGCGATGGGGGCGGGACGAGCACGGTGTTACGGTAGTACTCGGTGAACCGCTGCCGGAGGAACTCTGTTGTTGCCGGGTTCATGAC
>CAZCZK010000281.1:0-1837 GCA_964503195.1 uncultured Methanoregula sp.
GGCGGGCCTCGATTGGTTCGCCGGATTTCTCGGTATCGAGGGCAAGCTGCCAGTATTTTTCCGGCAGGAACGCCTCGATCTCCTTCTCACGGTCGACGATCATGGAGAGCGTCGGGCTCTGTACCCTGCCCACCGAGAGGATGTTCTGTCCGCCCCTCCGGGCCGCAAGCGAGATGAAGCGGGTGAGGGATGCGCCCCACATCAGGTCGATCGACTGCCGGGCTTCGCCGGCTGCCGCAAGGGCGAAATCGAGTTCCGTTGTGTGAGAAAAGGCGTGCTGGAGTTCTCCTTTTGTGATGGCAGAGAACCGTGCACGGTCAACGGGCACCTTCGTGTTGACGGCACGGACGAGCTCGAAAGCCTCCTTGCCTATCAGTTCTCCTTCCGTATCAAAATCCGTTGCAATCGTAATGCGGTCTGCCCTGCGGGAGAGTTTCTGGAGGAGGCTCACGATCTTCTTCTCGGTCGGCACCTTGATGGTCCTCGCATCGATCAGGCTCCGCGGGGTGTACTCCTCGCTCCGCCAGTTCTGGTAGCCCGGCTCAAAATCGATCTCGACCACATGGCCCCGGAGCCCGACGGTGGTTATGTCCCCGAAGCTGTAGGTCGAGACACCCGCGTCCTTGTGCTCGGTGATCTTTTTCCCTTCACCCAGAATCTCCGCAATGCGCCGGGCCGAGATGTTCTTTTCTGCAACGATCAGGTGCATGGATTATGCCTCCTTATTGCGGACCGCAGTGGAGAATAATCGATGCAATACTTTGGGATCTGATTTTCCCCGCGTTTTCTTCATCGCCTGTCCAACAAGGAAATTTCCGGATGCATCTACCCCGTTCCGGTAATCTTCAACCGCTTTTGGATTCTCAGCGATGACTTCATTGATTACGGGCAAAAGGGCGGTATCATCGGACGGTGCTTTCCCGAGGTCAAGACGCTTCACGATTGCATCCGGTGTCTCCTTTGCCTCCCCTTTATGGCGCTGGTCGAGCATGACCCGGAGGACTTCCACGCCGCTCTTGTCCGTTATTGTCCCCGCCTTCAGGAGATGGACGAGGCCGGTCATGGCAGCGGGTTCCACCCGATCAAGGCTCATGTCCCGGTAGTTCAGTTCCCCGATCAGGGTGTCGGCGATCCATGTGGAGGCAGGAGCAGAGAGCCCTTGTGGATCTCCTCTGACAACCTGCTCGAAGAAGTTGGCAAGTTTCAGTTCTCCCGTCAGGGTGCGGGCATGGTTGAGCGAGCACCCGTACTGGGCGATGAACCGCTCGCGCCGGGCGTCGGGTAACTCGGGGAGGACGATATTGTCCAGCCATGATTTCACGCGGAGGGGCCGGAGGTCCGGCTCCGGGAAGTACCGGTAGTCGTGCTCCTGTTCCTTGCTCCGGGCGGACTGGGTGATACCCCGGGCCTCAAGGTAGTGGCGGGTCTCGCGGGCCACGTTCTGGCCGCGGCGGAGCAGGTTCTTCTGCCGGGTAACCTCAAACAGAAGCGCCTTCTCGACACCCTTGTACGAGGTGATATTCTTGACTTCAACCCGTTCACTGCCCTTGATCGAGATGTTGGCATCGACCCGGAGCGAGCCTTCCTTCTCGGAATCGAAGACGCTTAAGTACTCGAGGGTTGCCCGGAGCTTGTTTAAGAACTTCCGGGCTTCTTTCGGGGACCGCATATCGGGTTCGCTCACGATCTCGATGAGCGGGATGCCGGCCCGGTTGTAGTCGACAAGCGAGTATTTGCCCCGCTCGGCATTGCCCATGTGGACGAGCCGGCCCGGGTCCTCCTCGACATGGATGCGGGTGAGCCGGACCTTCTTCTCCCCTCCTTCGTCGCCCTCGAT
>CAZCZK010000282.1:0-1836 GCA_964503195.1 uncultured Methanoregula sp.
AGGATCGGTATAACCTTTTAAAGGTTCCAGAAGAAATACTATAAGAATCCCTTGAGGAGTGTAAATGTCAGATAAGAAATGTACATCCTGCAATGCCCCGCTCGCAGAAGAGGGCGCTACGGAGTTCGGGTGCCCATCCTGCGGTGCTGAGATTAACCGGTGCTACCGGTGCCGGGAGCAGAGTATCTCCTATGTCTGCCCGAGATGCGGATTCGGGGGACCGTGAGGAAATGGGCAGTGTTGCAGTCATCATGAGGGTCATGCCGGAATCTCCGGAAGTAGACCTTGAACAGTTGAAAGCCGCCCTGAAGCAGAAATTGCCGGGTATCCAGGATATGAAGGTGGAGCCGATCGGGTTCGGGCTTAAGGCAATCAAGTTTGCTGCAATTATCAACGATGCCGGTGGAGAGACTGATGCACTGGAGACGTCCTTAAGCAGCATTCCGGGCGTTGAACGGGCAGAAGTTATTGAAGTAACATTGAACTGAAAAACAGGTTCAGTCGTTCCTTTTTACCTTTTTTTCCTTTCCTCATCATTCCATGGTATCGATGACCTTCCGGGTGTTTGTCCGTATTTTTTCCACGGATGCCCTGAACGCAATCACTTCAGATTCATCGATCCGGATAGTGATGGGAAAAACACCTTCGCGGTTCATCCGCGCTGGAACACCAATACAGACATCCCCAATGCCATGAACCTCTGTCTGGATATAAGCACACACGGTAAGGATACGGTTTTCATCGCCAAGAACGGTTCGTACCAGGGATGCAATTGCTTCTCCGGGCCCGTAGACCGTGGAACCCTTATTCTGGATGATCTTTTCCCCGGTGCACTTGACCGAGTTGATAATATCCTGTACCGGAAGATGTGAAAATTCCGGGAGGTTGGAGATCTTGATTCCCCCAATCGTGGTAGCAGACCAGAGAGGGACCATACTGTCGCCATGTTCCCCGATAATACGGGTATGCACTTCACTGACATGAACCCGGAAATATCCGGCAATAAGGGATTTCAGGCGCATCGAATCGAGATGTGTCCCAAGACCGAAGACCTGGTTTGGCTTGAGACCTGAATACTTCAGCACAACACTGGTCATGATATCGACCGGGTTCGTGACAACAAGAATCTTGGTGTCAGGAGCGTTTTCGCCAATAGTCCTTGCTATCGGGGCAATAATTTTTGCATTGCCCAGCGCAAGATCGAGCCGGTCCTGTCCTGCCTTGCGTGCTTCACCGGCAGTAATGACAACGATGTCAGAGCCGGCAACTTCCTTCAGGTTCGTCGTCCAGCTGGTCTTGACATCCGTCCCCCGCGCGGCAAAGGAGTCGTTGAGATCCTGGGTTATTCCCTGTAAAAGAGACTCGCGCCCCTCCCGCCCGTGGAGAAGGAGTTCACTGACATGTGGATTCGACGATATTGCATGGGCAGCAAACATGCCGACATTGCCCGTTGCACCGATGATGGTCACTTTCGCCATGATAACCGTGAATGGGGACGGGTTATCGGTCGACTGTACGTCTCTCCATTCGCCAAAGTATCCATCCTCAGCCCCGTAACCCCATGGGCGCCGGATGTCTACGGTAAGTCTGCTCCCTTCCGGGCCTGAACCGGTTCCCGCAGCAACAGGTCGTTATTCCCTCCGGAATATTGATACCTGGCCATCGACCTCATGGGACGAGGTTTCACTGTCAGGACACACAGGTTCCCGAAGGCCGTTGCAGCCTCAGTCAAACTTCGCCCCCCGCGTACCGACGGTTTCGGGTTACAAGTGACGCCGAGCCACCCGGGCTAGTCCCCATATACCTTTGTGCACTGGTCAATAAAGGCTTTTTACC
>CAZCZK010000283.1:0-1823 GCA_964503195.1 uncultured Methanoregula sp.
TTCGGCATGGACCGGGTCACGCGCGAAGAACGGGCAGATGAGATCCTCGACCGGCTCGGGCTCTTTGACCGGAGGGACGACCTCGTCCGCACCTTCTCAAAAGGCATGCGCCAGCGGATCAGTATCGCGTGTGCCATCATCCATGCACCCCCTCTCCTCATCCTCGATGAACCCACCACGGGACTTGATGTATACAGCCGGAGGCTCGTCATCGACACTATCCGGCGTATGAACCGGGAGGGGAGTACGGTTCTCCTGACCACGCATAACATTGAAGAGGCAAACGCGGTCTGCTCTCTGATCAGCGTCATCAACCACGGGAAGATCGTGGCAACGGAGAGCCCGGAAAAACTGAAAAAAACCTTCGATACCTCGCGCTATGTCGAGATTGCATTCAGCCAGGCGGTGGAGCCCTCCCTCTTCTCTGGTTCCGGCATCATGAGGGCGGAGTCCTGGGGGGACAAATGGCGGGTATACACGGACGACCCGGACCGTGCAGTCAAATATCTTGCCGCCCTTGCAGAGCGGGAACACCTGATGATCGTCTCGATTGCGACCTCCAGCCCGACCCTTGAAGAGGCATTTGTGAAACTGACCGCGGGGGTGTGAACCATGGACTGGCAGCTTTTCCTCAGGAGCATCCTTGTTGTCATTGAGAAGGACATGCGGATCTATTACTTCAAGGGCCCGGTGGTCATCTTCGGCCTGCTCTTCCCGCTGATCATGTTCCTGACGTTCTTCATCGGCCGTGACCTTGACCTTGTCCTCTTTTTCCCGGGATTCCTTGCGATGATGCTCTTTTTCACCGCATCCTCGGTCGGCCCGCTCATCACCCCGTGGGAGAAGCGGGAGAAGACCTACGAGCGGCTCCTCTCGCTCCCGGTCATTCTCGAGAGCATCGTCATCGGCGACATCCTGGCCGGCGCGATCTTTGGCATCGGGATCAGTATCATCGTCTTTTCAGCCTGCGCCCTGCTCCTCTCCCTGCCGGTAACCAGTGTCCTGCTCCTGCTCCTTGCCTTCGTGCTCGGTTCGGTCACCTTTGCTGCACTCGGCACGCTCCTTGCCTCCCCGACAACGGACAACCCCTCGAATATCATGATGCTCTCAAGCCTCGTGCGCCTCCCGCTCATGTTCATATCAGGGATCTTCATCCCTCTTTCCCAGCTCAGCGGATGGTTCTTCATCCTTACTTCGCTCTCCCCGCTCACGTACCTTGTCGACCTGTTCCATGCATCGCTGAACGGGGATGCCGTGTACTCCCCGTGGGTGGACGTTCTGGTACTTGCCGGTGTGACACTGGTGTTTGTGGTGGCTGCAAAGGCCATCCAGCAGAGGAACCTTGTGAAGGGAATTTAGCGGATTTCTTTTTTTGTTCCTGTGGTCTTTTTGCGTGTGCAAAAGGATTTATAGTTAATATGCTAAACAAAATGTGGCGCACGAGTCCGGGCGCGGGAGAGGATGAATGACCGCTGATCAGGATATGAGGAAAGTATCGGAACAATGGATACGGATCCTCAACAAAATGGACGCAGACGAGAGATGCCCGAAGGACTTCGGCTCCGGAGACCAGCTCCACTGCTCTGAGATCCACACCATCATGATGATCGGCAAGAACAAAGACATCAACCCCACCTCCCTCTCGCTCCTGCTCGGGATATCAAAGAGTGCCATTTCGCAGATGATCAGCAGGCTTGTCCGGAAAAACCTGGTGGAAAAACACCGTGACCCGGACAATGACAAGGAGATTCTCCTCCGCCTTTCTCCCAGGGGGACGATCGCCTATCTCGGCCACGAGCAGCACCACGCCAAGATCTATGCAC
>CAZCZK010000284.1:0-1811 GCA_964503195.1 uncultured Methanoregula sp.
TATGACGGACTCCTATGAAAATCTCCTCAAACAGGCATACTCCAATATTACCGAGAAAACGGAATCTTCGGAGCGTTTTGTTGTCCCCGAAGCGAAAGCATACGTTGAAGGGAAGACAACCGTCCTTGAAAATTTTTCAGAAATAGCCGGAAAAGTCCGTCGTGACCACGATCATCTTATGAAGTTTCTCCTCGGAGAACTGGGAACCAGCGGTAAAATCGACGGGAACCGGGCTGTTTTCAATGGGAAATTCGAGATCTCGCTCATCAAGATGATCATCAAGAGCTATGTTGAGGACTATGTCATCTGTTCGGAGTGTGGGAAGCCTGATACACGGCTGGTGAAAGATGACAGGGTCATGATCCTCCGGTGTGATGCCTGTGGTAGTCACCGCCCGGTGAGGAAACGCAAAGCCAGGACCGAACCCGTATCGGAAAACCTCGTGGAAGGTACCGTCATGGATGTGGAGATCCAGTCCATCTCCAAACGTGGTGATGGCGTTGTCAAGATGGGCCGGTATATTATGTATGTTGCCAATGCAAAGCCGGGACAGAAGGTCAAGATCAAGATCTCCCGTATTTCGGGATCTATTGTCTTTACCGAAAGGGCAACAGAATAACCTTCCCTTATCGCTCAATTTTTCTGAAATTCAGGTGGGCAGGAGCCCTTTCTTCTTGCTACCCGTGACAACAATAATAAAAAAAGGACCTATTTGTCATAGGCCGCAAAATCGAAATTTTGTTCTGTCGGGCCACCGGTCTTCACGATGGTTATTTCATAACTGAAGGGAGGGGTATTCTCATAATTGCTGTCATAACCCATCCAGCGTCCATCCACAACATAGGTCAGCGGGCCGACATCCTGAAGAGTAAATTCCCTGGTGGTATTGGTGGCTTTCTCTATGACCATGACCGGTTCAATCAGGCCCCAGTCAATACCCCCCTTCAGATACGTCACGTAGCGGGGAATCAGCTGGGAGCCCTGCAACTGGCCTGCCCGCTCCGTGCTCAGGGCATATCCAAGGACAGGCTTTTCTGATTTGATGATGATCCTGAATTTGTCCTTTGGATAGAGGAATTTGTATCCCATGAGGGTCTTGAAGTCGTAGGTCTTGAAGTCTTTTGTCGTGAGGGTACCTGTCTGTTGCAGGACCACTTTTTCGGCCGGCGCTGTTGTTACTGCTGTCGTGACGATGGCTGTCGTAACCGGTACCGGTGTCGGTTCAGGAGTTGTGGTTGGAGGCAGAGTCAGGACCGTAGTCAATACAGAAGTGGTCGGGGCTGGAGTTGTCGTGGGAGGAGTACCCACATTCATCGTGCAGCCTGCTATGCAAACCGCTCCCGCGAGAAGCACGGCAATAAGAAAAATGCTTTTTTTTCCCGTCATAGTAATTACGGTTTTTTTTTTAAATCAAGATAATTGTTCTGCAGTCACATCGCGCATCTCAATAAAAATCCCAAAGAACAGGCATTATGGCGGCCTAAAAAGTATAAAAGGAGATCAGCGCTTTTTTAAACCTTTCATGAGCTCGTCACAGTGACCGGAGATCCTTTTGCAGGCCTTTTTTATGAGCGGGATGGGGCTCTTCTTTCCTTTGGTTGTAACAAACAGTTCCGGGTCAGAAAACTGGAATTCTATCATATATCTGGCAACATCGACATCGGGATCTTGTACCAGCTCCTCTATGAGGGCATTCATGAACGTGTGCCCCTGACCTTGGATGACAAGTCGTACCTTGTCTTTTTCGAGCTCAAGTACTTTTACAATCATGCACCTATGGTTGGGAACCTGAAAACTATTAAAGTATGGGT
>CAZCZK010000285.1:0-1792 GCA_964503195.1 uncultured Methanoregula sp.
TTCGATAAAGCGGCTCACCGGAAGGGTGAATTTGCTGGAAATATGCGATAATGCAGACCGGATATCTTCAAATTCCCGGGCAGGCTGGTTCATGGCATTCCGCACATTCTCCCTCACGTTGAAAACACCCATCGGAACATACCCGTGGAGTGCCTCCCGGAGGATGATAGCTCCCGCCTGTTTCTGTTCCCGTGCAAGGGCTTCAAGGACCGCCATCTTGCAGGAATAGTAACACCCCCCGAGATGCGAATAGGTCGTCTTTTTCTTCCGGCCTTCATGGTCGGAGAAAACAAGTTCTTCATTCCCGAGGACATGCAGGAAGGCTTCCGACCATTCGTACTGCCAGTCTGTTGGCATCAGGATAACGGCATAATTGTTATTCAGGCTGGAAAATTCATGCACCCGCCAGGTATCGATCACCGGGCATTTCCGTACCGTTTCAAGGAGATTGTTCCCGATCGTGGTGTCGCAGGCGGTAATAGACCATTTTGTCGGCACAAGGTGACGGTTCCTGCCACACCCCATGGTCCCGACCGAGAATGCCTTCTGGATGCTTGAAAATAAGACACCTTTTTTGTGCAGGTCGGTAACGGCATCTGCTGCCTTCATATCGGTATCATAAAACACTTTTTCAAGATCCCGGTCCCACCGGCCGGTCTCGATCTCGAACCGCTCGAGGGGTGCACTCGGACCAAACGGGGTGTGTTCTTCGGAGAATGAGGTCCCCGTGGGAGTACTGGAAAATGCCACATCGCTCTCAACAGACGTATCAGAAAGGGAGATATCCTGGAGTTTTTCGATGAAACGGGTATCGAGCTCAGCGGCATGTACCTGCTGTTTTCCCCGGATAAGGTTGAGACGGTACCCGATAATCTCCTCCTGGCTTTTGTTTTCCGGGATCCAGGATTCGGGGGTATCCATGATGGAGGTATTACCGTGCGCAGCAGTGACCATCGGGCCGGCATACACATCCGGGTAATTCCAGCTCCCGATAAACACGGAGGGTGGCGAACTGCCATCGATCTCTTTATCCACCGGTGCAGATCTCATCTGAACGGTTGACGCCGTCAGTTGCCTGAGATACGAGCCTTTGCTGATCATGACCTGAAAAGAATGATGAGCGGAGAGTAATTAACCCGGATAGTGTGCGGGGAGAAAGTGAATGGATGACTGGCTTTCGGATTTCATTAAAAAACAGGGCTTCCAGGAGTCCTGGCAAATCCCGTGAGGGGGAAGAATCCTGAAATAATACATACCTTCTTGTCATCACACACCATTTATCTATACCAACGGAGTTGCGCCAATTAGAAATAATAACAATAATGCAGATGATTTCGACCCGAACGCAGTAAACGAAGACGGTTCTCCCGTTGTCCGGGTACGGTTACCCAAAAAATGGGCAAATGAACAGTTTGCTTTTGCCGACCTCATGATGGGGGCAAATCATATCCGGGTGCGATGCTATGACGGGGTTACCCGGATGGGCAGGATCAAGGGCAAGATCAAAAAGCGGGTCTGGATCCGGGAAGGGGATATCCTGATCGTCACCCCCTGGAGTTTTCAGGATGATAAATGTGATATTATCTATCGATACCTCCCCCCGCAGGCAGACTGGCTGCGAAAGAACCGGTATCTCTGAACCTCTTTTTTTATGTTCCCTGCTCTGCAGGATCAAGAAACCCGATTCTGTTATTTCTCTGAATTCCTGTAAAGTACCAGGTTGTGCTGGTTTCTTTAAAAAATACACACGTGGGGGTATGCCGTTTCCTTCGTTCCCTTACAGGTATCTGGC
>CAZCZK010000286.1:0-1788 GCA_964503195.1 uncultured Methanoregula sp.
ATATTTCAGAGGTGTGTAAAAAAATGGTATTTCATCCTCCGGTAGCGATCACTGCAAAAGCAGGAGACGCTGGGAAGTACAAAGTGGGTCTCCCGGCATGGAACATGATTGTCCGTGGGTTCATGTCTGGTGCATACATTGGTATGGGTGCGGCTCTTGCAACAGTATGCAGTACTGGCATTGCCTATGCAGCTACCCTGACTCCGGCACAGGTTGCCGCGAACATGACGCTTGCTCAGCCGGGTGGCTTTGCATCGGCGGGTATGGCACAACTGGTCCTGGGTGCAGTGTTCCCGGTTGGGCTTATCATCACCGTTCTTACGGGTGCAGAACTCTTCACCGGTGACGCAATGCTTGCCCCGATGGCTGCATTCATCCACAAGATCAGCTGGGCGCAGGTCCTGACCCTCTGGGTCTTTGTCTACATCGGGAACTTTATCGGCTCGATCACCTGGGCATACATCATGGCAAACGGACCGTTTGTGACCTTTGATGCTGCAGGAGTCGCAACGATAACAGCGTTCGGTACCAGGGCGATTGCCATAGCAGGCGCAAAGACCGGGTATGTCGGTATGATGGGCTTCTATTCAGCATTCCTCAAGGGCATTGGCTGCAACTGGCTTGTCAACCTTGCTATCCTGCTCGGTATCTGCGCTGATGATGCAGTTGGTAAGTTCTTTGGTATCTGGTTCCCGATCATGGCCTTCGTTTCCAGCGGCCTCGAACACTCCATTGCAAACATGTACTTTATCCCGGCCGGTATCATGACTGCAGGCCTCACCGGTGCTGCAATCAAGACTGACTGGATCAGCATGTGGATGCAGAACCTTATTCCAGTTACACTTGGTAACATCGTCGGAGGACTGTTCTTCGTCGGTGTCATCTACTGGGTTGCGTTCAGGAAAGAGATCGCAGCACTGAAGTAGATAAACCACCCATCAATTATTTCATGAAAATCGGAACCATCGATGTGAGGATCTCAAACATCTCAATCGGGGTGTTTGTCTTCTTCACCCTTTTATTGATTGTTGCCACGATGATGTCCCCGGACATCCGTCCGCTCCTCATATTCCTGATCCCGGGTCTCTTTCTGTTGCTGATCATCCCCGGGGTGCTCAATTATATGAGCCGCAGCGAGTACAAGAACCTGGAGCCGATCTACGAGAAAGAAGCAAAGACCGTTAAAGTCCGGTTTATCAACGAGAATATGATCGGCAGGATTGTCCGTATCGAAGGTGTGGTCGAGCGCGTCCATTTCCAGTTCCTGAACCGCCCACAGTATTCGGTCGCCGATCGCACAGGAGCAATATCGGTAAAGATGTTCACGAGCCCCGATGAGAACGTGAAGGTCAATGATATTGTCGAGGTCTACGGTCAGGTTATCCGGCGCTATATGCTGACCGGTGAACCGGTCATCAACTGCGTTATCATCCGGAAATTTGACAACCCGCCTCAGGAATGAGGTATATACCCCTGCACCCGGAGCCCCTCTGCCATGACTGATAATCCTGACGATATTCGCGCTACCCGCGTCCTGTATTGCGAAGCGCTCGTTCCCCTGCTCGCGTTCGGCAGCACCCTCCTGGGAATCGTCCTGTGGAACGCCGGGCTGCTGACGGAGATCCAGTATGCGGGAGCCGGAGGTTTTCTTGCTTCCTGTCTTCTCGCATATCTCGCATGGTTCCGGCCGCGCAAGGATATCGTCTCCCTCTCAACCCCGATCTACGGGTTTATTTTCATGGTCACCCCCACTGACTATATCGCGGGAATTACGATTCACCTGCTCTA
>CAZCZK010000287.1:0-1763 GCA_964503195.1 uncultured Methanoregula sp.
CCGGGTACCGCTACCTCCTGTATCATGGCCTTGGCGGGACCCTGCTGATGGCAGGCATCGCGCTCCTTATCATGGGCGGCGGCTCTCCCGTTGTCGGGCCGCTTGCCGGGATCCCTGATGCACCGTACCAGCTGTGGGCGTCGGTGCTGATCGTGCTGGGTATCGGTGTGAATATCGCGTTCATCCCGCTCCACACATGGCTCCCCGATGCATACCCACGGGCGAACTTTATCGCCAGCGTATTTTTGAGCGTGTATACCACGAAAGCCGCGGTCTACCTCCTTGCCCGGGCACAACCTGGCACAGAATTTATTGCGTTCATGGGGGCGTTCATGGCGGTGTATGGCGTGGTATTTGCAGTCTTCCAGAACGACATGCGCCGCCTCCTGTCCTATCATATCATTTCGCAGGTGGGCTACATGGTCGCCGGGATCGGGATCCTCGGCTGGCTGGGCACTGCGGATACGGTCGGGCAGCTCGGGCTTGATGGGGGTATGGCCCACCTCTTCAACCATATCCTTTACAAAGCCCTCCTGTTCATGGCCATTGGGGTGATTATCTGGAAGACCGGTGAAAATACCCTGAGCCGGGTTGGCGGGCTCCAGAAGAAGATGCCGGTTACCGCGATCGCATTCTGGGTTGCAGCCTTCTCGATCGCGGGTGTCCCGCTCTTCAACGGTTTTGTCTCCAAGGGGATGGTTCTCCTTGCAGCGGAGCAGACCAGCGTATGGTTGTGGGTGCTCCTGGAGATCGCCTCGTTCGGGACGTTCGTCTCGTTCCTCAAGCTCGGGTATTTCGCGTTCCTGCGGGAGGGGTCCAACGAAGCCTCTGACCCGCCGCTTCTCATGCAGGCCGGGATGCTGGGTACTGCCGCCCTGTGCATCATCATCGGTATCTACCCGGGAGTCCTCTATGCCCTTCTGCCCTACACAACGAGCTATGCGGCATATGACCCTGCACACGTGATAACCGCACTGCTGATCCTCGGGGCTGCTGCGCTCTTCTTCTTCACTATCGGGAAGAACGTTCTCAAACCCCATGATATACCCCAGCGGGACTTCGATCTCCTGTATGCGGAAGCGTGCCGTGGTGTCTGCTTTGCAGCCCATGCAATCCAGGAATTTTTCAGGATACTGTACGGGTTTGCAGCCGCGGGGACCCGGCTGCTTTTCGATGCCGGTCGGGTTGCCATGGGGATGGAAAACCGTGACGCGAACTGGAACATCGCGATCTTCGCGGGCGTTCTCGTTGCACTGGTCACGGTCGTTCTTCTGGGGGCAGGATTATGAACCCGGTCGATATTGCCGGGTTCATGCCCTTCTTTATCGCGCTCTGCGGTATCGGGATGTATTTCATTGCAAAACTCCTTCCCCCGACCCTCCGTCACTGGTGCGGGATCCTGACCGGCTTCGTCCTCTTTGCAGTCTTCTGTCTTCTGATGTCCGTTCTCTTCCAGCACGGGGCCTATCCAACGATCTCCTATATCGGGCTGACCGGGGGTCTTCTTGTGACGGGTATCGGGGCAGTGGCGGCCTGGGCGTCGGCAGGGACTCTTGATCCCAAAGGGCCGGTCCAGTTCTATTACCCGCTCTTCCTCCTGGCTCTCGCCGGCGCCATGGCCGTCGGGTTCGCCACGGACCTCTTCACCATCTTCGTCCTTGTCGAACTGTCTGCAATCCCGATCTATGCCCTTTGTGCTTACCAGTATCAGACCGATCCTGCTGCCCTGTCGGCAGCAATGAAATACCTTCTCCAGGGCGTCA
>CAZCZK010000288.1:0-1760 GCA_964503195.1 uncultured Methanoregula sp.
GCAGGAGACGGTTCAGGAGCGGCATCAGGATTTAAAATGCCGGGCGATGTAATTGAGCACTTCCCGCTTTCCGCGGAGCTCCCGTGTCTCGGGTCCGGTCCTTATAAAGAACATCTCCTCACGGGCGAAGATCACAAAGACCGGCGTGTCTGACCGCTTCACCCGGATCCAGCAGAGAGTTTTCCCCTGGACTTTTTTAAAGTCAACCGTGATGAATTGGGAGAAATGCGGGAAGAAATCACTGTCCAGGAATGGTTTGAGGACAGAATCGATCACCATCCGCTGGTACCCGTCGGTGTCCCGGTCCTCAAGGTACGGGAAGTCCCGCTCGATCCCCACGATCTGGTCGTCCTGGCCGGCCGCCTTGGTCTCGAGCACCCCGATCACGAGGTGTCCCCCGTCGGTGTTCAGGAATGCGGCAAGGGTCCGGGCAATGATGAGCCGGGATGCCTTTGCCCCGTACTTCACCTCGGCCGGCGAGAGCGGGGTTGTGCGGGCCGGGTCCGGCGGGTCGAGGCTCCAGAGCGCCCGCGCCTTGAACTCAACAGTCGCGGTCTCCCCGGCGAGCACGCCCGCAAACTCATCGCCGGCACCGGTCCCGTTTTTCGTAAACTGCTTTCTCTCGATCGTGAAGATGTGGTCGTGGTGCCAGGTACCGGCTCCGAGCTCCAGCAGGTCCTGGGCCGGTGCGGACAGCATGTGGTTCCTGATGAACACCCCGAAGAAGTCCAGGGCCGCATCCCCCTTGCCCCAGCGGTGGTAGCCGTGGAAGACCTCAGCGCCGGTGGTCTGCATGACCAGGGGCCAGTTGATGCATTCGTGATAGGCAAGGGTTGAACAGTAGGTGAAATCAAAGACCCGCCGGATGCCGTGCCGGGTGATGTACCCGGCCAGCAGCAGCGAGACCTGGTCGTCCCGGGTCCAGGTCTCGTAGGCCAGGTTGTAGTCCCCGAACTGGCACCGGTAGAACTGCACCGGTTCAAACGGCGTGAGCAGGCCATAGGCCGCAGAGAGGACCAGGAGGTGATGGGACGAGCGGAGGAGATCGGCCCTCCCCCGCTCTTCCATTGCGCCGAAAACTCCCCCGGTCATCCGGGAGACGGCAGGGAGGTACCGGGCGGTCTCATCGGTGCCAGAGAAATCCTTCCCGTCCCGGAGGGACTGGTTGAGGAAGACCTCGTTCTCGTCATCGGGCCAGCGGACCTGGTCCTCCTTCAGCAACCGGAAGATCTCCCGCCGGTTGCTGATCAGCACCCGGGCGGCATCCTCATCGATTCCTGAGCACCGGAACCCGTCGCGGGCATGGTAGTCCCCGGATTCCTGTTCGGTTGTTTTATGGTTGGTCTCTACCGTAAGAATGAGCACCGGGCTTGTCGGGTGATACCTTCCGGCCATACGTATGAGTGGTGTAGTGTGCCTGCCTTACAACGTTTTCGGTGTGTCCTCCGGGATCGGGCGCTACCATTTTTTAGGGGAAACGGGCGTCAGACCCCAACCGGTATGGAGGTACCGGGTGCGGGGGCCCGGGCCCGGAACAAGGTCCCCTGCCCGGCCGGTTCGGCGCAGTACGGCACGAACCCCCCTGGGCCGCTGTATCCCGGGAAGAGAGCATACCTCCGGTCATGCCTGGTACCGGTGGCTCCCGGGAACAGGTATCCGGCTCCCTGCGCTGCCGGGTCATCTGCCTCCCGGTGCGGGTCGCCCTCGTCTTCATGGGGAGCCCGGGTTTCGCCCAGACCCGGCCGCCACGGGGCCGTGGC
>CAZCZK010000289.1:0-1743 GCA_964503195.1 uncultured Methanoregula sp.
AGGATCTGCAGGCGTGAGACCTCGCGCTTGCTGCGTAAAACAGAAGACAGGGGGTCCTTAGCGCCCGGTGTCAAGCAGCACCAGTCCCTGCCCCTTCACATCCATGTGGGTTATCCGTTTGGCAAGTCCCTTGACAAAGATGGGGCTGACGCTGAATTTCCGGGAGAGATCGTTGATCGAGCTGTTGCCCTTTGCAAGTTCCCGTTCGATCTGCTCTACGACCGTACGGAGGTTCTCGTCGTTGGAGAGCGCGATGTAGAGGATATCGGAGAGATCGGAGAGGTTGCACTGGAAATTGGCCCGGAACTTATTGTAGGTGGCCCGGAACTCTTTCTCCGGCTTTGCGCCCGGTTTGGGCATCCGCCACTGCTCCTCCACGAGGTTTCCCTTCTTGAGGATCTGGAGACACAACGCTACATTGTCATCCCCGACCTGCGCCCGTATCTCCTCTTCTGTCAGCCATGATTTGTTCAAAAGTTCATAGACCCGCTTAAAATCAGGGTTGTTGAACGTCATCAGGAGAGGAACAAGCTCTACGGGATCGTTTACGATTCGAATATGGCCCGGCACTGTAAAAACCCTATACTTATATCGCTCCACGCATCAATAAAATTTTGCGACACAAATCATGCAGAAAACGGGCAGAATCACGGTTCGCGGAATTGTTCAGGGTGTCGGGTTCCGCCCGTTCGTCTATGCCCAGGCCTGCGATCTTGACATAGCCGGCACGGTGAAGAACCTGGGCAGCGAAGTGGAGATCTATGCCCGGGGGGAGCGGTTCGAGGAGTTTGTTGGTGCGGTCTCACGGGGCCCTCCGCTCTCCCGGATCGATTCAGTAGAAGTGACCGGCACTATCCGGGAGATCCCTGACGGTTTTTTCATCCTCATAAGCGGGACCGGGTCCCATTCCGGTATGATCCCGCCCGACATCGCGATCTGCCCTGAGTGCATTGCCGATATTTCTCATGCCGGGGGGAGGTACAGGAACTACTGGGCAACCTCGTGCGTGAACTGCGGGCCCCGGTACAGCATTATCAGCGGGATCCCCTATGACCGCGAGCGGACATCCATGGCCAGCTTTCCGATGTGCCCCTCCTGTGCAGCAGAATACGGCGACCCGCACTCCCGGCGCCACCATGCCCAGACGATCGCGTGCGGAAACTGCGGCCCGAAACTTGCCTTGTACGACAAGCTCGGGAAAATCCTTGACTGCGCCGACCCGGTAAAAGAGGCGGCCTCGCTGCTCGACGCCGGCTTCATCCTTGCCATGCGCGGGATTGGCGGGTTCCACCTTTCCTGCATTGAAAAATCCGCAGGCGAGCTCAAACAGCGGCTCGGCAGGATCGAGCAGCCGTTTGCCATCATGGTCCGGCCGGACGCAATCGATTCCCTCGCAGTCGTATCCCCGCAGGAGAGAAAACTGCTCGAGAGCCCGGTCCACCCGATCGTTGTCCTTGAAAAGCGGGACCATGCAGCCCACGCGGAGATCAGCAACATCCATACGATTGGCTGTATGTTCCCCTATACCGGGCTCCACCACCTGCTCTTCGCTCACCTCAAACACCCGCTCCTGATCCTGACCAGTGCCAACATTCCTGGCTACCCGATGATCACAGAGAGCGATGTGGCAATGGTCAAGCTCAACCGGGCCGCCGATTTCTATCTTACCCACAACCGCACGATCGTCAACCGGTGCGACGATTCCGTGATGCGGGACGGGTACATCATCCGGCTCTCGCGGGG
>CAZCZK010000290.1:0-1689 GCA_964503195.1 uncultured Methanoregula sp.
CATGTGCTGCTCGGTCCCAACGGGTCGGGTAAGACTACCCTCCTTATGACGATCATGGGTTTTTCCAACTATACCATAACCAAAGGGAAGATCCTCTTCAAAGGAGAAGATGTAACAACAATGCATGCCCACGAGCGTGCGAAACGCGGGATCGGGATGCTGTTCCAGCGCCCGCCGACGATTTCCGGTTTGAAACTCGGAAAAATGCTGACAGCCATCTCCCGGACAAAACAGGAAAACATTCCGGAACTGGCAAAATCCGTTCACATGGATAAATTTCTCGAACGCGACATCAATAAGGGATTCTCCGGTGGCGAGATCAAGCGCAGTGAGGTCCTGCAACTGATGATCCAGAACCCGGACTTCGTCATGCTCGACGAACCCGAGAGCGGGGTCGATCTGGAGAACATATCCCTTATCGGGACAACAATCGGGGCCCTCCTGGAAAAGGACAAGTATCTTGCCAAACGGAAAAAAAGCGGCCTTGTCATCACGCACACGGGGTATATCCTTGATTACCTCGATGCCGACAAAGGGCATGTGATGTGTGACGGGCAGATCCGGTGCCACGGGAATCCCCGGGAGATTTTGAAGGATATCAAACAGCGCGGGTATAAGGAGTGTCTCGAATGTCGCAACCAGTGATGCCAGAACTTTCAAAGGCCGATCAGAATCGCCTCGCCCAGTCGGGAATCGATCTTTCCATGAAGAACCGGTGCGGCAGTTATCTCCAGATGGACCAGGATATTGTCCAGTCCGAATGCTCACAGGAAGGCATTGAAGTCCTGTCGTACAAGAAAGCAATGGAAAAATATGACTGGATGAAAGAATACGCGTGGAAGGTAGTCTCACCGGAAAAGGATGAGATCACAAAACACGTTGCAGCCCAGAAAGAACCCAAAGGGTACGTGATCATTGCCCACAAAGGTTCGAACAATATTTTTCCGATCCAGGCATGCCTCTTCCTCGGAAAAGAGCAGATCCAGCACGTCCATAACATCGTCATTGCTGAAGAAGGAGCAGAACTCCACATAATCTCCGGCTGTACCAGCGGGGAGCATGTTGGCAAGGGTGGCGCCCATTACGGGGTCTCCGAGTTCTACGTGAAAAAGAATGCCAAGATCAGCTTTACGATGATCCATAACTGGAGCGAGAATATTGAAGTATACCCCAGGAGTGCATCCGTTGTTGAGGAGAACGGGGTATTCCTCTCGAATTATGTCTGTATGCAGCCCGTAAAAAAGGTACAGATGTACCCGACCGCAACCCTGAAGGGTGCAAATTCGGTTGCCCGTTTCAGCAGTATCGTTATATCCACGCAGGGATCCTACATGGACCTCGGTTCCCGGGCAATTCTTGAGGCCCCTGGTGCAAGCGCCGAACTTGTCACCCGCGCAATAACGAAGGGCGGTACCATCATTTCGCGGGGCCATATCAATGGAAAGGTTGCCGGTACCCGCGGGCATCTCGAGTGCAAAGGACTGATACTTCAGAACGGGGTCATCTATGCGATTCCGGAGATTGAGGGATCTGTAGTAGGTACAGAGCTCTCGCACGAGGCAGCCGTCGGCAAACTTGCCAGGGATGAGATCGAGTACCTGATGTCCCGCGGGCTTGACGAGAACGAAGCCACTGCAACGATCATTCGCGGGTTCCTTGATGTGAAGATCAGCGGCCTTCCGGAAGCAT
>CAZCZK010000291.1:0-1681 GCA_964503195.1 uncultured Methanoregula sp.
GCTCGGCCTTGCCCCGGGCGCTAACATCAACCCGAAAGGCACGTCCATGTTCGAGCCGATCCACGGCTCCGCTCCGAAATACAAAGGACTGGGCGTGGCGAACCCGATTGCAACCATCTGGGCGGGATCGCTTCTTTTGGATCACCTTGGTGAACACGAGGCTGCAGCTGCGGTTGTCAGGGCAATCGAGATGAGCATCACGGATGGCGTTGTGACAAAGGACCTTGGCGGTTCTGCCTCAACCGCACAGGCCGGGTCCTATATCGCTGAGTGCGTGAAGAACGGGAAGTAGCGAAAAAAAGAGCTTCCCATTATCCTTTTTTTACTCGGTGGAATCATTGCTCATGAGAAGATGTGCCGGATGGTTGTCCAGCACAGCTCGAACATAGTCACCCAGGATACAGAGCCGGTCGCCCGTGCTGCAGAAAGACCCGGTACGGGCTGGAGAAGGTATGCCGGTCACCACAGCCCCGTCTGCAGGTGAAGGGGAACCGGGGTTTCGGGAATAGACCGTCCTCTCTTCCTCAAATGACTGCGAGGGGAAGATATGGAGGACCCGTGCCGTAATCGTGGTGACCTGCCCGCCCGCCGATGTCACGGTATAGAGAGTTCCTGCCGAGTAATCCTTTCCCGTTGTTCCGCCCGGGAAACCGTCCTGATAATTTGTCATATCAGCAATCACCGGGAACCCACCTACCGTCCTCTGCCTGATGAAATTCCCGTGCATATGGCCCATCAGGACCAGCGTGGGCTTGACTATCAGTTTTTTATCAATACCCTTCCCGAGCGGGGAGAGGCTCCCGTCTTCATCCATGTAGTAGTGCGTTGCAATGATGACCTCCTGGCGGGTACTGCTGGTTAGTGAGGCCCGAAGGCGGGAGAATTCACCCGCCGTGAGGGTCTTGTCAGCATAGTTGATTCCCACAAAATCAAAATCCGCTACTGAGGTCATGGAGTTCCTCCCCGGCTCTCGCGTATGGGAGGTATAATACTCATAATTCCTCCCGTAATCCGCATCATGATTGCCGGCAACAGTATAGACCGGAATCGTTGTGTGATTCCGGGCACGCGAATACGTGTCCCATTCCTCCTGGCTGTTCCACGTGTTGACAAGATCCCCGGTGAGAATGATTGCCGTAATATTATACGGTTCTTTGACGGAATCCAGGTACGAGAACGTGAGATTGTACGTAGCCGGGAAACAGGAAGCAAGGTTCTGGGTATCCGAAAGGTGAACGAACGAGTAGGTCGTATTTTTCCCTGGGGGTAGTGAGGATGCAGGGACGATTACTGAACAAAGAAGGAATATCAGCAGGACGGAACAGAACCTGATGGGGAAATACATGTCATCAGAGATCATGGATACGAGGTGTTGAATGTTATGATCGGTGAAAGAATTCCCGGAAAGAATTCCCGGGAAGGATTTCCCGGTAAAACAGCCCCGGTTGCGATGGTCCTGGAGGACCTGAACCGTGATTGAGGGGAATACAGAGGAATCGTCTGCGCGATTGGGCCACCAACGGGGGCGGGGCTGGCGCAAAGGGGCCGCCGGTGAGGGCGGGAAGCCAGGGGTCAGAGTTGATACCTGACCCGAATCTGAAAAACGTGCAGGATACGAATCAGACCGATTCCTCTTCGGCCCCTTCGTCCCGGGCAAAGATCGACCGGATTGCTTTGAGGG
>CAZCZK010000292.1:0-1673 GCA_964503195.1 uncultured Methanoregula sp.
AGGGTACCCGGGTCAATGCCGCGGAAGCGGTATGCCTCGAGGTAGCTTCTCTGGTAGGGCTGGCAGGGTGCGTTGTACATCGAGTCGGAGAACTGAATGTAGCGGACGCGGTCGCCGGCCTTTGCGCCGTCGGTCGGGGTCACGAGCTTGCGGATCGGGCATGCGGGCTCCTGCTGCTCGGAGAGCGGCGGGTGTGCACTCGGATATGCTGCGCCGGGTGCCTTGTGTCCCATGACGAGGACAATGTCCTTGTCCGAGATATCCCGGAGCTTCGCGAGCTTGTGGTTCGGGTCCATCTGCTTGCGCCTGTTCTCGGCGACATTCGACTGGCCGGGACCAAACTGGGGTTTATATGCCATTGTTTTATCACTCCAATGATTCCTTGTTTTTCACGATTCGCATTACTGACGAAATGACTTCTGCCATCTTCTCGCGCGTGGGGGTCTGACCCCGGGTTACGCCGCTCACAATGGCCATGACCGTACCTTTTGTACGGATCTTGTCCTCCGGCGGCATCACCATGGATGTCTTCACTCCCTCTTTTGCGAGATCCTCATAATCAATCGGGCACTGGGAAACAACAACTGCCTTCACATCACAGGCCTGGAGAATAAACCGGACCTTCTGAACGACATGGGAACGTACGTTCCCGTGGTGAAGGATAGCAACCTTGTGTTTCTCGATCTGTATGATCTCTTTTTCGGTAAGTCCCATTGAAGCGCCAAGGACACCACCGGCTAGTTGCGGTGCATCCGCAGGAACGCCGCTTCCTGCATACAGTACCAGCGTACTGATACTGTATTCAACGCCCTGTTGCCGCAGGCCTGAGGTGATATCGCACACCGGCTTGGTCACGTGGCGGCGTCCGGGAGACATCCCGACCACAATGACGTCCGGGTACCGGCATTCGGAGATGGTGCCCCGCTGGGCAATGCCGCCTCCTTTACCCATGCCCATCGCCTCGCGGCAGTCAACAACCTGGGTTACTCGTCCGATTGGCATCTTATTTGGTTCCCTGAATGATTACGGGTTTTGATTTGCTGCTGGGATCCGCCATCCCGAGCATTTCTTTGTCCGCATTCGGGCCATACTTGCAGTAATCGACAAGCGATGGCTCGGTCTTCATGTACCTGCCTTCCTGGATCCGGAAGGAAAAGTCCGTGAAGATCGATTCGCATACGGCTTGCAGTGCGGGAACAACGTCGCGGTTTTCAATCTCGAGCAGAATGGTGCCTACGTGGACCTGGAGTGTGATCTCCTGGTCGCCGACATGGATGGACTTCCTCATCACGTGAGGGTTGGCCATCCCTTTGGCGGGGCCGTACGTCACGGTGCCCGGAAGGCGTGGTCCGTTGAGGACCATTCTCCTGATGCCGGGCACTTCGATGAGTTTGTTCAGCAGGTGTTCTGTGGTCTCGGGATTGAGCAGCCGCTCGGTTGAGATTCTGCACTGGGGGAACGTGGCTTCGGTCATTTGTATCCTTGTCGGGCTTAAATGCCCTTTGCAACTGCCTGCATCGGCTTCTTGAATGATTCAATCTGGCCGAAGGTGTCCTGGTAGACCTTCGAGGTTGCCTCGGGTCCGAACATCTGGGTGCCTGCATCCAGTGCACATGCCGCTGCGATACAGGGCATACCGACACCGGCTGCGTGACGGGTAACGACGTGGTTAC
>CAZCZK010000293.1:0-1669 GCA_964503195.1 uncultured Methanoregula sp.
CTAAGATCATGCCCGTTTCTCCAGCTGATTCTTCTGTGGAGACGATACGGAATACCTGGATGGCGAAAACACTGCCCGAAAAACCTGAAAACGGTTAAAATAATGGTAAAAATCGCAGATTATTTCCGGAGCAGGACAAGGAACCCGGCACCAAGTACGGCGATGAGCCCTGCTGCACCGGTCAGGGGGGATGGTTGAGGAGAGGTCACGGGGGGCAGTTGGGACGGGGAGTCCGGTCCGGTTGTTTTTGAGATCGTTGGCTGGCTCACGGATCGGGTTGTCGCAGGGGCGGTGCCAGCCTTGTCACGGAGGATGACTGCGATCTCCCGGTTTTTCTGGAGATTCGGGTATGAGGGATCGATGGCCCTGACCTGATCAAATGCCGCGATTGCCTCATCATACCGCTTCATGCCGGCAAGGGCGTAGCCTTTGTTGAACCATGCCTCCGCATTGCCGGGCTCAAGAGCAACGGCTTTTTCAAACGCAGTCAGCTGTTCGGCATACAGGGAGTCTGCCGCTGCTGTGTTGTGGATGCTGTCCTCATACCAGTACCCGATATTATAGAGGATCTGGCCACGGTTTATCCAACCCTGTACATAGCCCGGGTTGATCGCAAGGGAGCGGTTGGATGCAGTAAGTGCATCATTGAACTCCCCGTTGCGGTTGAGTGCATCCGCAAGGCCGTTCCATGCTTCAAAGTAGGACGGCTCAAGAGTTATCGCAGTATTGTATGCGGTTATTGCTTCGGTGTACTTTCCCGACTCCGTCCGGTCCTGTCCCGCATTGTACTGGGTGGTTGCATCTGCAGAATAGGCAGCTACGGAAATGCACAGGGAGGTCATGATGACCAGCGCTGCGAGCGCTCTGGATACTGTCGTCATTCTCATCACAGGTTCCTGCATAGTTCTCAATGCAGGAGCCGATAAAGGATTCTTCAGTTGCCGGCAGGGGAATAGGATAATGAAAAGTATTCAGACCGGGTCTGCCAGGGTCTCTTACGGTATAAAGGACAGATTCAGTACCGTTTCACCGATTTAAGTATCTGCAGGGACTTTGATGTAATCCTGCACCACGGCATCATGGCGAGCCGGTACGGACGGCCCCAAAACGGTCGTACCCGTGCCACGGTCTGGTAAATTTGGGGGCGGGTAATGCTGATGATGTCATCTGGCGACCCCGTTTTGTTCAGTCTTTCCCGGCACAATCGATCTCAGCAGAGTAGGTCTTGATATCAATGACCGGCGTCCCGTCGAATGCGTCCAGTCCCCTGACCTTCAGGACATTCCCCTTCACCTCAAGCAGGTCGACCATGCAGAGCGAGACCGGGTTCGGGCGGTCGGGCGATCGGATGGCAAACACTCCTTTCTCGGCAGATGTTCCAGGCGGGATTGCGCGGAGGACCGACCGGTCCGCCCGGTCAAACCAGCAGAGGACCCAGAGATGCTTTCTCCCCTCGATCTGCAAGAGGGCCGGTCGGTATTTTTCATCAATAACGATCTCAGAGATGGTTTCGGAGAGACGACCCTGCCGGGGGGCATCGCCTCTTGCCGTGTAGGGAGAGCAGACGTAGCCAACCGGGTGGAGCTCGATGGTTGAGGGGGCCATAAATGAGGAGAGATAGGAGGCAGGGGTATTTAGCGGTCGCGGGAGGCGCCAAAGCCGGAAAGAT
>CAZCZK010000294.1:0-1667 GCA_964503195.1 uncultured Methanoregula sp.
GCGGTTGCTGGGTAATTGTTCCAAAAGAGGCGGTGGCATCCATGCGGCGGAACGAACGCAGCAATCCGGGCGGTCATCATCCCCTTGCCGCTACATCGTACCAGAATCGGGCCCGTGCAGTACCTGCAGAGAACGGAGGTTCATAATGACAGCATTTGCAGCCGGTCAGATCATGTGCAGTAGTGAGGGCCGCGTGTATGTCCGCATCTGGGAAGAACTGCACTACATCTGCCCCGAAGAGCTCGGCATGCTCTTCTTTGTTGGCGATCATGTGCCCCTCCTCAGGAAAGGGCCGGCTCCCCAACAGGTCCCGCAGGTTTCCGGGACCGTCTATCTCAGTCCATCCGGTCGAGCCGTCATTATTGCCATCGGCAAGGAGCGGTATATGCTGCCCCGCGACAATTTCCTCGCGGTCGCGCTGGGGGAAGATGTTTCCTGCATCTTCTTTGAATCACCAGGTAATGAGCCGGAGATTGAGATCATCTCTCCCCGCAAGGGAGGTGCGGCCTCATGACCAGCCGGCGTGGCACGCTGGTCGAGGAGGGGGCACGCGAACTGCTCCAGCTCCACGGCTACACCGTCAGGGTCATCCCGCCCGGCTTCAACAAGAAGTATCCGCCAGCACACCTGGTTGCCGAGCGGCCCATGGGGGAGACACGGTTTATCCGCATCAGGAAAATTGCCCACCTGTCCCCGACAGCCGAGACCGTTGAGCAAAAGTGCTGGCTCGATCTCGTGCAGTTCCGCAAGCATATCCGGCAGCACCCGGGAACAGCAGGGCTCCGCTACGAGATCTGGCTCTACACGCTTCGTCATGGATTCCGGTGCTTCGAGATACTGATGGACAGCATCCGCGAGATCCCGAAGCTTTCACTGACCAGCCCGGCAGCATCGCGGGCCAGGGGTGCTGCATGATCCCGCAGCAGTCGTTTCATGCGGCGAAGAACCGGTGCACGAAACTTCTCATCTCCCGGGGCTACGAGCCGGTCCAGCCGGTCGCGGACAGCTATCTCGCGCACCTCATCCCGCTCCATCTTGTCGGCATGAAAGGCGATTACGAGGCCCTTTGCATAAAGGTCCGGATTGCCCAGGGTGCCGTGACCCCTGAGTATGTCGAATCGTTCTGCAGGTTTGATATCTGCCAGTTACGGTCGTTGCTCACGATGTTGCCCGGGGATATCTTTCTCCGGTGCGAGGAATGGGTTGCGTCACCGAATGGATCCATTCACTGCTTCGAGATCTTGGCCAATGAGATCCGCGAGGTGGCGGCATATGCCCGATGAGGAGAAGAAACCGGAAAACACGACCGAGAAGATCGATGGCATCCCGCTCTACCTGATCCCGAAAGCGATCGCGGACCAGATCAAGAAAAAGGGCGACGCGGTCTTTCAGATCCTGGTCACCAAGAAATTCAAGCACCGGTATACGGTGAAGGTCGAAACATCCGATGAGTATGCCCAGCGAACGCAGGAGGAGGAAGTGTCCCGTCAAGAAGGCGACGGGCATGGTTAACCGGTACTTCTATCTGACTCCGGACGGCGATCAGGGTGAGGGTGGTGACCCGTGGATGGATTGCTGCGTGATGCACTTGCTCGAATAGCCGGGCCCGGGCTGGTCGTCGAGGTCCGGGCCCTCACCGATCAGTTCACCCACAGCGGCTACTTCAG
>CAZCZK010000295.1:0-1630 GCA_964503195.1 uncultured Methanoregula sp.
TGGACCTCCGGCACCCCTCTCTAAACGGGGCGCCACCAAAGCAATCATTGGCTTAAGCCGTATTAATGCCTTCATGTAATAATCGGGAAACCGGGGGGAGGGGGGATAGTTCCGGAGGACCTGAACCGTGATTCCGGGTACGGCAGAGGAATCGCCTGCGCGACTGAGCTCCCGACGGGAAAGGACTCGCGCACGGGGAGGAAATTTCAGGAACCGTTTTTTTTTGAGCGGGAATTTTCCTGCAGGGATCACCAGGGAACGTAAAAATCCCTGCCCGTGGTTCTGGTTTATTTTTATCCCCCCAAAAAGTATGGGTCCGCATCCCGTTTTTCTCTCAGTTCGAGCAGGTGGTGATACTGCCAGTCCCGTTCCTGTGCCATGGCAGCAGCAGCATTGGCGGGGCTTGCGGATCGCCAGACCGCCTGCTGGGCGTACTTTGCAGCAGCACGGGAATGCGTTTTAACATGGACGGTTGCCACTGCCTGGCCAGCCGCACGGGCAGCAGAGCGGGCGGGGCTGTCTTCCCCGGCGTCCCGGGCAGCGGCATGGGCTGCAAGCGATGCTGTACGGATGACCGCCATCCGGAATACGCCGGTGTGCAGCCATGCCCGGCATGCTTCAAGAGCGTTTTTTGGGCGGGGGTCATCCGGGTATTTTTCCGAAAAAAAGGGCAGGACACGCTCAACGCAGTCAATGGCCCAGACGGCCAGAGTTCTCTGGTCAGTATCGTTCACCAGCTCTGCCAGGGGCTCATCCGTGGCCGCAAGGGAGAACTTTGGTTTTTTCCCTCGTTTTTCAGAGTTCATGGCAGATACATCCTCTATCAACGCCCCAACAGAAAAGTCCGATGCTGCGGTTCATTTCACCGCATCCGGCTCTCCAGTACCCCTGCGGATGACCCGGACCTCTGCATTCTCCGGCCGGGCTCGAGTCAGTGCCCGGTCACCTCCGTAACCGGGAATATTGCAGGCGCCTCGCTCAACCCGGCCCGCACATCCGGGCCGTTCCTGATGGGCTTCCTGTTGGGCGGAACGAACCTCCGGGCATTCTTCCCGATCTATATGATCGGGCCGGTGGCAGCCGCAGTTTTCTGTTACCGTATTACGGCGGAATAACGGCAGGGCCGGCTATCACCCTTTTTTCCCGGCGGGTCCCCCGGATCCCGCGAGATCGTGCCTGCAGGACATTGATGAGAACTAAATTCTCACCTTTTTTACTGCTGAACAGGTGCTCATGGTCAGAAAAACCTGGGACGCTCCATGATATCCTGATAGAGCTGGATTCCGGGCAGGAGATAACGTGATGGAAAAAAAGGAGACAGGAAACTGGTGAGTCGTTTGGAGAGAGGGTCGTTTTTTTGGAATTTATGAGGTGTTGAGGACCGGATCACTCCCGATGAAGGAATTACTTCATTCCATTCTGCTCAAGGAATTCTTTTAACGCAATGGAATTATTATGGATTTCATCATGGGCAGAGAGAACAAAGGTTACATTCCGGTTCAACCTGAGAATTTCCCGCAACGCACGGACAATCGCCGGTTTCTGTTCCATTGCTTCAAAAATACTTCATCCGGAAAACCTCCCGTTTTTCCGGATCGTGGGAAAACCATTTCCGGAGATCCGGAGATGG
>CAZCZK010000296.1:0-1619 GCA_964503195.1 uncultured Methanoregula sp.
AATGATAAACGCGGAATTTTTTTATTTTTCCAACGAGAATTTTCCCCAGAAATTTCAGGAACTATCGGATAATTTCCCGGCAAAAAAACGCGATTTTCTCACTTCTTCGCAATCGTCACAATGACATCCCCAACCGTAAGGACATCAACCTTCGCGCCTTCCTCAAGGTAGGAGAACTTAGGCGTGAACGCGTTCTCCGGGACTGGCGTTTCAACGCCATTGAGCGTGATCATCTTCGGCGGGTTCTCGAGCTGGGCCGGGGACAGGGCTTTCACTGCGTCCATGAACGCCGCTGCATCCTTCCGGAACGATTTCCCGACAACCGAGCGGTTGAACTCCACATCGGTCACAACCCGGTCGAGTTTTGCCACATCCGTCCGCCAGTGGACATCAGCATTCAGGGTCCGGCCGGTATCGCCTTCGTCATTGACGGTGTGAGGCGCGTAGATGGTCACTCTCCCGAGCGGTGCGTTCAGCGCGAGACCGGAATCGTGCTTGTATTTCCGGATTTCCGCGACAACCCGCACGAGCAGGTTCCCCTCCCGCTGTGCAGCCTCGTCATCGTAGGAGAAATTGACCCATGGCTGCTTATGGACGCTCTCGCCTTTCAGGTACGAGTAGCACTCCTCGGCAAAGTAGGGCGTGAACGGGGCAAGCATCCGGCAGAGGGCGTCGAATGCGGTGTGGAGCACAAGGCAGGCGCTCCTGCGCGACGCGTCCTGCTGGTAGAGGCGCCCCTTGACCAGCTCGATATAATTGTCGGCAAGCACGTCCCACGCGAACTCGCGGATTGCCTTGAGGGCAACGTCAAACTGGTATGTCTCCATTGCGGCACTGACCTGTTCCACGGTGTCCGAGAGCCGGACGAGGAGCCAGCGGTCAGCGAGTGCGGTGACGGGTTCCTGTTCATCAAAACCGCCTTTACCCAGCTGCATCAGGGCAAACTTCGTGATATTCCACATCTTGGTCTGGAACCGCGATGCTGCGACCACGTCATTCCAGTTGAACATGATGTCGGAGCCGGTTGCCGCACCCATGGCACCCCACTGACGGAGGGCGTCAGCACCGTATTTCACGAGGATCTCCTCGGGCACGATGATATTGCCCCGGCTCTTGCTCATCTTGAAACCGTCCTCGCCGAGGACCATGCCGTTCACCAGGATCTCGTCCCATGGCTTTTTGCCGGTCAGGGCAACCGAGCGGAGAATCGTATAGAATGCCCATGTCCGGATAATATCGTGGCCCTGTGGCCGAATCTGGGCGGGGAAATACGGCGGGTTACCATTGCCGTCCCAGCCGGTCACGTTCAGGACCGAGATGGAAGAATCCATCCAGGTATCGAGCACGTCCACCTCTCCGGCAAATGAGGTGCTGCCGCATTTTTTACACGGGTGCCCGGGCTTTACGAGCGTCGGGTCAACCGGGAGATCCTTCTCATCGGGAGTCATCATCTCCCCGCATGCGGTGCAGAACCAGACCGGGATCGGCGTTGCGAAGATCCGCTGACGGGAGATGCACCAGTCCCATTCCATCTGCCCGACCCAGTTCTCCATCCGGAGCAGCATATGTCCGGGGAACCACGAGACCTCATGGGCTGCCCTCAGGATCTCGTCCGGCTT
>CAZCZK010000297.1:0-1618 GCA_964503195.1 uncultured Methanoregula sp.
CCCCAGCCTACTGCAGACGACCGGATACCGGCAAACGGGTCGGTCCCGTGCGGCTGCCTTCTGGTGCTCTGGAGCGCCATGACGGCCTTCTTGATCAGATCGGGGCGGTACTCTTCGGAGAAAATTTCCGGAAGTTCGATACTCCGGGAAACCCCGCCATCCAGTGATGTAACCTGTGCTTTCATGTGCTGATCATCCCTGCTTGCTCTGGACGCTCACGAACTGGATTGCCGGCATCCTGACGACATGTTCTCCCTGGCGCATTGCCGGGCGGATACGGATAAGACGCTTAACCGGGCCGGGTATGGAGCCTTTGATCAGAACATACGGGCTCTTGAGAACCCCGTAGTGAAGGAACCCTCCTGCGGGTGTGATCTCGCTTGAGTTCTCGGAGAATTTCAGGATCCGCTTGTTGAACTCGGTGCGCTGCTGGAATCCCATCTGACCGATCTGGGGAACCTGCCACCGGATATGGTGCGGGTTCCAGGGTCCAAGGGTCCCGATATGGCGTTCCTTGCCACCAACGGAGTGCTTGCGCTTGCGCAGGGCAATACCCCAGCGCTTCACAGCACCCTGGGTTCCCTTACCGGTGGTGATAGCGGTGATATCGGCGTAGGCACCAGTCTGGACAACGTTGTTGAGTGTCACTTCCTTTCCGAGAAGCCCCAGGGCGAAATCCATCTGTTTTCTGATGTCTGCCCCGCCAACCTTGATCTCCATCAGGTCGGGGACTTTCTTGGGAACACCGGAGAGTGCTGCCGGCTGCGTGTAGGTAACTGCATAGATCTCTGCAACAGTTCCGGCTGAAATTGCATCGGCAATCTTCTTCTGTGCATCCGTCCCGTTGTAGTCCTTGGGGAGGGTTATCCGGCGACCGAGGACAGTGTCCAGCTGGTCTGCCCAGACTTCGGTGAATGCGTGTTTGCCATAGGTATCTTTTGAATACGCACGGATGGCAGCAACCTTCATCGGGGGGACTTCGATCACGGTAACGGGGACCATGATCTCTTTGCCCTCGGTGGGACTGCTCTTGTGGTCGTCCACCATGATAACATGCGTCATACCCACTTTGTAGCCGGCAAATCCCTGCAGGATCGGTGCGCCTTCATAGACTGGCCACGATTGGTACTTCGGGATCGGGCTCTTTGCACGCTTTCTGGGGCTGAATGCTAGAGAGCCGCGGCGTGGTCTGTTAATTTTTGGCATGTGTGAATCAATCCTTTTTGCGTGTAGGTTATTCTCATTGCGACACGGTTGTGAGATTAATCCGAGATTGTGTGATAGCTTCGCTTCCGGTTCAGCTAACATGCGGGAACGGATGACTTATACCGATATTCGCGGCATGCCCCGGGAAGATCCCAAGGGTTTATGGCAGCGGATAGCGGGGGATATTCACCCGTTTTTTGGAGATACACGATTGGGCTTTTTCTCAATAGCCCTGCTGATGTGCACCAGCATTCCTGTCTCGCGAAAGAAGTTCCTGACTTTTGGCGCATCTTCCTGCTGCTGTCTGGCGGCAGGAAGAGAGGGCTCGTTGCACGAACGTCGACCCATGCGTCTTGATCAGATCCTACTCTGTCAGCCCGTTGTGACGGATCACAACTCCTTCTCGGTTCAG
>CAZCZK010000298.1:0-1604 GCA_964503195.1 uncultured Methanoregula sp.
AATCAGTATTTGTACCATCTGCCTTTGCTGTCGTATTCGCCATAGCTCTGCTGTTCTATCATCACGGTATTATTGGCTATTTTTTTATAGAAACATGCTTTGTAACTAAAGAGGAGGGGGAGGAGGAGGAGAACACCGATAAAGAGAATGACTGCGGTGACCCATATCCCGTCCTGACCAATCATGGCAACGAGCTGGTCCGGCGTGAAAGCCTCGCGCTGGGCATCGGTATAATCCATGACCGGTTTCAGTTTTTCAAACAGGATCAATTCCCATACCATCATCATGCCGAAAAGAATCCCTGCGCACAGAAGCGCGGATACGATAAAAAAGGACAACACTTCCTTCATGTGATTCGATACGAGGAGGATACTCCTCTGGATTGAGGCAAAGACCCGCCGGTCCTCAAAAACCGCTGCCGTATCAGAGAAGAAGGTGAGTATCAGGGTCGGGATCATGATCCCGAACGTGAGAGCAAAGAGAAGCCCGATATCGGATGCGAGTCCGAGAAGGGCAAAGATGACAGTACAGAGTACCAGGATGAGCATGAAGATAAAACCGATAACGATCTGGGGAAGGAGCACCCGGAAGTAATAGTTCCAGCCACCCGATACGAGCGCCCCCAGTGTTGTCTCGTCATGCCGGAAGAGCGATATCATCCCGGTGGTGAAGAAGAGGAGTACCAGAGAGAAGATCACAAGGAGACGGCTCGTAAAAAATCCCCCGGATACAAAGAGGGTCAGCCAGATGATTGCGGCAAACGCTCCCCCGATAACGCCCGGTATCCAGAGCAGGGGTCTGTGGACAAGGAGCGCAACTGCCTCTCTGAGTTCAGCGAGGGCCATTCTTATCGTACCCTTGGCATGGCAACGATCTCGCGGACCTGCAGGTCGAAGAAGTTCGCTGTGTGTGCCGGCCGGATCACGCAGACGGTATCCGCGCCGCTGGCGGTCCCGCCGACCGCAATCACTTCCTTGTCCACGCCGATTGTTCCCTGGTCGGCAGCGATCAGCACGCACTCCACGGCGACTTTCATGCCTACCGCAACGATACGGCGGAACGCCTCAGCAATCGCTTCTGTCCGCGAACCCCCTCCCACTTTTGGCGAGCGGGAGAGTGCCCGTTCGAGTCCGGACAGTGCGTGGGTGCCCGTGACAATCTTCACACCCTGGTCCTCCAGCTGACGGGCAGTATCCCGGGAAAACTCCCACTCCCCTGCTTTTGTGAATCCCACGACATGAGTTACAACAACAAGGTCGATCCCTGAACCCTTCAATGCCTCATGGAAGATCCCGGCAGTCTTACCGGAACTGCTTGCAACGACAACAGTCCGGATGCCCAGTTCCTTTGCCCGCACGACAGCGAACCGGGCAGCATCATCGGTATTGGACGGGCCCGGCTTCTCGAAGTACCAGGTTTTTTTCTCAATAAACGTCATAAGTACCTTTTAATAAACCGGGATGAAAAGCTTTGTCAGATTCTGTCCGGATTTTTTCTTGGACACCACCTGCCAGTCTTTCTTGAGGAACTGCCATGATCACCCTTGCCCTTGCGGGAAAACCCAACTGTGGAAAATCGACCTTTTTCAAGGCTGCCACGATGGC
>CAZCZK010000299.1:0-1554 GCA_964503195.1 uncultured Methanoregula sp.
CTTCAAGGCTGCCCTTCGGGAGTGCGATGGTGATCATACCGTACACCATCGGCTCTAAAAACGATAAAGGCAAAGGGTGGGCCGGCCCCGGTCAGTCAAAGGTATGGACCACGAGCCCGCTCAGCAGCTTGGGCTCAAACCACGTGGATTTCGGGGGCATGACCCCGCCGGCATCGGCAATGGAGAGGACCGTCCCGACCTTCACGGGCTGCATGGCAAAGGCGAGCTGGTAGTTCCCGAGGTCGACCAGTTTCTCCAGGTCGGCAACCGGGCGGGCCCCCCCGAGGTACTGGAGCCGGGAGTCCCCCCGGGGGTCGGTGATCCCGAGAAGCCCTTCGAGCACCCAGGTCTGGAGCACCGCCACATCCAGGCTGTCGAGCGGCGCGGCGTTCTTCTCGAGCGGGCGGGTACACTCGTACCACTGGCCCGCGAGGTACATGTGCATGACATGGTAGCGCTCGGGTTTTTTGATCTTTGGCGGGATATTGAACTCCGCGCCCCGCACATTCCCGTAGGGCGTCACCTCGAAATATTTCCTCAGGTCCTGCAGGAATGGTGCCGGCGTATAGGCCCCGAGATCAGCGAGCAGGCGGCTGTAGCCATGGATCCTGACCCGGTTCTCTGCAAACAATACCCCCATGAAGTGCGCTACTTCCCCGTCACCCGAAAGTCCCGCCGCGATCCGGCGGTCTGCCACGTTCACGGAAGCCTTGGCCCGGTGGTGCCCGTCGGCAATGTAGAGCGAGGGCACCTGCTGGAACTCCTGTTCAATCCGGGAGAGGACCCCCGGATCCGCGATCCGGTAGATCCGGTGGATGCCACCCTGCTCGCCCCGTACCTCTGCATCCGGGACGGTTGCCGGCGTGACGAGGCCCTGCAGGAAAGAATAGACCGTGCCCGGGTCCCGGTAGAGCACGACCACGGGGCCGTTGTGGGTCTTTGTCGCCTCGATATGGCGGGTGCGGTCCTCCTCTTTGTCATACCGGGTCTGTTCGTGCCGGCGGATCGTGCCGTTCCGGTAGTCCTCCACGTCAAGGCAGCAGCAGAGCCCGAGGAAGGTGTCGCCGTTCTGCTGTACCCGGTACAGGTACATGCCGGGGGTCGCATCCTGCTGCAGGAGGCCCTGCGCCATGAGGGAGTCGAAGTTTTCCTTTGCCCGCTGGTAGACCCGGACATCCTGCGCGGGAATGCCGGGCATTTCCGCGTCCGGCCGGCTGACCCGCAGGAAACTCCGTGGTTTTTTACCGATGATCGCCCGTGCTTCCTCCGCGGTCACGACATCGTAGGGAACCGCCGCAATCTCCTGTGCTGCGGCTCGATCGGGCCGCACCCCACAAAAACGATAGACCTTCACCAGACCAGACATCCCCTGTACAGAATAATCCCGAACCTGTTTCTCAAGCGTTGGACGTGATCCCATATATTTCCCGTGACTCCCGTCAAGGGCACCATGCCAAAGCCTTTGTCATGGAAACGCTCAGAAATACCACTGGAAAAACGGTGCTGGTGAATCCTCGTGATCCGTCCCCATGACCTGGTAACCTATTCCCTGCC
>CAZCZK010000300.1:0-1548 GCA_964503195.1 uncultured Methanoregula sp.
ACCAAAATCCAGCCGGGAAAGAAATTCTGCCCGCAGTGCGGCGCAAAATTGTAAAATTTTTGGAACTACCAAATCACGCTCCGGCTGTTGTGGCTCCGGAGTTTTCACGCTTCAAACCCCCTCCCGCCATCAGGAAAAAAAAACGAATGTGGTGGAGCACGGATTCAGTACCATCCCCCTATTGTTCCGGTGAGAAAACCCGGAAATGAACGCAAGAAAATGCTCCGGGGGAATCCATACCGGTATGCCCGGTATACACTGAGGGGGAGACCAGGGCCGCTGGACCTTACTCTCGCTGTAGACGTTCAGGACCTTCAGGGAAGGAATATGAAATTCGGGAAGGTGAATCTCGTGGACGTTGTTCACGGCACTGATAGGAAACCCCGACGGGTCTGCGTGGTCTGCAAGAACCGGTTCGCTATCGAATCTTCATACGGTAGCCGGAACGTTGTGAGAGCTCCTACCTCTTCCAGAAACATTGTTCTCCGGTACCTGCTGACGATAATCTCGTTCCTCCTCAAGAATATCCGGGTGGCTCTGCAATGGATATGCTTCTCTCACGTTCAACGTGGGCCGAGAGCTGTCGACGATGATTTGTTCCGGTTTGATCTCTTCCGGCTGCTCGTTGGGGAAGGGAAGCATGGAGCTCGGGGAATCTTATCACTCGATCGTCGATAGTATTCGATTGAAAAACTCTTTTTTTCTGATGTTGCAATCGTTTTGACGATATTATAATGAAAAAAAAACAATATGACTAATAATAATAAAAAGAAAAAGTATGAACAATCCCCGTGAGGTATTATCATGCAATCCAGATTACCGGTAAAAATTCTTCGAAGCCTAATTTATCTGATTGTAGTCCTCTCTTTAACCGCCGGATGTATTCTGCCCTTGGGAGGACCTTCACCTGCGAGTCAAACCCCTCCAGAAATGGATGCCGAGTGCGAAATACAGGAACTTAACATGACGTTCTTTCATAACTGGACCATAGTGCCGATCACTGATGATGACCTCCGTCCGTTCCCGGAGTATGCGACATATCTACGGAATGAAAACGCGACATCTCCCATCCTCCTTCGAAATTTTCGCGCCATAAAGTTTTTTTCCTGTAACGAAAGCAGGGCGATTCGTTTTATTGCATTATCACAGAAATCTGGAGAAAATTCAAATCCGCATGCCCTGGAATATCATGGTCATTACTATCAGTTGTCATGTAATTCCTATTGGGGTACGACAGCCCGGCCGACAACTGCTGAATACATGCCTCCTGTAACGAACAGCTCCGGATGAGTTGAATGGCAAATTTTTGATACCTTCTTATTGTCTGGGTTTCTTCGCCCAGATGAGTAGGGGGTACGCTGGATCAAAATGAAAGCCGGTTTCCCGGCCCGGGCTCATGTCAGCTCTCCGACGGAAAAATGCAACCGGTTGTTTTTCAGGTTTTTTCCCGCTCTTTCCGGAAGGCGTAGTACGAATAGACAACCGTGGCAAGCGCACTCGCGAGCACCGGGACCAGGATGAACCAGATGGCAAGGTCCGGGACCAGCG
>CAZCZK010000301.1:0-1521 GCA_964503195.1 uncultured Methanoregula sp.
CTGATATATTATAGTGATTTGATTTTACCGAAAAACAGTTTCACCCCGACCCCCTCCCCCTTATATCGATTGAAATTCCATTAAGGATCAACGATGAAACTCATCCATATCGCAGATACGCATCTCGGGCTCGCAGCGTTTTCCCGTCTCGATCCTGAGTCCGGCATGAACCTCCGCGAGAAGCAGATCTACGATAATTTCCTGCGGGGAATCAACGATATCATCAACCAGAAACCCGACGCCCTCATCCACGCGGGCGACATCTTCGATACCGTAAAACCGAAGACCAAAGCCTACACGACCGTACTCGAAGCACTGGAGCGTCTGAACGAAGCAGGCATCCCGCTCGTGATTATCGCCGGCAACCACAGCATGGCAAAGACGCGGTACACGACGAGCCCGTTCGAGGTGCTGACCTACCACAAGGCGCAGATCACGGCGGCCTTCAAATTCCGGTACGAGAAAATCGAGATCGGTGATACGCTTTTCCACCTCATCCCCAATATGCTCCGGGTGGAAGATTACCGGAAAGCCTATGATGAAATTGAACTTGACAAAAACCACCACAACGTCCTCGTGACCCACGGCCTCGCCACGCAGATAAATGACAAGCGTCTGGCAACCGTAGCAGAGCACGAGCTGGACAGCACGATCCTCTCCGAAAACTTCGACTACATAGCCCTTGGCCACTACCACCGCCAGTGCCGGATCACGGACAATGCGTGGTACGCCGGCTCAACCGAGTACCTCACGTACGGCGAGATAAAAGATGAGAAAGGCGGCCTCGTCGTGGACCCTGCGAAGCGTGAAGCCCGGCACCTGGACCTGCCGAAGACCGCGATGGCAGACCTTGGCACGATCAAATGCGCCGGTATGCATCCGGGCGATATCACGGAGGAGATCATCAGCCGCATCACCGCACGGCACCTGCCGCAGTACGCGATGGCGCAGGTGACGCTGGACGGGATGTCGCGGGAACACGGGAAGGGGATTGATACCCGGGACCTTGCCGGTGTCCGCGAGGGGCTCCTTGACCTGAAGATCCGGGTTAAGTCGGAGGCGGAGGACTCGCCGGTCCCGCTCCAGCAGGACATCCGGATGATCGATTACCTGCAGGAATTCGATACGTTCCTTGGCCAGAAACAGCTGAATGAAAAACAGAGGGCTTTTATCGCAGTTCGTGGCAGGAACGTTCTCCAGTCCGTAATGGACGAGCACCGGGGGTCCGGAGAATGATCCTGGAACGGCTCTACCTCAGAAACTTCAAGCGGTTTCGCGAGAGCGAAGTAGAGTTCAGGGATGGTATCACGGGTATCCTCGGCAACAACGGGACCGGCAAATCGAGCCTCGTCGAGGCCATCCTGTTTGCACTGTATGGTGTGAAGGCAACCGGCATCTCCGCGGATTACCTTGTCTCCTCGTTCGCATCACCAAAGGAAAAGTGCGAGGTTGTTCTTGACTTCCGGATCGGGGGCGATACCTACAAAATTATCCGGACGTTCAGGAAAGGTAAAACGGTCA
>CAZCZK010000302.1:0-1512 GCA_964503195.1 uncultured Methanoregula sp.
ATACTCTTGTGCATCATCTTCTCCTTGGCAGCGCTGACGTGCCGGAACACCTCATCGGACGTACCTTTGGTGACCAGGACAACGACCCGGCCTGCACCGGACCTGCCGGTCCGGCCCTTGCGCTGGATGGAACGGATCTCGGACGGAACCGCCTCGTAGAAGATCACCATGTCGGTGGACGGAACATCGAGTCCTTCCTCACCGACCGACGTCGCGATGAGGACCTTGAACTCCCCTTTGCGGAAGCGGGTCAGGGCGGCGATCTGTTTCTTCTGCGAGAGCCCTTTCTCGGAATCCTTGGTGGCCTGTCCCACGAACCGCTCGCAGCTGATCCCGTTGGCAGTGAGATAATCCACGAGCTGCTGAACGGTGTCCCGGTACGTGGCGAAGAGAATGATCCGGCTGTCGGGATGCGTTTCCAGCTGTTCCCGCACGAGCCCCAGGGCAATCTCCACCTTCGGGTGCAGTTCCTTTGTCCATTCCATCGAACGTTCGAAGAGCTCGCGGAAGGACTGGTCAGCCGCAAGCCGCTGGCTTGCCTTGCTCCCACCCGAACCGGTGCCTTCAGCATAGAGTTTCGCAAGGTATCCCTTGAGCACCGTACTTCCCTGCGACTCGGCAAGCATGACTGCATGCTTCAGTTTCATGCATTCGGCATAGACCGATGCAGCCGAGTAACCGGCAGGATCGCGGTTTGCAATCCGCTGCTGTATCTGGGCGTTGATTGCATTGAGCTCCCGCATCGAGAGTTTTTCCCGCTTTGGGACGGTGAAGTGGAGCGAAGCGAGCAGGGCAAGCCTCTCTTCGATGAGCCCGTTGATGACCTGGATTGCCGATTTGAGATCCGGCGGGAGATCGATGCTGATGAATTCCAGGTCCCGCTCGAACACGTACGGGCTGACATCCGGGTCGTTCTCGGTCCGGGTCTCGACATGCCCGATCCCGAGGTTCGAGCAGACATCCTGCACCTTCTCCTGTACACCCCCCGGAGATGCGGTCATTGCGAGAAGGAGCGGCTTGCTGGCCGATGAGAGGTAGCGCTGGGCAAGGAATACGTAGGCATAATTACCAACAGCCCGGTGGCACTCGTCAACGATCATGAGCGTGACATCGGCAAGCGTGTACCGGCCGGCTATCAGGTCGTTTTTGATGACCTGCGGGGTTGCGAGGATCACCGTTGCCCGCTCCCAGTCCGCGGTACGCTCCACCGGCGGGGCATCTCCGGTGAACATGACGAATGGTGAGGAGATCGAATCACCGTCAGGTTTCAGGACGAGGTACTTCTCGAAATACCGGAGGTGCTGCTCCACGAGCGGTTTTGTCGGGGCGAGCATCAGGATCTTGCCCTTCTCATTGTAGAGCCGGGATGCAGCTACGAGCAGGGCGACGGCGGTTTTGCCGAGTCCAGTCGGGAGAATAACCATCGTGTTAGCGTCGAGTGCTTTCATCGCGATGGAGAGCTGGTACTCGCGTGATTCGAGGCTCTCCGGCAGGATGAGGGGGTGGCTGATG
>CAZCZK010000303.1:0-1512 GCA_964503195.1 uncultured Methanoregula sp.
GCAAGAAACATTTCTCAACCTCCAGGGAATTTTCCTGATCGTGGAGGGGTTAGCGAGAGAAATAGTCTGTATCCAGATCATTGCCAACCCGGGGACCTGTCAGCCTAAGGCTCGATATCTTCTATGACCCGCTCCAGATCCCCCGGCCGGACTATTTCAGGTCCGGTAGTACCAATTTGAGATCTATATCGCGCAGAAGCCAGGAGCGGATTCCCCTTTGTTCACAGATGCGATGCATTCCCCGATCGTCCGTAAAGAGAGGAATTGAATTCTGCTCGGAGATCGCAAGAAAATAGGTGTCAAAACCCGGGCAGCCCTCGCTGAGTGCAATCTTTTTTGCCGATCCAATGAGTTGATCCTCTGGTACAATGGTGAAGCTCGTTTCAACCTCATTACAGATCTCTTCTGCAATGGAGGAATCAGCAAGTCTGGCTGATACCGCCGCAATCTCAATAATGCCACAACGGGGGAGTAAGACCTCAATTCCCCGGTCATCAAGAAGAGCTAACAATGCCACACAGGATTTGTGGGTCTGTAATTCCCGGGGAAAGGTGGTCCCTGCAAGACCAGGTGATGGTGAGAAGAGTGATTTTATGATAACGGATGTATCAAGGACACAGGAAGAAAAATTATGCATCTCGCGTTCTGTTCCTGTTCTTCAGGAGGAGTTGATCAATGTCTTCCTTTGCTTCCGGCTCCCCGAATTTTTTTACAAACGCTGAAAATTTTTTCCGGATTACGACTTCCACCCGGGTATGTTCCGGCAGATTGACCGGATCTTCAAGTACCAGCATGCCGTCTTTGTATACTGCATACGTTTTGATCGCGGACATAAAAAAATCACCCCGGGAACAATTGTTCTTATACATCAATAGATGGGTATAAAAGATAATGATGGTGATTGAAGGAATACGGATGGCCATACAGAGCGTACCTTACGGCGACAGCAGCAGAGCGCTGTCCGGGGCATGTGCGGCTGCCACGCTCCCTATCCTGGTTACGTACGCCTGAGCCTTCCCTGCACGCGTTCGACCGCACGATGACGGAAGAGATCCGGGTCCTGGCGGTGGTGGAGGACGTGCTCCTGCAAGAGAAACCGGCCGCAAAAAAAAGGATGAGCGCGGGAGTTCCCACCCTGCCCCTCTCCCGCCGCGCCTCCCCTCCGCACTCACAGGGGCGGTACAACCGGTGCCGGAGTCCGGGCCGGTCCTGCGATAACGGCTGGCAGGGATCCTGAGCGGTTCCCGGTGTCATCCCCGCCAGCCCGGTTGTCCGGCTCAGCCGGGTCCTCCGGTTTGAGCCCGGCCTCCGTTAAATCCCCGTTTCCGGTCCCGTCGTCCTTCACCGGCTCAGCCGGGTCTTCCTGTTTCACCGGTCTCTCCTTCCCCGTCTCCTTCCCGTCCTCCGGCACATCCCAGCCATCCATCGCCTCCACCGACTCCGGCAGCACGAGATAACGGAACCAGTGCCGGTCCGGCCCCCTCACCCAGAGCTCCCGGAAGATCTCTGCCG